>CAZAWU010000021.1:0-27182 GCA_964488915.1 uncultured Burkholderiales bacterium
GTGCGCGGCCGATGGCGGTCATCTGCTGCTCGCCGCCGGAGGTATAGCCGGCCTGGGAGTTCCGGCGCTCCTTCAGGCGCGGGAAAAAGGTGTACACGCGTTCCAAATCCTGCTTGATCTCAGTGCGTCCCGCTCCGCGCGTGTAGGCGCCGGTCAGCAGATTTTCTTCCACGCTCAGGTGTGCGAAACAGTGGCGGCCTTCCATGACCTGCACGACGCCACGCCGCACCAGTTCCGAGGGGCTCAAGCGTTCGACGCGCTCGCCGCGGTACTCGATCGAACCCTTGGTAACGTCACCGCGCTCGCCTCTAAGCAGATTGGACACCGCACGCAGCGTCGTGGTTTTGCCAGCGCCGTTTGCGCCGAGCAGGGCGACAATACGCCCGTCCGGCACACTGAGCGACACCCCCTTCAGCACCAAGATGACGTGGTTATAGATCACCTCGATGCCGTTGACGGCGAGCAGCGCGGTAGCGGGCGCCTTCGATGCTGGAGCGGCAGTTTGCATTCCGATGGATTGGGCGTTCGCTACAGCTTTATGACTCCTTGCCGCAATCGCGCGGGGTGATGTTCTTCTCCGCGGCGTATTTCTTCGCGGCAGCAGAGATCATCGGCCCAAGCACTTTGTCGTCGGCCTGGTACCAGTCGCTGGTGAAGCTCCACTTGTCGCCGTCCCACGTGTGAATGCGCGCCTTCTGCGCGCCCTCGTGGTCGGCGCAGGAGGTGGCAAGCGGCTGGATCATGCCTTCCATGCCCATCGCTTTAATGCGTGCGGCGTCGATCTTCAAGTTTTCCGCGCCCCAGCGTACCTCCTCGCCCCTCAGCGGTTTCTTGCCGAACTTGCCTTGTGCCGCCCGTACGGCTTCGACTACCAGCATGGCGCTGATCATGCCGCGGTTGTAGAGCACCGTGCCCAGCTCTTTCTTCTCGCCGGTGCCTTGGCCTTTGTCGTGCACATGCTTCATGATTTCGCTGTGCACGGTGGTTCGCTCCGCCCCATGCTGCAGCGTGATGGCGTTGTAGCCCTTCGCCGCGTCGTCCGCGGCCAGCACGTCGGGCTCGGCGCCGGCCCACCACACGCCGTACATCTGGGTGCGCGGATAGCCGACCGCTATCGCTTCTTTCATCGCTGTCGAGTTCATCACTCCCCAGCCCCACAAGAACACGTAGTTCGGGCGCTGTTGCCGGATCTGCAGCCAGGTCGCCTTTTGTTCGACGCCGGGGTGGGTGACGGGCAACGTCAACAACTGGAAGCCCAGCCGTTTCGCTTGCTCTTGCAACACCGGAATGGGCTCCTTGCCGTAAGGGGAATCGTGGTAGACCAGCGCGATCTTCTTACCCTTCATCTTGTCAGCGCCGCCTTCTTTTTTCGTGACATGCTGAACCAGGATATCGGCCGCCACCCAGTAAGTGCCCATTAGCGGGAAATTCCACTTGAATACGGAACCGTCTTTCGATTCCGAACGGCCATAGCCTGTGGTAAACAGTGGGATCTTGTCGGCGCCGACTTTCTCGGTGAGGGCATAGGTGATGCCGGTGGAGAGCGGATTGAAAGCGGTGGCACCGGTTGGGCCTTTGGCCTTTAAGCGCTCATAGCACTCGATGCCGCGGTCGGTCGCGTAGCCGGTTTCGCACTCTTCCCAGGTCAACTTAACGCCGTTAATGCCGCCGTCGCGGGCGTTGATGAGCTTCAGGTAGTCGACGAACCCGTTGGCGACCGGTACGCCGTTCGGCGCGTAGGGCCCAGTGCGGTAAACGAGCACCGGGACGAACTGTTCGTTCGCTTGGGCGTAGGCGCTGCCCGCTGCGGCAAAGCCGAGCGCCACCGCGAGCATCATGGCGAGTCTGGCAAAGTAGAATTTCATGGCATCCTCAATTAAACGCAAAGCTGCGGTTAGGCCGTGCTTGGCCTTACGCAATCGATTATAACTATCCATATCCGGCGGCGTTGACCGCTAGTCGCGCTGCCAACCGCGTGTGATGAACGCGGCGATACGTGGATCGCCGTCAGGAATGTAGACCTTATTCAATCCGCCGGGGACCCGGTAGGTGCCGTAGTTCTCGAATACCGTTTGCACCTCACGATTGCTTACGGCGACCTGAACGATCGGGCGGAAGCGCGCAATGACTTCTTGAGCCCCTGCCAACACCTCATCCTCCGCGCCGACCACGTCCATTTTGACGTAGTCCAACCGGGGCAAGCGTTCCCACTGGAACAGGTCGTCCAATGTCGCAACGAGGACGGACGCCGGCGTCGCCGCGCCGACGATCTTGAGCAAGCTGAAGCGATTGGGTTCTCCGTCGTTCAGCCACAGCGTACCGGTTCCCGTGGCGCGGCCGAGGCACAAGTTGCGCAGCCGGACGTTGTCGAAACGGTTTTTCCTTACTCCATGCGCTAGCAGGTGCAGCATCTCGATGCTCGGATCGACTGCGACGACGGTCCCGTCAGTGCCGACGATGCTCGCCGCTTTGAGGGCAAACATGCCGGTGTTGGCGCCGATATCGAAAAAGACGGCGCCGGGCTGGAGGAAATACTGCAAATGCTTTAGTTCGGGTTCGATATCCTCGCCGTCAAGATAAATGCCGCGTCCGCCGTAGCCGGCGCGGTTCATGCCATAGACGACGACGCCGTTCGCAAGTTTGGTGCCGATCAAGCTCGAACGAGGGGAAAGGGCTAAGCGAGCGCCGCGTAAGAATTGGCTTGGTTTGCGGATGCGCAACATGTGTTTGGCGCTCCTTCTCAGGATGGGTACGGTTTAGTGAGGGAACGGCCACAACCTCAACTTCTCTTTGCCGATTGACCAAAGACGAGCAAGGCCGAGCGGCTCGACGATCAGGAACAGCACGATCAAGGCGCCAAAAATCATGAATTCCATGTGCGAGATTGTCGCGGTGGAGATGTTCACGCCGAGCCAAGTGGGCAGCTGATTCAGAAACAGCGGCAGAATGGTTATGAACGCCGCGCCCAAGAACGCCCCCAGAATAGAGCCTAAGCCGCCGATGATGATCATGAACAGCAGGCTAAACGAGCGGTTGATATCGAAGGCGAGCGGCTCCCAGGACCCGAGATGCACGAAAGCCCACAGCGCGCCGCCGACGCCGATGTAGAACGAACTCACGGCGAAGGCGGAGAGTTTGGCGTACATCGGGCGAATGCCGATGATCTCCGCGGCTACATCCATGTCGCGCGTGGCCATCCAAGCGCGCCCAATGGCGCTGCGCGTGAGGTTCTTTGCCGCCAGGGCGAACAGGCACACGATCGCTAGCACCAGAAAATATTTCTCCGCTGGGGTGTCCAGCACCCAGCCAAGCATTTGGAGTTCCGGCGCGGTGACAGAGCCGGATGGCGTGTAGTTGGTAAACCAACCCACGCGCGCGAACAGCCAGTCGATGAAGAACTGCGCCGCCAAAGTGGCCACTGCAAGGTAGAAGCCCTTGATGCGCAGACTCGGTGTGCCGAACAGCACGCCCATCAAGGTGGCAACCAGGCCGGCGAGCAGGAACACCACCACCAGATTCAAGCTCGGTATGCGAATCGCGATGTTGTAAGCCGCATAAGCGCCCACAGCCATGAATGCGCCGGTGCCGAGCGAGATCTGGCCGCAGTAGCCGACCAGTAGGTTAAGCCCGATCGCTGTCAGCGCTAGGATCAAAAACGGAATCAAGATGGCGCGAAACAAATACTCGCTCGCGAACATCGGTACGGCGAGGAACGCGAAGACGAGAATCAGCAGCACCGCGATGCGGTCTTGACGGATCGGGAAGATCTGCTGATCCGCTGCGTAGGTGGTTTTGAATTGGCCGGCTTCGCGGTAAAGCATGGCTAATGCAGATGGTGTGCGCGTTGCGCACCGAGTAAGAACGGAACTGCGTGCGCGCTGTGCACCCTAAACCCTGTCAATGTGCTTCTCCCCAAACAACCCCTCGGGGCGCACCAGCAGAAACACCAAGGCCAACGCGTAGGCGAACCAATACTCGATACCCCCGCCGACGTACGGCCCGAAGTAAACCTCGGATAACTTTTCGCCCACGCCGATGATAAGTCCGCCGATGATCGCACCGGGCACAGATTCGAAGCCGCCGAGGATCACCACCGGCAGCGCCTTTAGCGCGATCAGCGACAGGGAAAACTGTACGCCGAGCTTGGAGCCCCATACCATGCCCGCGACCAACGCCACGACACCGGCGACAGCCCAAACGATGACCCAGATACGATTGAGCGGGATGCCCACCGATTGCGCGGCCTGGTGGTCGTCGGCCACCGCTCGCAGTGCGCGTCCGGTGGCGGTTTTCTGGAAAAACACCGCGAGGCCGGCGACCAAAATCGCGGCGATGACGGCGGCGTATAAATCTTCCTTGTTCACCAGGATACCGCCCTCGAACAGGTTCTGCGCGATGATGATCGGCTCCTTCGGCATACCGATGTCGAGTTGGTAGACGTCGCTGCCCCAAATGGTCTGGCCGAAACCATCGAGGAAGTAGGTCAGCCCAATCGTGGCCATGAACAAGATGATTGGCGCCTGGTTCACCAGCGGGCGCAACACCAGGCGCTCGATCGCCAGTGCCAGCAAGATCATGATGACGAGGGTGAGGGCGAGCGCTGCCAAGAACGGCATGCGCTCCATCAGGCGCACCAGCGACAGCGCCGCGAATAACACCATCGCACCCTGCGCAAAATTGAACACGCCCGAGGCCTTGTAAATCAACACGAAGCCCAGCGCGACCAGCGAATACAGCACGCCGGCCATGAGGCCGCCAAGTATCACTTCGAGTAGAAAGCCCCAGTTCATTTTCAAGAAGATCGTGTGACCAGTATCCAGTAGGGAAGGGCGATAAACCAGACGTGAAACGTGAAAAGTGAATCGATGGCGGCGCGCATTTTACTTTTCACGTTTCACTCTTCACACTTCGCGCATCGCGCTTCATGCGCTAATGTTTTACACCCAAGTACGCATCAATCACCGCTTGGTTGCGGCGCACTTCGTCCGGCGTGCCATCGCCGATCTTCTTGCCGTAGTCGAGCACGACCACGCGGTCGGATAAGTCCATTACCACGCCCATATCGTGTTCGATCAGGACGATGGTGGTGCCGAGTTGATCGTTCACATCGAGGATGAAGCGCGACATGTCTTGCTTCTCTTCCAGGTTCATGCCTGCCATCGGCTCGTCCAGCAATAGCATCTTCGGTTCCGCCGCGAGCGCGCGGCCGAGTTCGACGCGCTTCTGCAAACCGTAGGGAAGGCGCCCGACCGGCGTCTTGCGAATCGACTGGATCTCGAGAAAATCGATGATTTCCTCCACTTTCGCGCGGTGGGCTAATTCTTCATGCAGCGCCGGACCTAGGTACAACGCTTGCGCAAAGATGTTTGACTTCATCTTCAGGTTGCGTCCGGTCATGATGTTGTCGAGCACACTCATGCCTTTGAACAGCGCGATGTTCTGGAACGTGCGCGCGATGCCTTGTTTGGCTGCGTCGTGCGGGCGCATCTGGCTGCGCTGAGTACCTTGGAACGTGATGGTGCCCCGCTGTGGGTGATACACACCGTTGATCACGTTTAGCATCGAACTCTTGCCAGCGCCGTTGGGACCGATGATGGCACGGATTTCATGCTCGCGCACATCGAAGCTGACATCGGTGAGGGCGCGCACGCCGCCGAACGCAAGCGAGACGTTGCGGATGTCGAGCATCACGTCTCCTATTGTTCCGGTGCGCATGGGGTTGTCTTACGCGGCGCGCGCAAGCTCGCCGGGGCCGAATGTGTTCGCATCCGCGATGCGCACGTCAGCGCTGATGGTGCCGGTGCGGCCGTCCTCGAACTTCACCTGCGTTTCGATATGACACTCGGGTTTGCCGGCGTACAACGCCTCGACCAGCGCAGCATACTTCTCCGCGATGTATCCGCGGCGAACCTTGCGCGTGCGTGTCAACTCGCCGTCGTCGGCGTCGAGTTCCTTATGCAGCACGAGAAAACGCCGGACTTGGGAGCCCGCGAGCGCAGCGTCTTGCGCGAGATCGCTGTTGACCCGCTCGACGCAGTCGCCGACCAACTTGTACACCTCGGGGCGCGCGGCCAGGTCGGTGTGGCCGGAGTAAGGGATGCCGCGCCGCTCAGCCCAGTCGCCCACCGCCTGCATGTCAATGTTGATCATCACACAGGTTTGATCGCGCCGGTCGCCGAACGCCACAGCCTCTTTGATATGCGAAAAGAACTTGAGTTTGTTCTCGATAAACTGCGGTGCGAACAGCGTGCCGTTGTTGAGTTTACCGACGTCTTTAGCGCGGTCAATGATTTTCAGATGGCCGTCGCTATCGAAGAAACCGGCGTCGCCAGTGTGGAAGTAACCATCCCCGTCGATCGCTTCGGCGGTTGCATCTGGCCGCTTGCGAAACTCTTTCAACAGGCTGGGTGTCTTTACCAGCACTTCGCCGTTGGCAGCGATTTTGATGTGCACCCCCGGCAGCGGCTTGCCGACCGAATCTAGCTTAACTTCGCCGTTGGCGTGCTTCGAGACATACGCACAGGTTTCGGTCTGGCCGTAGAGCTGCTTCAAGTTGATGCCGATGGAGCGGTAGAAGCGGTAGAGGTCCGGCCCGATCGCGGCGCCGCCCGTATAGGCGACGCGGATGCGGCTCATGCCGAGCGTGTTGCGCAGCGGACCGTAGATGAGTGCGTCGCCCAGTTTGTAGAGCAGCCGATCGCCCAGCGAAACTGCTCTGCCGTCCATGATATCGGCGCCACATCGGCGCGCCACGTTCATGAAGTACTTGTACCACTTGCGCTTCAACCACCCGGCATCCTCCATGCGGATGGTGACCTGCGTGAGCAAATTCTCGAATACGCGTGGCGGCGCGAAATAGTAAGTCGGCCCGATCTCGCGCAGGTCGATCATCACGGTGTCGCTCGACTCCGGACAGTTCACGGTAAAGCCCGCTACCAGCGCTTCGGCGTAGGAAAACAAATGATCACCGACCCACGCCATCGGCAAGTACGACAAGATCTGATCTTGGTCGGTGAAGCCGTCAAAGGCGACATCGCCGCGTGCGGCGGCAATAAAGGCATTGTGCGTCTGACACACGCCCTTGGGGTTGCCGGTGGTGCCGGAAGTGTAGAGCATGACGGCGATGTCCGCGCCGCTGCCGCGTGCGATCTCGGCATCGAGGTAGCCGGGGTTGTTTTGCAGGAACGCGCGCCCCTCCTTCTGCAGCGCCTCCAGCGATTGGACGTCAGTGTAGTGGCGCAGGCCGCGCGCATCGTCGTAGAAGATATGCGTCAGCAGCGGGCATTGCGGCTTGATCTCGCGCAGCTTGTCGACTTGCTCTTGGTCTTCGGCGATGGCGAACTTCACGTCCGCGTCGTGCATCACGAACACCATCTCTTGCGCGATGGCGTCTTGATACAGCGGCACCGCGACACCGCCCAAAGCCTGCGCAGCGCACATTGCCCAATACAAGCGCGGGCGGTTGTCGCCGATGATGGCCAGATGATCGCCGCGTTGGAAGCCGTTGGCCGCCAGGCCGGCGGCGAGCGCCCGTACTTGCTCTGCGGCCTGCGTCCAACTCCAGGTTTGCCAAATGCCGAGATGCTTTTCACGCATCGCCGGTTTGGCCGGGCGCGCGGCAGCGTGGTGCAGCAGCAGCCGGGGAAAAGTATCCAGTGCGGCGGGATCGGCGTTAGCGGTTGACAAGCGCAGAGCGTCCTTGGTGAGTTTTATCGTTCAGCCGGCGTGGAAAACCCGGCTCGTTCTCTGGCAGACACGCCACCCGCGCGAGCGGGACGCGCGCAAGTCTAGCAACTACCCTTGAGCGGCGGCAAGCGCAGCTGCCGTGCTCGCATCCGAGCTATCGAGAAATCCGTAGAGCTTACTTCTGCTCAGGTTTGACGGTTTCCGCAAACTTGATGTAAAGCCCATGCACCGTTTCATCGGAGAAGATGCGTCCGCCCTCGACGAACACCATGTTCTTCTGGTCCATCATGAAAGCGCCGCAACTGAATTCGGACTTACCGGCTCTCAGCCCCGTCGGCGTCGGCACACGGCAGAGTTGTTCGCCGTCGGCAAAGTACTTGAGCCAGAACTTGGCATCGCGCAGCGAACGCGGGTCGGTGAGCGATAACCAGAACGCAGTGTTCGCCCGGTGCGCCAAATCCTCGAGCGCGTAAGTCATTTTGCGCCCGACGTCGTAGCGCACTACGCGCGAAGTTTCCGAGCGTCCAAGCAGGTTCACTGCGCGGTCGATGACCGATTGGTACAAGATCATGCAATTGATACGTTCAGCCGGAGTCTGCGGCTTGCCGAGTACCGCTTCAGCGTCCGCGGTCGTGTGTAGGGTATGCGGGCCGGACTGTACTTGCAGCGGCTCCTCGGCCCCTTGGGCTTGATCTTGCGCTTGTCCCCAAACCAGCCGTGCCGCCGTGAACACGCCGCATTTCTGGAACATGGAAGGTGTGATGAGGTCTTGGCGCGCGGCGGATTTGCCGGCGTCGGCCTGGCTCAAATAGCCCGACTGGACTGCGGCGGCATAGAGCGTGGCATCATCGCCTTGAGCGGTCTCCAGCGCGCGAACGATCGGGAAGAACACTTGGCCTATCGTCAGTTCGTCTGAGAAGGTTTTTTCGAGTTCGGTTTTCGCGGCACCTGCGGGCAGGGCGCAGAGCAAGACCACAGCGCTTAGCGCTGCGCAGCACGATGACAGCACGCGTCTCATGTTCGGTTCCTGGTTGGGGATGCAAATATTAGCGCAAAGGACGACTCGGGTTATTGACTTCTAAGTAAGAATCATTATCATTCTTGTTACGACGTGTCGTCTGCGTCGCACGACAAATTGAGTCGCGTCTTTGGAAAGAGTTCAGCGTGTACGTCTGCCTTTGTAACGGAATAACCGACAGCCAAATCCGCGAAGCAGCGCAGCAGGGTGCGCGCAGCGTCCGTGACTTGGAGCAGTGTCTGGGGGTGGCAAGTGGTTGCGGACGTTGCCAGCCCTACGCAGCGGAGCTGCTGGAAGAAGTGTTGCCGTCTCGGCGCACGCCGGTGCAGGTCCAGGCGGCGTGAGCAATATTAAATCAATAAGTTAAAGTCGGTATCTGAGGTTGAATCTCAGACGGTGGCGGAGTGCTACCGTCGGTAGCATCTCCTGAATACTGAGATTCTGAGCCAGTTAACCCGCTATCCTCGTGGTAGCTTCCCCGTACACCATTAAAATTCCTGCCAATCGTCTTGTTCGTCGGGCACTTGGTCGCTCGCTTTGCGCGCCGATTTGTTGCTCGCACCAAGCACAGGCCTGACGGGGGTGGCAAGCTGGGCACCGGCCATAGTGCGTGGCGGCTGCGCTGCTTGTAGCGCCTTGGGGCTAGGCTGAAGGGCTTCAACCGCCAAAGCTTGCTCGTTGGCGCCGACGCGAAACGCCGAAACCGACTGGAGCAGATCGCGCGCCTGGTTTTTCATCGACTCCGCTGAGGCGGCGACTTGCTGCACCACGGCAGCGTTCTGCTGCGTAACTTGCTCGAGCTGCACGACCGTTTGGCTCACCTGCTGGATGCCGAGCGACTGCTCGCGCGAGGCCTGCGCCATGGCGGCAATCAAGTCGCTTACACGGCGCACGCTCTCGACGATCTCGTCCATGCTCTGTCCGGCGTTGCTGACCAGGCTCGAGCCAGCATGCACGCGTTCGACTGAGCCGGAAATAAGCGCTTTGATCTCCTTGGCGGCAGCGGCGCTGCGTTGTGCGAGGCTGCGCACCTCCGCGGCGACGACCGCAAAGCCGCGGCCTTGATCGCCTGCGCGCGCGGCTTCCACCGCGGCGTTCAGCGCCAGGATGTTGGTCTGAAACGCGATGCCATCGATGACCGAGATGATCTCGGCGATCTTGTTGGAGCTGTCCTGGATACCTGCCATGGTCTTGACGACTTGGCTCACCACTTCGCCGCCGCGCGAAGCCAGTCCCGCTGCCGTGCGCGCCAGCTCGCTCGCTTGCTGGGCGTTCTCGGCGTTTTGCTTAACCGTGCTGGTCAGCTCGTCCATGCTGGCGGCGGTTTGCTCCAGACTGGCAGCTTGCTCCTCGGTGCGTTGCGACAAATCGGTGCTGCTTGCGCGCAGTTGCTCCGAGGACTGCGCGACGCCGTCGGCACCCTGACGCACGTGGCCGACGATGCTCGCCAGGCCGCTGCGCATCTCGCGCAGCGCATCGAGCAATTCGCCCGCTTCGCCGCCAGCGCTCAAGGAGGTCTCTGAAGCGAGATTGCCCGCTGCGATCTCTTGTGCCATCTGCTTGGCACCCAGGAGCGGCGTTGCGAAGCGGCGCGCACGTACAATGCCCAGGGCGCGGTCGAATACGCTCAGGATGCCCAAAGCGATCAGCAAGTAAGCCAGCCAGCTGACCGCTCGATCGGTGCGCTCGATTTGCTCGCGCGCAAGCGTCTTGGTCGCCGTGACCAGCGCTTCGTTTGGCTGCTCCAATGCTTCGAAGCTTTGGCGAAACTGCGGCAGCTTTTGCGCGGCCGCGGTTGGGTTCTGACCGGCGAGCGCGGCGATCGTGGTCGCCTGCTCGGTGTAGCTTTGCAGCAGCGGACGCACGGCCGCGATGCCGCGCATGATCGCGGGTTCCGCCAGCAGCCGCTCGGTAGCGGCCAAAGCGTCATGCATTTCCTTGGCGTGGCGCGTGGCGTGCTGTGCGGCGGCTTGTACTTCCTGCGCGTCGCCGCGAGACGCCGCCGCGACAGCGCCTACAACGTCGGCGTGCAAACCGTCGTGCAGCATGTCCATGCGGCGCAGCGCGTCGGTTGCGTCCATGTAGCGCGGCGTATCCGCCATGGTTTCGTGCACGAGCCGGAAGCCCAACAAGAGCGCGATAGCGGCCAGGAATAGAATGATTCCGGCGGTGATGTGATGGATCTGCGCGTTGCGAACCATGCTCTGTTTCATTGCGGGGGCCTTTGGAGTGAAGCGTTCATGTGTGCTGCAAGTGGCGCTGGCGTTCGAGCGGCCATCTTAATAGATTCGTTGTCTTTTGTATCAGGAAACTGGACACGGATCGCTGTCTGAGCTTGCTTAGCGCGCACTGAAAGCGCGCGCGGGCGCCTGCTGATCGGCTATCATGCGGCTGATTTTGGCAACGGAGAGGGCGATGCAAGGCGACAAGAAAGTGCTGCAGTACTTGAATAAAGTCCTATTCAACGAGCTGACCGCGATCAACCAGTACTTCCTGCATGCGCGCATATTCAGCAACTGGGGTTTGCACAAGTTGGCGGAATACGAGCGCAAAGAGTCGGTCGATGAAATGAAGCATGCGGACAAGCTCATGGAGCGCATTCTGTTTCTAGAGGGACTGCCGAATCTGCAGGATTTGGGCAAATTGCTCATCGGTCAAAACGTGCCCGAATGCCTGAAGTGCGACCTGAAGCTCGAGTATCTCGCGTTGCCAACCTTAAAGGAGGCGATCGCGCACTGCGAAAAAGTCAACGACTTCATTTCGCGCGAACTGTTCGAAGCGATTCTCGAGAGCGAAGAAGAGCACATCGATTGGCTAGAGACGCAAATGCAGTTGATCGAGCAGGTTGGTCTGCAGAACTACCTGCAGTCGCAGATGTAGCCGTAAACCGACTCAGCTCAACCGCCCGCTGACAATACTCGGCGGGCGCCGTTGAAGCGGCGCGCCCAATACGGGTGGCTCAACTGGGCGATCTTGATCGACTGTCCTGCGCGCGGCGCATGAATGAAGCGGTTGTTGCCGATATAGATGCCCACGTGAGAGAAAGCGCGGCGCAGAGTGTTGAAAAACACCAAGTCGCCGGGGCGAAGGTCGTTGGTGGAAATGGGCAAGCCGGCCTGGCTTTGCGCAATGGCGTTGCGCGGCAGCGTGATGCCAAGGGCATCACCGAACACGTGACGCACAAACCCGCTGCAATCGAATCCGCGTTCAGGCGAGGTGCCGCCGTAACGGTAGTTGACACCCAGCATCGCCACGGCGCGCAGGATGAGTTCTTCGGCTTGAGCCGACCAACCGCGCGCAACAGGGGCCGACTGGCTCGCCGCGGCAAAGGCCGGCGCCGCAGGAGATTCTTCAACGGCGTAGCTGGCAAAGGGCAACAGCATAAGCGCCAGTGCGGCGCGGATCCATTTCATACTCATTAATGTATCATCCCGGCAGTCTTGTTTCTAGGTGGCCTTAGGGTGTTACTGAGGCAAGCTCGAGTTCTTGCTGTGAGTTGGTGCTTTGACTCATTGTTTCCGTAAACAAAATACAATTGTCAACGTAGCTTTGTCAAGCTCGGCCAGCGCTGGCCCCGCAAATATGTGTGTAACGGTTTGCGCCCCGTCTCCCTTTATCGCCGCGAGTGGGTCACCCCCGCTTGCGCCAAACTTCCCAGCGCTCCTTGCCCTGGAAAATAGGCAATGAATCCGGTACCGGAAGCGTTTCGACGCGCTCAAACTGGGGCGTCAGCAGGACCTCGAGTTCCGGTTGTGTAATGGCAAAAGGCGGGCCGCCGGATTTGTCGTCGTAGTAAAAGTAGCCACATAGCCGCCCGCCGGGAACCAACAGTTGTGCCACTTGGTGCGCGTAGGCTGCGCGCAAGTTCGGCTTCAGCGCACACAGGAAGGTGCGCTCGTAGACCAAGTCAAACGGCGGCGTCGGAGGCAAGGCGAAGAAATCCGCTTGCTCTACCAAAGCGCCGTGCGCCCCAAGCTGTTGGCGTGCGCGCTCGACCGCGGCAGGGCTGAAATCGATGCCGGTGACGTCCCAACCCGCTTGAGCGAAGCAGACGATCTCATACCCGCTGCCACAGCCGGGTACCAACACGCGCAGGGGCGTCGGCTGTGCCGCCGCGAAAGCTTGCACTTGCTGTGGCGCGCCGCCGGCATCCCAGGGCGTGAAATCGGCGCGGTAGCGCACCTCCCAAAATTGCGGAGTCGTACTGTCCAGTTTCGGGAATTCTGGGGCGTCGGCCATCGTGCGGTGCGGGCTGATGAGGCGAGCATGTTAGCTACAATGGCCGCGCTGCGCCAACGCTCTTCCAAGAATTGGATGACCATCCTCGACTACGGTAGCTGGCCCTCGCCGATCACTGCCGCTATGGCTGGGGCGGCGGGTGGCGCGATCACGCAGCTGCAATGCGATGGGCAGTATTTGTATTGGGTCGAGAGCCGCCCGGCTGAAGGCGGACGGCAGACGCTCATGCAATTAGATTTGCGCGGGCAGCGAGTGAGCGAGCGGACGCCGGCGCCGTTCAATGTGCGCAGCCGCGTGCACGAGTACGGTGGAGGCGCGTACGCTTGGCATCGTGGCGACGTCGTTTTCAGCCACGATGGTGACCGGCAGCTCTACGCGATGCGCGGTGCCGCGAGTGCCACGCGATTGACGCAGGTTATGGATTTCCGCTACGCCGACGCCAGCCCGGATACGAAACGCCGCCGCTGGCTGGCGGTGGTGGAACGACATCGGCCGGGTGAGGCGGTGCGCAACTGCATCGCCGCCATCGATACCGTAACCGGCGCGCAGCGCGAGCTCATCGCTGGCAGCGATTTTTACGCGGCGCCGCGCGTGACATCCGACGGTGGCCTAGCGGCATGGCTGCAGTGGAATCAACCGAACATGCCTTGGGACGGTTGCGAGCTTTGGGTCGGCGCATTCGACGCCGATGGGGGCATAGTTGACACCCGGTGCGTCGCCGGCAGCGAGGCGGAGTCCATTTTTCAACCGACCTGGGCGTCCGATGGCAGCCTCTATTTCGTCTCCGACCGCAGCGGCTTCTGGAATCTCTATCGGTGGCGCGACGGTGCAGTCTACCCGGTTTACCCGGCCCGGCGCGATTACGGGCGCGCGCAATGGGTGTTCGGCTTGACCACTTACGCTTGTCTTGGTGTCGACACCCTGGCCTGTTCGTACGTCGAAGAAGGCCAATGGCGCTTCGCTATCGTCGAGGCAGCGGTAGGCAAACAGCATGAAGTGCCGCTGCCGTACAGCGAGCTGTCCTACGTCTGCTCTGACGCACAGTACGCCTACTGTGTGGCTGCCGCTCCGCAACGCGGCGATTGCATCATCCGTATCGATCCCGCTAGCGGCGCGCATGAGGTGCTCTACCGCGGCGCAGCCTTGCCGGTGGACGTGGCATATTTGTCGCTGCCGCAACCGATCGCCTTCGCCAGCGCTGGCGCGAGCGTTGCCCATGCTTTCTACTATCCGCCGGCGCACGCCAGCGCCGCCGGCCCCCCCGGCGCAGCGCCGCCGTTGCTGGTGATCGGCCACGGCGGGCCGACCGCGGCGACCAGCACCGGCTTGAATCTCGGCATCCAGTATTGGACCAGTCGCGGCTTCGCCGTGCTCGACGTCAACTACCGCGGCAGCACCGGCTACGG
Organism: uncultured Burkholderiales bacterium; assembly: GCA_964488915.1. Classification (GTDB taxonomy): domain Bacteria; phylum Pseudomonadota; class Gammaproteobacteria; order Burkholderiales; family JALYOK01; genus CADEHE01. The sequence goes on from CAZAWU010000021.1 coordinate 14,350, forward strand.
ACGTGCTTATCGCGACGCGCTCAACGGGCTATGGGGCGTAGCCGATGTGGAGGATTGCGTGCACGGCGCGCTGCATCTGGTGCGCAAGGGCTTGGCCGATCGCGCCAAGCTCGCCATTCGCGGGCGCAGCGCGGGCGGTTTCACCGTGCTCGCCGCGCTGACGTTTCACGACGTGTTCACTGCCGGGGCTAGCTACTACGGCGTGAGTGATCTGGAGGCGCTGGCGCAAGATACGCACAAGTTCGAAGCGCGCTACATGGATCGCTTGGTCGGTCCGTATCCCGCTGCGCAAGCGCTGTACCGCGAGCGCTCACCCATCCATCACTGCGATCGGTTGCAGGCACCGGCCATTTTCTTCCAGGGCTTGGAGGACAAAGTTGTCCCGCCCAATCAAGCCGAGCGTATGGTCGCGGCGCTGCGCGCAAAGGGCGTGCCGGTGGCCTACGTCACATTCGCCAATGAGCAGCACGGTTTTCGCCGGGCAGAAAATATCACCCGCGCGCTCGAAGCCGAGTTGTACTTCTACGCGCGCGTGTGGCGCTTGCCGCTGCGTGAATGCGTCGAAGCCGTGGCGATCGAGAACTTGCGTTGAGACCGTGACCGGGCAACGCTCTGACATCGCTGAGACGTTCTCCGCAACGGGACCACTCTCGCGCGGCGTGCCGGGCTATCGCGTGCGCCCTCAGCAGGTCGAGATGGCGCAGCGCGTCGCGCAAGCACTACTCGATGCAAGGGCGCTCATTGTCGAAGCGGGCACTGGCACCGGCAAGACCTTCGCCTACCTGGTGCCGGCGCTGCTGCATGGGGGCAAGGTAATCATCTCCACCGGCACCAAGACGCTGCAAGATCAGCTTTTTCATCGCGACATTCCCGCTGTACGCGCGGCGCTCGGCGCGCCGGTGACGGTTGCGCTGTTGAAGGGGCGCGCCAACTACGTCTGCCATCACTTTCTCGACCGGGCATTGGCCGAAGCGCGTTTGCCCAGCCGCGACGAAGTGCGCCATCTCGGCGCCATCGAGCGCTTTGCGCGCCGTAGTGCCAGCGGCGACAAGAGCGAATTGGCGAGCGTGCCCGAGACGGCCACCGTTTGGAACTACGTGAGTTCTACGCGCGAGAACTGCCTCGGCCAGGAGTGCGGTTACTACAAGGAATGCTTTGTCATGCGCGCGCGGCGCGAGGCGATGCAGGCCGATGTGGTGGTGGTCAACCATCATCTGTTCTTTGCTGACGTGATGCTGCGCGATACGGGGGTGGCGGAGTTGCTGCCGGCGTGTAACACCGTCATCTTCGATGAAGCGCACCAATTGCCGGCGATCGCGAGCGTGTTTTTTGGTCAGACGATTTCCAGTTCGCAATTGCTCGAACTGGCGCGCGATACCCGCGCCGAGCACATCTTGGTGGCGAAAGAAGTTGCCGAACTGGGCAGCGCTTGCGACGCGCTCGAGCAAGCCGCGCGTAAACTCCGGCTCGCCGCCGGAACAGCGCCGGAGCGCGGCGGCGCGCGCAGCGGGCAGGAGCGCTCCAGCGCGCGCACGTGGCAAAAGGAAGATTCGCTCGCCGCGGAACTGCCGAGTTTGGAGCAGCAGTTGAACGCTTTTGAGCGCACGCTTGTCTCTCACGCCGAGCGTAGTGAGGGGTTGCAGAACTGCCAGCGCCGCGCTGCCGAGATATGCGCGAGACTCGCCGCTTGGCGCGAACAGCCGACGGGTGATCATGTGCGCTGGGTCGAGGTTTTCGCGCAAAGCGTTCAGTTGCATATGACGCCGCTGTCGGTGGCAGAGCCGTTTCGCGCGCAGTTGGGCGCCTACCCGCGTGCATGGATCTTCACTTCCGCCACGCTATCGATGGGTGGTGACTTCGGCCACTATCGAGCGCAGCTCGGCTTGGAGAATGCGGAGAGCGCCGCTTGGGACAGCCCATTCGACTACCCCAATCAAGCGATTCTGTACTTGCCGAAAGAGATGGTGGAACCCAATTCGCGCGCCCACACCGAAGCTGTCGTGCAAGCCGCGCTGCCGGTGCTGCGTGCCGCGGGCGGGCGCACCTTCATGTTGTTCACGACCCTGCGCGCGATGCGCGATGCACACGAGATCATGGCAGCCGCGTTCGAGCGCGAGGGGCTGCAATATCCGCTGTTGGTGCAGGGCACCGGCACGCGCAGCGAATTACTGGAGCGCTTTCGCGCGCTTGGCAATGCCGTGCTGCTTGGTAGCCACAGCTTTTGGGAAGGTGTGGATGTGCGCGGCGAGGCGCTTTCGGTGGTGGTCATCGATAAGCTGCCGTTCGCGCCGCCGGACGACCCAGTGGTCGCGGCGCGGCTCGATGCGCTGCGGGCGGGTGGCGGTAATGCGTTCATGGACTATCAGCTTCCCGAAGCGGTGATCACCCTCAAGCAAGGTGCCGGGCGTTTGATTCGCGACGAAACCGACCGCGGCGTGCTGATGATTTGCGACGTGCGACTTTCGACCAAGGGCTATGGGCATGCCATCATGCGCGCGCTGCCGCCCATGCGCGCCACACGGCGGCTGCAGACGGTGATAGATTTCTTTGCCAAGCGGGGTGAGGCCCCGGTAGCGGAGGCAAATGTATGAAGAAGTTGAGTGCGATGGAGCGTGCGACGGCGGCGCAGCGCATCGACATCGTGCAAGGCGACATCACCCAACAAAGCGTGGATGCGATCGTCAACGCCGCTAACTCATCGCTGTTGGGCGGCGGCGGCGTCGACGGCGCCATTCACCGTGCGGCCGGGCCGGAACTGCTGGAAGCGTGCCGTGCGATCGGCGGCTGTCCGACCGGTGAGGCGCGCATTACGCCGGGATTTCGCTTGGCGGCGCGCTACGTGATTCACACTGTCGGACCGGTATGGCTGGGCGGCGACCACAACGAAGACGAACTGCTGGCGAATTGCTACCGCGCGAGCTTGGAGCTTGCGCGATCGCATCAAGTGCGCAGCATCGCATTTCCGGCGATCAGCACCGGGGCATATGGTTATCCGCTGGAGCGCGCGACCGCGATCGCCATTAGCGAGGCGGCAACGCTCGTCAGCCGGCATGCGCAGTTCGAACGCTTGCGCTTTGTCTGCTTCGGCGACGATGCGTACGCCTGCTATCGGCACCGTTGGAGCAGATACATTGGATAGGTATGTTATTTGAGTGGCGTCCAATATCATTCATGCAGATATGCAGTCGATAGTATGAAGGTGATCTGCGCTTGGCTGCTAGGCTTGTGCGCGTTGCATGGCGCGCAGGCAGCAGTCGAGCGTGTCGACTTGGGCGCGCGCGAAGCGGTGCTAAATGGGCGCGCGTTTGGGGCAAGCGGAGCCTACGAAAAATTGAGCGGCGACGTCGTCTTCGCCATCGATCCCGCCAACGAACACAATCGACGCATTACCGATCTCGCTTTGGCGCCGCGTTCCGTCGGCGCGCCGGTTGTTGCGCGCGCCAATTTTGTGGTGCTGCGTCCGGCCGATGCAAGCAAAGGCAACGGTGTCGCGCTGGTGGAAGTCTCCAACCGCGGCGGTAAGGCGCTGCTGCCGTACTTCAATGCTGCGCGCTTCACATCCGATCCCAGCGCGCAGGACGATTTCGGCGATGCGCTGTTGTTGCGCCTCGGTTACACCATCGTTTGGGTCGGCTGGCAAGCCGACGTGCCGGATGATCCAAAACTGTTGCGGTTGCAGGCGCCCGTTGCCAGAGAAAACGACCAAGCCATCACCGGTTTGGTACGCAGCGATTGGGTGGTCGACCAAACGCAAACCGTGCTACCGCTAGCGCACCGCAATCATCGTCCGTATCCGGTTGCGGCAATCGACGACGCAGCCAACGTGCTGACCGAACGCGAGGGACGCGAAGCGCCGCGCAAGATCATCGCGCGCGCTGCCTGGCGATTCACCGATGCCTCCGGTCGGGTGCAAGCCGATCGAGCGCCGCTCACGCACATTGTGCTCGACGGGGACTTCAGGTCCGGCAAGATTTATGAACTGGTCTACCGCGCGCGCGATCCTTGGATCGTTGGGTTGGGCTTCGCCGCCATTCGCGACATCGCCGCCTACGCCAAGTACGACAAGGATGCGCTGTTCCCCGCCAAGCACGCGATCGCCTTCGGCGTCTCGCAAAGCGGGCGTTTCCTGCGGCATTTCTTGTATCAAGATTTCAATACCGACGAGCGAGGCCGTCCCGTCTATGACGGCATGTTCGTTCATGCCGCGGGCGCCGGGCGCGGCAGCTTCAACCATCGCTTCGCGCAAGCGTCGCGCGACGCGCACCGCTACAACACCTTCTTCTATCCGACCGATTTGTTCCCGTTCAGCGGCGCTACGCAGCGCGATCCCGCGACGGGGGACGAAGCCGGCTTGCTCACGCGAACTAAACACCCGCCCAAGATTTTCTACACCAACAGCGGCTACGAGTACTGGGGCCGCGCCGCCTCACTCATCCACACCACGCCGGACGGCAGCAAGGACGTCGAGCCGCTGCCGAACGAGCGTATTTACCATCTGGCCAGCGGCCAGCACTTCGTCATCAACCCGCCGCTGGAACTTCAAAGTCCGCCGCCTTCGCAGCGGGCGCAGAGCGAGGTCTACCACGGCAATCCGCTCGACTATCTGGTCAACTTGCGCGCGCTGCTGCCGCGCTTGACCGTGTGGGTGAAGGAGGGCAACGCCCCGCCCGCGAGCCGCTATCCGCGCATCGCCGACGCTACGCTGGTGCCCGTAACAAAGCTCAAGTTTCCCGCCGTGCCCGGCTTGCCCGCGCCGAGAGTTGCGCATACCGCCTATCGTGCCGACTATGGCCCGCGCTGGCGCGAAGGCTTCATCGATATCGAGCCGCCTAAACTCGACGCGCCGTTCGTCACGCTGGTGCCGCAAGTGGATGAGTTCGGCAACGAACTGGGCGGCCTGCGCAATGTCGAGTTGCTTGTGCCGCTGGGTACGTACGCGCCGTGGAATCTGCGCGGCAGCGCCTTGGCGAACTCGGGAGAGTTGACGGATTTTTACGGCACGTTTGCTCCGCTGCCGCGAGATGATTCGGCACGCGATCGCGGCGGCGATTCACGCCCGGCATTCGAGAGCTTGTACGCCGACCGGGTGGTCTTCGCGCAACGGCTAGAAGTGGCAGCGAAGGCGCTCGTCGAAGAGGGTTTTCTGTTGCAGGAGGACGTGCGGCGGGTAGTCACGCGCAACGCTCGGATACAGCAATTTTTCGGCGGCGGCGAGTAATCGCGCGCTGAGCGATTATCTTCAGCGCTTGTTGGGCGCTCGGCATTGTGCCTACACAGACAGCGTAACTTTTGCCTCTAATCCGCCGTTCTCGCGTGGCACCAACGCCACGGCACCCCCGTGCAGGCGCGCAATCCGATCGACGATCGCCAATCCCAATCCCGCGCCGCCGGCATCGGTACGCGCGGCGCTCGCGCGCGTGAATGGCTGTAGCAGGCGCTGGGCATCTTCAGCTTTGATGCCCGGGCCCCGGTCGAGCACGCTTAGTACGATGCTACTCGCATCGGCGGTGGTTCGTACCTCGATCGGCGGTGCGCCGTAGCGCCGCGCGTTTTCGATCAAGTTGGTCAACAGGCGTTTCATCGCGAGGGGGCGGATGGCCAGTGCCGGCAGCGTGCCAAGCTCGGTCGCAATAGCGACACCGCGCTTGGCGTAGCCTGCACACACTTCGCGCACCACGTCGTTCAAGTCGGCAGTGGAGGCGAGTTCGCTTTGTTCATCGCGCGCGAAGTCGAGGAATTGGCCGACGATGGCGTCCATGTCTTCGATGTCTTGATTCATGCCGGCTTTGTCTGCGCTCGCGTCCTCCAGCATTTCTACCGAGAGGCGCAAGCGCGCCAGCGGCGTGCGCAGGTCGTGCGAGACACCGGCCAGCAGCAGCGCGCGCTCGCGGTTGAGGGCGTCGATATCGTTCGCCATTTCGTTGAAGGCGCGATTGACGGTGTCCAGTTCCGCCGCACCGCCGGTGGGCAGCGGCGGCGGTTGCTGTCCCTTGCCGATGGCGCTGGCGGCGCCAACCAACTCTTGCAGCGGCCGGTTGATGCGCCGCACGAACAGGTAGGCGAACGCGAGGGCGAGCATAGTCGAAAATGCTGCCCAGGCGATCCACACCCACGGAAAGCGCCGCTCTATTTGGCTGCGCGGGATGGAGACCCAGTAGGCTTGCGTGCCGACAGGCAAGCGCACCCACAAGTTGAGACCGTTCTTCTGCACGAAGAACTCAGTGTCGGGGCCAAGCTGCTCGCGCACATACTCCGAGAATAAGCGCAGGTTAGTTTGTTGCGGTTCGCGCGCGGGCAACTGCGCGCCCTGATCGGCGATGACTTTGATGCCTTGGGTGTCTTCCAATGCATCGAGGAAATCGTTGCGCGCGTCCTCGCTAAGCGTCTCTAGGGCGGTGGCGATGGTGCGCAAGTGACTGGCCGCGAGCGAGGCGAGTTGCTCGGAGCGCGGGCCGCGGTTGTAGAGGTTGAAGCCTTGCCAGGCCACCAACTGGCTTAGCAGCACCGCCGCGGCGATGACCAGCGCCGTGCGGCCAAGCAGGGTGCGAGGCCAGAGGGTCATAGCAGAAGGTTCTGGCTACTGCGCCCCGCCATCCGGGACGAACACGTAACCGAAACCCCACACAGTCTGAATGTAGCGCGGCTTCGAACTGTCTTCCTCGATCAATTTGCGCAGGCGCGAGATCTGGATATCGATAGTGCGGTCGAACGCTTCATGCTCACGCCCGCGCGCCAAATCCATCAGCTTGTCGCGCGAGAGCGGTTGGCGCGGGTGGGAAACAAGCACTTTGAGCAGCGAGTATTCGCCCGTGGTGAGTGCGGTCGACTCGCCGTTTTTGACCAGCAGACGTGCACCGAGATCGAAAGTAAACGCGCCAATCGAGACCGACTCTGCAGCGGCGGCTGGCGCACCGGGCGGCTCCTCCGGCGGGCGGCGGCGCAGCACAGCATTGATGCGCGCCAGCAGCTCGCGCGGGTTGAATGGCTTGGGCAGATAGTCGTCCGCGCCCATTTCCAGTCCGACGATGCGGTCGACTTCGTCACCTTTGGCGGTAAGCATGACGATCGGCGTCGTGTTGCCAGCGGCGCGCAGGCGGCGGCAGATGGCCAAACCGTCTTCGCCCGGCAGCATCAGATCCAGCACGAGCAGGTGATAGTTCTCGCGCGTGAGCGCCTTGTCCATTTGCGCGGCGTCTGCGGCGACATCGACGGCGAAGCCTTGCTCGCTCAGATAGCGCCGCAGTAGTTCGCGCAGGCGCATATCGTCGTCGATGACTAGGATCTTAGTCTTGCGTGCTTGCGTCATGCGCGCATCTTAGCCAGGCCGCGTGCCGCGCCGCAAGTCGGGCGTAACAAGTTGTATCGCGCGTGGTTGCGCGGCAACACGGCGTTACACATTGAAACTCGCTCAGAGCAATCTCGCACGGCGGCGGGCTGTACATTGGCAGCGCCTATAAGGCTCGTTCAACCCAGTTAAGGAGTTCTAAATGATGCAGTCCAAGTCGGTCATGATGTCCATCGCTGTGCTATTTACCGCGTCACTTACTCAGGCTGCGTGCGCCAGCCATCCAACCCGCCATCACTCCAGCATTAACGAGCGCCAAGCGCAGCAGCGCGAGCGTATCGAACAGGGCGTGCGCACGGGCGAGTTGAGCCGCGAAGAGGCGCAGACGTTGCGCGCTGAACAGCGGGCGATCGGCCGCGAGGAGCGCTACTACCGCGCCGACGGCGTGCTAACGCCTCGGGAGCGGCACGAACTACAGCGTGAGTTGGACGAAGCGAGCCAGAACATTTACGAGGAGAAGCACGATCCGGAAAGGCGTTGGTAAGGGCGATGGATACAAATCGTTACAACCTGTTACCGCGTGCTGCTTTCTCTACGGAGGGCGGCTACATACACTGGTTTCAACCAACGCGGCAATGGCGCGTTGAATGGGCAATCAAATAAGGAGTGATCAGATGAAGAAGTTGGCAATGATGGTAGGGTTGTGCGGGGTGTTGGCGGCGTCGTGGTCGTGGGCCGGCGAGTTGGGTACGCACGATCCGAAAGTGAACAAGCGCCAGCACCGGCAGCATGCGCGCATTCATCAAGGCGTGAAATCCGGCGAGCTGACGCACGCCGAAGCACGCGAATTGCGCTTGGAGCAACGCGCAATTCGCAAAAAAGAACGTGCCTACAAGTCGGACGGCAACTTGAGTGTGCAAGAACGCAAAGAGTTGCACCAAGACTTGAACGCCGCCAGCGCGAACATACATGAAGAGAAGCACGACGCGCAGACGCGCCAATAGCAATCGAGTAGTATGCCGACGGGGGCGCGGCTTGCGCCGCGCCCCGTAGAACGACGATATAGGGCGAGAAAGGCAGAGCGATAGTGAAGCATTCGGCTGCAAGAGCGCAATCGACGCACCGCTGGTTCGGTGCGGCCGCGCTCACGCTCTTGGCGGCTCTCGTCTTGCTGCCTGCGCACGCCCAGCAGGGCGAGCGCGGGGTCTGGCGCGGCAACAAGGAGCCGCGCGAATTGCGCCAGCAGCTGCGCGAAGAGCGCCGCCAGCAACGCCAGGAGCAATTTCGCGAGCGTCTGCGCGATGCCGACGAAAATCAAGACCGCGCTTTGAACCGAGACGAAGCGCAGAAGCACTTTCCGCGCTTGGGCAAGCGTTTCGACGATATCGATGGCAACCGCGACGGCATCATCACCCGCGACGAAGTGCGTGCCTTCCGTGACGCGCGCGCCAAAGCCCGCATCTGGGCGGGCGAGGGTAACGATCCGCGCGACTGAGCGCGGTGTTTGATGCGCCTGCAGCGCATGTTGGCCGTCCAGTGAGGCGGTAAGGCGAGCCGTGTAAAGCCTCGCGCGATCCGAACGCCAAAGTTCGCGTGTTACGATGATGACCCCGCTTAGCTTTCGCTCGCATGCTCTCCAGGCGCGCCTTTCTTTTTGCCTGCGTCTTTGCCGCCGGTTGTGGTTCTCGCCGCAAGCAACCGTTATACGTCGAAGACGAAACCGTCAGCGAAGTTCCCGCAGGCCCTCCCACACCTAAGACCGAAATCCAGCCGCCCAAGCCGGACGGCGATGTCATCTGGGTCGGTGGCCGTTGGAAGTGGGAAAGCGCTTGGGTGTGGCTGCCGGGGCGCTGGGTGAGCAAGCCTTATCGCAACGCGATCTGGGTAGCTGGACGCTGGCAGCGCCGTGGCCGAGTGTGGATATGGGTGCCAGGTCATTGGATCTAGTTTATAAAGAATGCCGTATAATCACCTGTTCCAAATAACAAAATATACTTGAGTTCCAATTTGAAGCTCCTCGCCCTAGATAGCGCCACGCAGCGCCGCTCGGTGGCGCTGCTGCTCGGCGACCATCTGATCGAGCGCTGCGCCGACGGGTCGCAACAAGAAGACGAGGCGCTGCTGCCCCAGGTTCAAGAGTTGCTCGAGCAAGCGGACACACGTCTGCGCGAGCTTGATGCAATCGCCTTTTGCGCTGGGCCTGGAGCATTTACAGGCATCAGGATAGGATGCGGAATCGCTCAGGGTTTGGCTTTTGGTCTTGATCTTCCGGTAGTACCGGTAAGTAGCCTGATGGCGATCGCAGCCAGCGCGGATCGGCGGCGTGTCGTAGTCGCGTTGGATGCGCGCATGGGCGAGATCTATCACGCGGCGTACGAACAACGCGATTCGGGCTGGCGCTGCCTCGCCGCGCCGAGTGTGTGCAGCGCGGAGCGAGCGCCGAGGCCGGAAGGCGACGGTTGGTTCGGTGCCGGTTCGGGCTTCGCCGCCTACGGCGCACAGTTGCGCGAGCGCTATGGTACGACGCTGATCGGGGCGGACGCGTCAATCGAGCCGAGCGCGGCACAAATCGCGCGCTTGGGTGCGCAGGCGTTTGCGCGCGGTGAAAGCGTGCCGGCGCATCTAGCGCTGCCGGTTTATGTACGCGATAAAGTGGCGCTGACGACCACCGAGCAAGCGGCGCTGCGCAGTGCCGCCAAGGCATGAGCGCGCTGCCGGAAACGCTGCCGCACTTCCGCCGCATGCGCGTGGCGGATCTAGACCACGTCGCTGCGCAGGAGGCGAGCGCCTATGAGTTTCCGTGGACGCGCGGCAATTTTAAGGACGCGCTCGACGCGGGTTATGACTGCTGGCTGATGTTGGTCGGCTCGCAAATCATCGGCCACGCAATCGTGCTGTTCGCCGCCAGCGAAGCGCATTTGCTCAATCTCACCGTGGCGCCGAGTTGGCAGCGGCGCGGCTATGGGCGCATCCTGCTGCAGTACATGATCAATGAAGCCAAGCCGCACAAATCCGAACTCATGCTGTTGGAAGTGCGCCCGAGTAATGTCGGCGCGTTACAGCTTTACTCGGCGTTCGGCTTTGATCAGATCGGCTTGCGCCGAAATTACTACCCGCGGCGCGGGGGCGGCCACGAAGATGCTTGGGTGCTGAGCCTGGTGCTCATCGACCCACTTGCGGGCAATCGGTGACACGCCCGGCACAACCGCTGCCGCTGAGCGACGCTGCGTTGGCGGAGTTGGATTTGCTGCCGGTGTGGCGCTGGCGCGGCGCCGGCCGAGTGGAAGCGCAGGCGGACGCAGCGCAGCCGGCCGCGCCGCCATCGGGTGGGCGCTCTGTGCAGCCGGTTGCCGCCGCGAGAGCGGCCGCACCCGCCACGCCCGCGGCATCGCGCGAGCACGTCCTGGCCATGGACTGGCCGCAGCTGAAAGCCTGCGTCAAAGATTGCACGCGCTGTGTGCTGCATCAGCGGCGTACGCAAACCGTGTTCGGCGTCGGCGACGAAAAGGCTAATTGGCTATTCGTCGGCGAAGGCCCCGGTGCGGACGAAGACGCGCAGGGCGAACCCTTCGTCGGCCAAGCCGGCAAGCTGCTCGATAACATGCTGAAGTCGATCGGCCTCAAGCGCGGTGAAGACGTCTACATCGCCAACGTCGTCAAATGCCGCCCGCCCGGCAATCGCAATCCGGAAGCGGACGAAGCGCGCGCCTGCGAGCCCTATTTGACTCGACAGATTCAGCTCATCCAGCCCAAGCTCATCGTCGCCCTCGGCAAGATCGCCGCGGTCAATCTGCTCGCGCGCGATGTTCCGGTAGCGAGCTTGCGCAACAAAGTGCACGAATATCAGGGTATCCCGTTGATCGTGATGTATCACCCTGCATACTTGCTGCGCAACCTACCCGACAAAGCCAAGGCCTGGGAAGATCTGCTCTTCGCCCGGCGCACCATGACGACGCTGCTCGCCAACAGCTAACCAGTTTCCGCTTATCAGAGGAGACACGACCATGCCATACGCGATTCAACTCGTGGACAAACCCGGCTCCGCGGAGCTGCGCGCAGCGACTCGCCCTGCGCATTTGGAGTATTTGGTCAAGCATCAACACCTGCTGCTCGCCGGCGGCGCGCTCATCAACGACGACGGCACCGGCGGTCACGGCGGCATCATCATCCTGGATACCGATGATCGCGCCGCCGCCGAACGTTTTGCGAATGAAGACCCCTATACCAAAGCCGGCCTCTTTCAGAGCGTCACGGTGACGCGCTGGCGTAAGGTGTTCTTCAACAAAGAAAAGCTCATGTGACGCTGCTATTGCTTTCGGCCTAGCCGCATGGCTTAGCCGAAGCGTGCGGCGGCGTACGCGCATTCACGCTATCGCCCACCCGCCAATGCCTTTCTACATTGAGGCTACGCCAGACGTTTGCTGGCGCATGTTCAATCACTTTCAAGGAGAGGCAAATGCAACAACTGAGTGAATCGGATCTGCAAAATGTTTCAGGCGGCGGCGTTTCGGTCGCCGGTGTGGTTGGCTTCGTCGGTGGTGGCGTCTCGGGTGCCATCCTAGGCGGTCTCGCTTTCGGGCCGCCTGGCGCGATCGCCGGTTTCTGGCTCGGCGGACTTGGCGGCGGCGCCGGCTTAGACTACACGTGCGACGAGATCGACAAGGCCATTAGTGGTAGCGGCGGCGGCACCGGCAGCGGCGGCCCTGACGTCGTGGTGCGCGAGGGATAGCCATCGATGCACTCGCGCGCGGTGAGCACAACCTGCGCACGCGCGCGACTTGTTCGGAGGTTCGCTAAATCTGGTGCTCCGCCGGCAGCACCATCACCCGCGGAATCTTCACATGCACCGGCTGCGTGAGCGCGAACGTCACGCAGCGCGCCACGTCTTCCGGCTGCAGCGGGTGCGGCACGTTTAGAGCTTGGGTCGGGTGCACCGGCCAATCGCTGTGCAAGCCAGTCAGCACCAGCCCGGGTTCGATACAAGTGACAGCGACGGGTGTACCCGCCAACTCGATTCGCAGCGCCTCTGAAAGCGCCTCCAGCGCGTACTTCGTGCCTGCGTAGGCGCCTGCCGTGGGGCGCACCTTGGTGCCGAGCACGCTGGAAATGTTAACCAGGTGCCCGCTGCCCTGCGCGTGAAAATGTTTAATAAAGGTGTAGACGACACGGTATGCCGCTTCGACGTTGACGCGCACCATCGAGCACACCTTGTCGATGTCGATCTTGTCGATCGGCCCAGCTTCCATTTGCCCCGCGTTGTTCAGCACCACGTCGCAGCGGCCGTACGCATCGAGCGCGAGTTGCAGCAACTTGGCAGGTAACGCTGGATCGGCGATGTCGCCGGCCAGCGCCTGGGCGGATAACTCCTTTTGCGCTTGTTCGAGGCGTTCTTTGCCCCGGGCGCATAGCACCAGGCGCATGCCGAGTGTGTGCAACTCGCGTGCGACCGCGAGGCCGATGCCGCTGGTAGCGCCGGTGATGACGGCGACTTTGCCGGAAAGATTTGCTGCGGTCATGTTTCTTCCTCGTTTTGAGTCAAGTTCCAGTG
>CAZAWU010000021.1:27282-30509 GCA_964488915.1 uncultured Burkholderiales bacterium
GGCAGCGCGGCAAACAGCAGGCATAGTGGGGCACACCGCGCCAGAAGTTGTACCACGTTCGTCAACGATCGAATCTCGGCGGCCGTTTCTCGCGCAGCGAAGCAATCCCCTCGCGCACATCCGGCCCCGCGAAACCCATGAACTCAAGTGCGAGCGAAGTATCGAACGCCGGCCCCGCCATGCGCAGCCAATTGTTGAGCGCGTACTTGGTCCACTTGATCGCGCTTTGCGAGCCGGCGGCGAGGCGGCGCGCGATTTCGAAAGCTTTGGCGACGAGCTGATCTTCATCGACGGCGAGCGAAACCAAGCCGATGCGTTCGGCTTCTTCGCCGCTGACCGGCTCGCATAGCAACAGGTAGTACTTTGCTTTCGCCATGCCGCACAAGAGCGGCCAGATGATGGCGGCATGATCGCCCGCGGCGACGCCCAAACGCGTGTGACCGTCGATGATGCGCGCGTCTTTTGCTGCGATGGAGATGTCCGCAAGCAAACCCGCAACCAGTCCCGCACCCACCGCCGGCCCATGCATGGCGGAGACGATCGGTTTTTCGCAGTTGATGATGTTGTAAACGAGATCCTTTGCTTCGCGCCAAACGCGCGTGCGCACGTCAAAGTCATTGGCCATTTGCTCGACTAGGCCGAGATCGCCGCCCGCGGAAAAACCTTTGCCTTCACCGTGGATGAGCGCGACCCTTGCATCGGGGTCGGCGTCGAAATCGCGCCAGATCTCGGCCAATTCGCGGTGGCCGGCATCGTCGGCGGTGGCGAGTTTTCCGGGTTCGCCCATGACCAGCTCCAGCACACCGTCCATGTGCGCGATGACTTTCAAGCGGGTGTAGCGGGTATAGCGTTCGGTATTCATGGCGTGTGATGGTAGCAAACCCGGTTAGTCGGAGCGTGTGAACCCACTGCAACGAAGCTGCATGCATGTCCTCTTGGCATTGTGGTGCAGGGCAATGCCCATATATGATGCGCCGTTGGGGTACCTATCGACGAGGAGATAAGGATGAAACTGCGCAATTGGCTGGGAAGTGCGGTGTTGCCGTTGTTGCTATTGCTGAGCGGCTGCGGCTACAACACGCTGCAATCGACCGATGAGACGATCAAATCCTCTTGGGCGGAAGTGTTGAATCAATATCAGCGCCGCGCTGACCTCATTCCCAACCTGGTCAACACCGTAAAGGGCTACGCGCAACAAGAAAAAGACGTCCTAACGGCGGTGACAGAGGCGCGCGCGAAAGTCAGCACCATCCAGGCCACGCCCGAGCTGATCAACGATCCGGAGGCGTTCAACAAGTTCCAAGCCGCGCAGGGTGAACTTTCCAGCGCGCTGTCGCGCTTGCTAGTGGTGACGGAAAACTATCCCAACTTGAAATCAGATGCCTCGTTTCGCGACCTGCAAGCACAGCTCGAAGGCACGGAAAACCGCATTACGGTGGCGCGCAACCGCTATATCGAAGCGGTGAAAGACTACAACCTGACGGTGCGCCAGTTCCCCAGCAATCTGACAGCAATGCTGTTCGGTTACAAGACCAAACCCAGCTTCACCGTCGAGAACGAGAAAGCGATTTCGAAGCCGCCGACGGTGGACTTTGGCAGCAAACCGGCGACCAATAATTAGCGTCCCGCGCGCCTCAATTCTCGTTGGCTCGATAGCCATCAGCATGCTGCTGCGCTCTACGTCGCGGCGACTGTTTGCCGCTTGCTTGCTGGCGCTTTGGAGCGCGGTTTCCTGGGCGCAGCAGGGGCTGCAAGTCATTCCGCCGCCGGCGCCGGTGGTAGACGCTACGCTGACGCTCTCCCAAGCGCAGCAAGCACAGCTCGAAGAGCAACTGCGCGCCTTCAAAGCGAAGAAGGGCGCGGAGATCTCTGTCATCATCGTCCCCACCACGCAGCCGGAGACGATCGAACAGTACGCGATCAGGCTGCGCGATACTTGGAAGGCTGGCCGCGCGAAAATCGACGACGCTGCGCAGTTGATCGTCGCTAAGAATGATCGCAAGCTGCGCATCGAGGTCGGCTACGGCTTGGAAGGGGCACTCACCGACGCGACTTCGAAGCGCATCATCAGCGAAGTCATCGTGCCACAGTTCAAGCATGGTGACTTTGCCGGCGGCATTCAAGCGGGCGTCGAGAAGATTCTGGCTGTGGTTGAGGGCGAGCCGCTGCCGCCGCCGCAGCCGGAGTACGGCGGCGCGAGTGATGGCATCAATATGGGTTTCTTGCCCATCGCATTGCTGGTGGCGCTGTTCGCCGGCGGCATCCTGCGTTCCATGTTCGGCCGTATCGTGGGCGCGACGTTGACCGGAGGGCTCACCGGCTTCGTCGGCTACCTCATCACCGGCACCATCATGGCCGCGGTCCTAGCCGCTTTCCTCGCATTCATGCTTAATCTATTCGCGGGCTTGTTCTCTCCGGGTAACGCGTGGACTAGCCATCGCCGCTATGGCGGCCGCGGCGGCTACTACGGTGGCGGTTTCCCCGGCGGTTGGAGCGGAGGAAGTTGGGGTGGCGGGGGCGGCGGCGGGGGTAGCTGGGGCGGCGGCGGTGGCGGCGGCGGCGGTGGTGGCGCGTCGGGAGAATGGTGAGACAACATGCTTAGAGCGCTGAAGCATCTGTTCACTTCACGCTGGCGGCTGCACCGCAGCTTTCCGCCAGCAACCTTGGACGCCATCGAGACCGCCATTCGCGAGAGCGAGCGCGCTCATTACGGCGAGATTCGTTTTGCCATTGAGTCCGCGCTCGACTTGCCAGAGTTGTTGCGCGGCCTTCGTCCGCGTGAACGTGCGCTCGATGCGTTTTCGCACCTGCGCGTGTGGGATACCGAGCACAATAACGGCGTATTAATCTATCTACTGCTGGCGGACCGCAACGTAGAGGTGATCGCAGATCGCGGCATCGCCAGCAAAGTCGCGCAAGACGAATGGGAAGCGGTGTGCCGAGCGATGGAGCGAGACTTTCGCGCTGGCCGCTACGAGTCGGGTTCGGTGGCGGGCGTGCGCATGGTGAACGATTTACTGTGCCGGCATTATCCAGCGAACGACAGGCTGAATCCGAACGAATTGCCTGATAGACCGGCTTTACTATAGGTACTATCGATCTGAAAATCGCTTGGACTTTTATTGTAGGCTGGGACCTAGCCCCTGTACAGCCTCAAGCGACAACATCGCGCCGATGGCGGCGGTAGATGTAACCCATGCTCAAGCTGATGAACAAGCCGAACACGA
>CAZAWU010000022.1:0-29783 GCA_964488915.1 uncultured Burkholderiales bacterium
CACCCTGGAGCTGAGGGAGGGTGCGGGGAGGAGTCGTGAAGCTCATGCACCGCATTGCAGTGCATCCACGCTCCCTTTATACGCGCCCGCAACTCGCAAATCTATGGAACAGAAGTAGTAAGACTCTAGGCCAAAAGTATTAGGCCAGGCGTGGCTCCTACCTCGCTGAGCCAGGTTACTGGAGGTAGGACACCACCATAATTATTGGTGGGGTTCATTGATGACGGTATGCAGCGGGCTGTATAGGCTAACTGCGCACGATGATGCGCCGCCCCGCAATGAGTCCTTGACGATGGCTGGTTTTGTTCCAGGCGACCAACTCGGATACCGAAACGTTGAAGCGCCTGGCGATGCTGCTCCAGCTGTCGCCTCGGCGCACGACATACTGCGCGACCCTGCTCTCGCTGCGCGCTGCACGGGCAATGACGGCGCCGCGCGGTTTGTGGATCGAAAGAACTTGGCCGGCGACCACGCGGCGCCCGCGCAAATGGTTCCATGCAACGAGCTGGTTCACGCCGACGCGATAGCGCCGCGCGATGGTGGAAAGGGACTCGCCGCGGCGCACGGCGTGCCGCAGTACGCTCACCGGCGGCCGTGGTGCCGGCACGTACGCTTCCGGGTGAATCTCTTCCGGTAATTCGTGGTTACCCGCTTCTTCCGAAGGAACCAGAATGGTGCCGCCACCGGCCACGCGCTTCGACGCGGAGATGCCGTTAACGCGCTTCAACTCGGCAGCACTCACACCGAATTTGTTGGCCACTTTATCGAATGAGGTGCCGCGCTGCAGTTTGTACGTCCTCCAGCTCAACAGCGGCTGATCGGGATTCTCCAAGTTGGCGCGGAAGAAATCGGCCTTCTCCGCCGGTACCAGGATGACTTGTTCGGTGTGAGCGGTGATGACCGGCCCGTTGTAGCCGGGGTTGAGGTCGAGGAACTCTTGCTCCGAAATCTCCGCAAACTGCGCCGCACGCTGTACATCGATGTGGCGGTTGGTGGCGACCGCCGCAAAATAGCGTTCGTTCGGAATTGCGGCTAGCGACAGACCGAAGCGCTCCGGCGCGCGCACGATCTCGCGCACGCCGAGCAATTTTGGTACGTAGTTGCGGGTTTCGCGTGGCAAGCTCAAGCTGAAAAAGTCGGCCGGCAGACCGGCGGCGCTGTTGCGCGCTACGGCACGGCGCACACAGCCCTCGCCGCAGTTGTACGCCGCCAGCGCCAGGTGCCAATCGCCGAACATGTTGTACAGCGCTTGCAGATAATCGAGCGCTGCCTGCGTGGCGGCGAGGATGTCGCGCCGCCCGTCATACCACCAGTTCTGCGACAGGCCGTAGTGCTTGCCGGTGGCGGGGATGAATTGCCAAATGCCCGATGCACGCGCGCGCGAATAGGCTTTCGGGTTGAATGCGCTCTCCACGATCGGCAGCAGCGCGATCTCCAGTGGCATACCGCGCGCCTCGACCTCTTCGACGATGTGGAATAGGTAGCGGCGGCTGCGCTGAACGATACGCGCGACGTATTCCGGGTTACTGGCGAACTGGGTGCTGTGGCGCGCTACCAGCCAATGGTCATTGGGTGGCAGGGCGAGGCCAGCACGAATTCGCTCCCACAAATCGCCCGGCTCGGCCGTTGCCTGAACTTCTTCCGCAACAGGCTCAGCAACGGGTTCGGTGGGCGCGGCGATCTCTTGAGGCGGTTCCGCCGCGGGTGCCACAGGGGCGGCCGGCGCCACGGGTTCGCTTGGGGCTGCATTCTGCGTAGGCGGCGTGGCCATCGCATCGGAGCGTTCGGCCGCGGGCGGCGGGGCGGTCTCGGGGATCAGCGAGAGCACGGTTTCCGCGTGGGCGGCGAATCCGGTAGAGGCAAAGCAGAAAGCGACACAGGCGGCTCGAAATAGCATTCTTGTCCTCACATACAACGGGTCTACGTGCTTGAGCAAAGGCGCCCCTCCGAGCAAATTGCCGCGAATGGTACGAATGATGCGAAGCCAGGTCAAGGAAAAAACCTAAGCTTTTGTTACCAAAGTCTTTGTCAACGGCTCCCAAGCCGCTCCACCCGCTTCTTTACCGCGCTTTCGTGCCGGCACAAATGCCAGCCGGGGCTGCCTTCGGTTGCTCTAAAATGACGCCTATGGTTAGAGGTACCTTGAGCAATTGGTTCGCCACCCCGTTGGGCGCGTATGTGCTGGCGCGCGAACTTGGGTTTTGCGACGAAGTGGTAGCCGATATTTTCGGGTTCAACGCGCTGCAGCTCGGCAATGCGCAGATCGATTTTTTGCGCGCCAGCCGCATGCCACTGCGCTTTACGGTTGGCCCCGAAGCGGCGGCATCCTCCGAGGTTAGGCTCGATCCGACCGATGCCGAACAGGCGGTTGATGCAGATGCGGCGCGTGGCCTCCGCGGCAACGGACAGGCACCGGTGGATACCGACGGGAACGGAGAAATACCGGCGCATCTGCACGGCAATGGTCAAGCTCCCGCGCATGAGCGCGGCAACGGACAGATCCCCGCGCACGTGCGCGGCAACGGACATCTGCCCGCGCATGTGCGCGGGCGTGGTACCGAGCTGCCGATAGCTACGCAGAGCATGGATCTGGTGCTGCTGCCGCACGTGCTCGAGTTTGCTGCCGATCCGCACCAGATTTTGCGCGAGGTGGATCGGGTGATGATGCCCGAAGGCCGGCTCATCGTCATCGGTTTCAACCCATGGAGCTTGTGGGGCTTGCGGCAAGCCCTGGGGCGGCGCGGTGAGGATCACCCTTGGTGCGGCGATTTTATTTCTATGGTGCGCTTGAAAGACTGGCTGGCGCTGCTCGGTTTCGACGTCTCGGCCGGGCGTTTGGTGTGCTACGTACCGCCCATGGCCAACGAGCGCTGGCTCAAGCGCTTCAGCTTCATGGAGGCGGCGGGCGATCGCTGGTGGGGTATCGCCGGCGGCGTATATATGATGCAGGCGATTAAGCGCGTGCAGGGCATGCGGCTCATTACGCCGCGCTGGAAAGAGCGCCGGCTGGGTGAGCAGGCGGTGGCGCCCTTGTCGCGCCGCGGCGGGACGCGCGAAGCGGCCGGTCCCGGTAGGCCATCGAACGTAATCGCTTTGCCGCGCAAGAAATGACGCCGCCCCAGGATAGCGCGCCAGCCTACGCCGGCGGCGCGCCACGCAAGGCGGTGCAGGTTTACACGGATGGGGCTTGCAAAGGCAACCCCGGTATCGGCGGTTGGGGCGCCGTGCTGCGCTTCGGCGCGCACGAGAAGGAATTATGCGGGGGCGCGCCGCATACCACCAACAACCGCATGGAGTTGACTGCCGTGATTGAGGCGCTGCGCGCGTTGCGCACGCCGTGCCTCGTCGCCGTGTACACCGACTCGCAGTACGTGCAGCGCGGCATATCCGAGTGGCTGCGCACTTGGAAAGCGAAAGGCTGGCGCACGGCGAGCAAACAGCCGGTCAAGAACGAAGACTTGTGGCGTGAGCTCGACACGCTCGCGCAGCAGCACGAGGTCTCCTGGCACTGGGTCAAAGGACACGCAGGGCACCCCGAGAACGAGCGCGCCGACCGGCTCGCCAATGTTGGCATCGAGCGGCTCGGAAAGGCGCAACCGTGACCGCGGCGCGGGCTGCAAGCGGGTGGCGCCGATGAGGCAAGTCATCCTCGATACCGAGACGACCGGCCTGGAGCCCGGGCAGGGCCACCGCGTGCTGGAACTGGCTGCGGTTGAAGTGCGCAACCGGCGGCTCTCCGGCAGCCGCTTTCATCGTTATCTGAACCCCGAGCGCGATAGCGATCCTGGCGCGCTGCAGGTGCATGGCTTGACCACCGAGTTCCTGGGGGACAAGCCGAAATTTGCCCAAGTGGTCGACGAGTTCCTCGATTTCATCCAAGGCGCCGAGCTGGTGATTCATAACGCGCCTTTCGACGTGGCTTTCTTGAACGCCGAGTTGGCGCGCTTGCAGCGTCCTGCGATTGAACAGCACTGCTTGGCAGTGGTCGACACGCTGCACTTGGCCAAGGAACTGCATCCGGGCAAACGCAACAATCTCGATGCACTGTGCGAGCGCTATGGCGTCGACAATTCCAAGCGCACACTGCACGGGGCGCTGCTCGACGCGGAATTACTGGCGGAAGTCTACCTGGCGATGACGCGCGGTCAGGAAAGCTTGATGATCGAGATGGCGGCTCCCACGCCGAGCGCGGTACAGGCCGAGACGCGCGTGCGCCGGTCTCTGATCGTCGTGCGCGCCACAGCGGAAGAAATCGCGCTGCATGCTGCCCAACTGGAGAGAATAAACCAATCGAGCAAAGGAACGTGCTTATGGCTGACACTCGGTTCTGCGGCGTAGCACCTGTGGCTCGCGGCTATGCGCGCTGTGGCGGCGGCGCACTGGCCATTCTTGCGCTGAGCGTTTGGGCGCGGGCAGCCGCGCCGGAAGAGGGTTTGACCGAGCGAGAGTTCTTGACCGACGTACCGGTCGTGTTGACGGTGTCGCGGCTGGCGCAGCCGATTGAAGAGGCACCCGCCCCGGTCACGGTGATCGATCGCGAAACGATCAGAGCATCCGGATTCCGCGACTTAGCGCAAGTGTTTCGCTTGGTGCCGGGGTTCATTACGATTTCGCAGCGCGGTGGGTTTCCGGCGGTGCTGTACGGTGTCGACGATGATTTCGCGCGGCGCATGCAGGTGTTGGTAGACGGGCGCTCGATCTACACGCCGTCGTTCGGCGGCGTCGAGTGGAACAATTTGCCGCTGGAACTCGAGGATATCGAGCGCATCGAGGTTATTCGTGGCCCGAACGCGGCTACCTACGGCGCCAATTCGTTCTTCGGCGTTATCAACATCGTTACGCGCCACGCCGCACAGGATCCGGGCGCCTTGGTGTCCGTGACCAAGGGCGATCACCAAGTTGAGCACGGGGTGGCACGCTATAGCGCGACCGCCGGGCGCTTGTCCTATCGCGTGAGCGCCGGTTACCACCAAGACGGCGGTTTCGCGACGCTCTATGACACGGTGCGCGCCAAGCGTTTGTCGCTGCGCAGCGATTATCAGCTCTCCAATGCTGACACGTTGCAGTTTCAGGCGGGTTACAACGAGGGCACTGACGCGCAAGGGCGCCCACGCGGTGTGCTCGATCCTGAGCGGCGCGCGCGGATCGATAGCCATTTCGCGCAGTTGCGCTGGCAGCGAACGCTTTCGGCGGATTCCGAGCTTGCGCTCCAGTACTACCACACACGCTACCGCACGCGCGACGAGTTCGTCGCGCAAATCCGTAACCCGCCGTTGGCGGTACCGGTGGACTTCAACCACGAGGCGCTGCGCGACAATCTCGAATTGCAGCATACGCTGAAACCGTTGGAAGCCTTGCGCGTTGTGTGGGGAGGCGAAGCGCGCGCCGACGAAGTACGCTCGCCGCGCTATTTCAATAAGCCGCGCGTGAAAAATCAATTGCGCCGTGCTTTCGGCAACGCTGAGTGGCGCATTGCGCCGTCGTTGATCGCCAATATCGGCGCAATGTGGGAGGACAACGATATTACCGGATCGGACGTCTCGCCGCGGCTCGCGCTCAACTATCACTTGCGCCCGGGTCACACACTGCGCGCGAGCGTCTCGGAAGCCACGCGCATTCCCGTCTTGTTGGAAGAAAAAGCCGATACGTTCGTGAGCATTGGCCCGCTTACGCGCAACGAGCTGTTTTCCACTGGCGGCTTGCGCCCGGAGCAGATACGTACTTACGAAGTCGGCTACCTTGCCCGCTTGGCCGGCGGCAAGCTTGGCCTGGACCTGCGCCTGCATTACGATGAGGTTGAGGATTTGATCGTGCAAACCGGTCAAGTTCCCGCGCTGAACAACGCGCGCGACTTCAGAAACGGTGGCGATCTCGTGTTGCGCGGCTTCGAAACACAACTACGAGTTACGCCGCACGAGCGCCTGCGTTTGATCGCCAACTACAGTCACCTCGACGTCGATACCCGGGGCTTCGTTGCCGCGCCCGGCTGGACACCGTCGGCTTTCGCCGTTCTGAACGATTCGATGCCCCGGCACAATTGGAGTGCGCTCGGCATAGTCCAGTTGAGCGACAAGCTGCAGGCGAGTGCTGGTTACTACCACTTGAGCAGCGCCAATTGGCCCGGGGGATCGGCGCTGCCGAGTAGCACCAAGGTGGATCTGCGTCTCGGGTATCAATTCAAGCTCGGCCAGAACCGCGGCGAACTGCAGCTCGTGGCGCAGGATGTCTATGGCGACTATCTCGAACTCGAGCCCACCAACGAGCGCGACATGCGCATGTACGTGAATTTTGGCGTGCAGTTCTAGTCTATAGGCTGGTATGGGGTGGGCCTTCGCTTTCGGCTATTCACGGCGCGCGCTAGCGATGCTGTTGCTGTGCGCGTCGTTTGCCGGTGCGCTGCCCGCGCACGCGGCGCAGGCCCTGCGAGTGGCCGTCGCGCTGAGCGAAGAAGGCGGCGCCTATGCCGAGGTGGCAACGGCGATCCGTGACGGTTTGGCGCGCGAAGGCGGCGAGCGTTTTCGCGTTACCGTGTTCGTTGCCAACCGGGAACGAGCAGCGCTGGCCAGTACCATGGAGGCGGAGCAAGCCTCACTAATCGTGACCGTGGGCATGCGCGCCGCCAATGCGGTAAACGATATTGCGCCGCGCGTGCCAGTGCTGTTCACATTGATTCCGAAGACAGCGCTCGATAGGCTGATGGCGGGAAAGGCACAGGGTTCACGCTCGGGCATCTATCTCGATCAACCGCTGGAGCGCCAGTTAGAGCTGATAAGGTTGGTTATTCCTGCCGCAACGCGCGTCGGTGTGATCTACGGACCCGACTCGGCCAAGAACGCGAGCACGGTAGAAGCGACGGCGAGCGCATTCGGTCTCAAAATTGAGGCTGAGACGGTCACGGGCAGCGATCAAGTCACCACAGGGTTGCGCCGCGTACTGGAGCGCGGCGAGGTACTGCTGGGTTTGCCGGACCCGGAAGTATTCAACGCAAGCACAGTTCATAATCTGTTGCTGGCAGCTTACCGGTCGGGAGATGCGGTGTTCGCTTTTTCGCCCGCTTATGTCAAAGCGGGAGCGCTCGCAGGGGTTTTCTCCTCTTCCGCTCACATTGGTGCGCAGGCGGCAGAGATCATCAGCAAGTTTTCCGTGCAATCCAGCTTGCCTGGAGCGCAGTTTCCTAAGTATTTCGGCGTTAGTGTCAATCGCAGTGTGGCGCGTTCGATGGGCATTCCGATCGATGAGGAGGGTGCGTTGCAGCAGAAACTTCAGAACTTGGCCGAGGCAGGAAACTGATGCGTTCCCTGAGCCTCAAATGGCGCATCCTGCTCGTTGCCGTACTACCGGCGGGTCTGCTGGCGCTGGCGCTCGGCTCTTTTTTCATTAGTTCGCGGCTCGACGAAGTTAGCAACGCCCTGCGCGACCGCGTGCAAGCGATTGCACGGCAAATGGCGCCCGCCGCCGAGTACGGCGTGTTCACCGGCAATGGTGACTTGCTCAAGTGGCTAGCGGATTCCGCGGCCAAAGAGGCGGATGTAAGCCTGGTAATGATCACCGATGCGGCAGGGCAGGTACTAGCTTCCAGCGGCGACCTAAGCAAGCAAACGCTGCTGGCGGAGCAGCCGAAAAGCGTTACCTGGGGCGTTTTGGATTACTCGGATGTGCTCTACTACAGCGCGCCGATCTATCAAACACCGGCGCCGAGCGATGCGTTGACGGCCGAGGCGCTCGGACGGCCAGCGGCGCCAAGCGCGGCGACGCCGTCGAAGCAGATCGGCTGGGTCAGCATCTTCATGAGCAAAGCGACTTCTTTGTCGCGCCGCGATCAGATCATCTTAGTGGGCGGCAGCCTCATGTTGGCTTGCTTGGGTCTGACGGCGATGGTCGCGTTGCGCATGACGGAGCGCTTGTCGCGGCGCGTGACGGGGGTAGTGGCGGTGCTGGACCGCATTACGAAGGGAGATCTCGAGACCCGAGTGGATAGCCCAGCAGGGGGCGCCGAGGGCGACGAGATCGAAACCATTGGGCGGCACATCAACACCATGGCGGTATCGCTCAAGGCGGCGCAAGAGAATCTTCAAGAGAAAATCGATAGCGCCACCAAGGTGATTTCGTATCAGGCCAGCCACGACACGCTCACCGGACTAGTGAATCGCCGCGAGTTCGAGGCGCGGCTCGAACGCGCGCTGACCTCCGCGCGCGAGCAGAGCCGTACGCATGCGCTGTGCTTCATCGATCTGGATCAGTTCAAAATCGTCAACGATACCTGCGGCCACAATGCGGGCGACGAACTGCTGCGCCAGATCGCGCTGCAGCTACGCCAAAAGGTGAGAGAGGGCGACACGCTCGCACGCATCGGCGGCGATGAGTTCACGCTGCTGCTGGAGAACTGCTCACTCGAAGACGCGTTTCAAGTTGCCTCGCAATTGCGCGAGACGCTGCAAGCATTCCGCTTTGTCTGGCAGGACAAAGTCTTCGCGATTGCCGCCAGTATCGGCTTGGTGGCGATCAACAAAACCAGCGAAAGCGTGGCGGCGCTGCTGAGCCAAGCCGACGCAGCCTGCTACACGGCTAAGGACATGGGCCGCAACCGCGTCTACATCTTCAACGAAGACGACGAAGCGCGTAGTTCGCGGCTAGGCGCCATGGAGTGGGTTGGGCATATCAACCGCGCTTTCGACGAGCAGCGCTTCGTGCTATACGGCCAGCAGATCAAGCCGATCGGCGCAAGTGCCGACGGCCAGCGCCAGTACGAGGTCTTGCTGCGCATGCGCGGCGACGAAGGCGAAGCTATCTTGCCGATGGCCTTCATCCCAGCGGCGGAGCGCTTCAATCAGATGCAGGCGATCGACCGTTGGGTCATCCGTCAGAGCTTGCATTTGCTCAAGCAAGTCGTGAGCACTCGCGAAGGGGCGAAGGTGTCGTTCTCGCTGAACCTCTCCGGCGCTTCTTTGTGCGACGAGCGCTTTGGTCAATTTCTGCAGGAACAGTTCGCCTACTTTGCCGTACCCAGCCAACAGGTGTGCTTCGAGATTACCGAGACAGCGGCGATCACCAATCTAACGCATGCCATCAACTTGATCCGCGAGTTCAAGAAGTCGGGCTGCAAGTTTGTACTGGACGATTTCGGTGCCGGATTGTCGTCATTTAGCTACCTCAAGAACTTGCCGGTGGACGGCATCAAGATCGACGGCGCTTTCGTGCGTGGCATCGCAAACGACCCGATGGATTTTTCCATGGTCGAGGCGATCAACAAGATCGGTCATGTCATGGGGCTCACCACAACGGCGGAGTTCGTTGAGGATGCCGCAATTCTCGCCAAGCTGCAGGGCATCGGCGTGGACTACGCGCAGGGCAATTGGGTGCACGAACCGGTGCCACTTACAGAGGAATTCGCCGCTATGTCCAAGCGGGGCGAACCCGTGCTCAAGCTGGTGGCCGACAACCCCAACCCGGTCACGCGCCGCTAAACGCCGCCCTTGGGCGGCGCTGCACAAGGCGGTTTGAGGCTGTGGGCATCGATGGTATACTGCGCGCGGCCTGCGCGTCCTAGGCAACTTCACGACCGGACGCGTGGCTGGGAGGATGGATCACCCCTACTTGAAAACCAGTTAAAACTCAGGGCATGAAGAACGCATATCAAGGTTTGGTTCTCGCGGCGCTGGCAGCGGTCGGCGCGGTTGGTTCGAGCGCGTGGGCAGCCGGCGACGCAGTAGCGGGTAAAGCCAAGACCGCCATGTGTCAAGGCTGTCACGGTATCCCCGGCTGGAAGACAGCTTTCCCAGAGGTGTACCACGTGCCTAAACTGGGAGGCCAGCACGCCGCGTATTTGATCAAGGCGCTGCAAGCTTACAAGTCCGGCGAGCGCAGCCACCCGTCCATGCAAGGCATCGCCGTGGGTTTAAGCGATCAAGACATGGCCGACCTGGCAGCGTACTACGCCGACGACGCGGCCAAATAAAAAGGGGAGATCATGCAAAAACGACTCGCGTTAATGGCTGCGGCCGCACTAACTTTTGGTGCGAGCACGCTCGCATCTGCCGCCGGTGATCCCGTCAAAGGCAAAGAGAAGGCCGCCGTTTGCGCCGCCTGTCACGGTGCCGATGGCAATAGCGCCGTGCCCGATTTTCCCAAGCTCGCTGGTCAGTATGCGGATTACATCGTGGTCGCGCTGCGCCACTACAAGTCGGGTAAGCGCAAGAACCCGATCATGGCGCCGCTCGTCGCGAATCTGACGCCGGAAGACATGGCGGACCTCGCGGCCTACTTCTCCAGCCGAACCGCGGCGGGAATTCACAACAAGTACTAAAGCGAGATCAACGCGGATGGAAAAGGCGCACTGAGCTGCGCCTTTTTCGTTGGAGCGCCTGCAGGTCGCCGCCACTCAATTCTCCTGGTGCGATCGTGTGTCAGCGGCTTACTCTTTGGTCTGAGGTCGAGTTGACTGAGATTTGCCGCGGGCCGCGGGTTGCTGCTTGGTCTTTTGCTTGAATTCGCAGAGCTCCTCGATCGGGCACATGGGGCACTTTGGCGCGCGCGCGAGGCACACATAACGCCCGTGCAGGATGAGCCAGTGATGGGCGTCCTTCTTGTATTGGTCCGGGACGCTGCGCAGCAACTTCTGCTCAACTTCGAGCGGCGTTTTGCCCGATGCTAATCCGGTCCGGTTAGCCACACGGAAGATGTGCGTGTCCACGGCGATGGTCGGCTGGCCGAAGGCGGTGTTGAGCACCACGTTCGCGGTTTTACGGCCGACGCCGGGCAGTTGCTCGAGCGCTTCGCGCGAATCGGGTACTTGGCCTGCGTGACGTTCGAGCAACAGGCGGCAGGTGGCGATGATGTTCTTCGCTTTGGTGCGGAACAAACCGATGGATTTGATGTAGCCGCTCAGCCCTGTTTCCCCCAGGTCGAGTAGCGCGGCAGGGGTGCTCGCGCGCTGGAATAGGTGCTGGGTGGCCGCGTTCACGCTCTTGTCGGTTGCCTGCGCCGAGAGGATTACCGCGATCAGGAGTTCGAAAGGTGTGCGGTAGCGCAGTTCGGTGGTCGGGTGCGGATTGCCGGCAGCCAAGCGGGCGAATATGGCCGCGCGCTTCGTGCCGTTCACGGCCTGCTTACGCGCGCGCGGGTTCGGCCGCGGAAGCGTCCACGGCTTGAGGTGCCTTGGCGTCGCCTGAGCGCGCGTCGATGGCGTTTTTTAGCGCGATCAGCAGTCCGAGCACGATGAACCCGCCTGCGGGCATGGCGGCGATCGGTAGACCGAACTGCTTAGGAAATATGTGCCAAACCCAGTCGTTTGCTTGTGTGCCAAGCGCCAGGTGGATGTTGGCGAGCAAAGTGCCGCTACTCAGCAGCTCTCGCGCCGCGCCGACCAGCGCTAGGACGAGCGTCAAACCTAAGCCCATGAACACGCCATCCAAGAAAGCGGTGCCGGGGGCGTTGCGCGAAGCAAACGCCTCCGCGCGCGCGAGCAGCAAACAATTGGTCACGATCAGCGGTACGAATATGCCCAGCACTACGTAGACTTTGTGCAAGTACGCGTTCATTAGCAGCTGCGTAACGGTCACCAGTATCGCGATCACGAGCACGAACACCGGCACGCGAATCTCATGCGGCACGAGCTTGCGCAGCAGCGACACCGCCGTGTTGCTGAGCGCGAGCACCAGGGTTGTGGCGAGGCCCATGCACACGGCGTTGACCAGTGTGTTGCTGATGGCGAGCATCGGGCATAACCCGAGCAATTGCACCAGCGCCGCGTTCTCGCGCCAAAGTCCTCGTGTGGGGGAAGTGGATGCCGTCATGTGCCCTATACCTGATAGAGTAGTATCTGGAGAATGTTATTTAGCGTAAAGGGTATCTTTATTCTGGCCATAGTACTGTAGCGCTCGATGGGCAGCCGCGACGATCGCGCGCGCCGATATCGTGGCGCGACTGACGTAGTCGAAGCGCCCGCCGTCTTTTTTGACTTGCCAATCCTTGGTCTGATAGCGCGCCAGCGAAGCGCCATTGAAGATGTTGATCCACTTGTTCTTGCTGGCTTCGATGTAGTCGCCCCAGCCCACCGTTTCGTTGTGCGCCAGTACGCGCGTGCCGAGCAGTTCACCATCGGCACCGATCGCGAGGATGAGCTTTATCTTGCCGCCGTAGCCGTTCGGGCCAACCGCTTCTAGCAGCACCGCGGCCGGTGCGCCGCCTTTGCGTGCACGGTACACTTTGGTCACCTCGTTGGTCTTCAGCAGCACGGGGTCGGGCGGGATCTTGATCCAATCGCGCAGCACCCGGTTGTCGTAGTGTGTGCGCGGCAGGATCTGATCGACGATCAGCAGCTTTTCTTCGTCCTCGCGCTGAATGATGGTCTCCTCGGTCAGCATGAAGATAAAGCTCAGCAGCGCCGTGCCGATCGCCGCAAACAAGAGCAGGACGATGGCACCGCGGCGGCTGCGCTGCGGCACGGAGAGTTCTGGCGCAGTCTCGTTCATGCGCGCGACCCCGCGTCCGTCCTCAAGTTTGGGCCTCGCTTTTCTTGTGCCCGAAGACGGCCGGCTGCGTATGCGCGTCGATGAGCGGCACCATCATATTCATCAGCAGCACCGCAAAGGCGACGCCATCGGCGTAGCCGCCGAATACGCGGATGACGTAGGTCAGTACACCGGCCGCAGCGGCGTAAATGAGTTTTCCTTTGGGCGTGGTCGCGCCGGACACCGGGTCGGTGACGATGAAAAACGCGCCGAGCATGGTGCCGCCGGTAGCGAAGTGAAATAGTGGGGAGGCGTAGTGGCCGGAATCGATGAGCCAGAGCGCGCCCGCGAGGCCGCCCATACCTGCCAGAAACGCGGCCGGCATGTGCCACGAAATGATGCGCTGCTGCCACAGCAACAAACCGCCGAGCAAATATCCGAGCGCCATCATTTCAAAACCGACACCGCCGGCCTTGCCGAAGATCGGCATGTAGCTGAAATCGCCGATCGTCTCCTTCATGCCGACGTGCGTGCGCAGCGTGTCGAGCGGCGTGGCCATCGTCTCCGCGTCGACCAAGAATCGCGGCGCTTCCACCAAGCCGGGGAAGACATAGGCGAGCGTGATGTCGAAGGGCACGCGCGTTGCGGAAATCATGAGCGGCGGCGGCCAGCGTGTGCTTTGCAGCGGAAATGCAATAAGCAGAACGGCGAAGCCGACCATCGCCGGGTTGAATGGATTGCTGCCCAAGCCGCCGTACAGATGCTTCGCGACGATGATCGCGAAAGCGGTCCCCAGCGCTACCAGCCACCAAGGCACGAGCGGCGGCAGCGACAGCGCGAGCAGCCACGCTGTGACCACGGCGCTGAGATCGGTCAAGAACAGCTTCATTGGCGCGCGCCGGATGAGCAGCATGACTGCCTCGCACACGAGCGCGGTGACCGTGGCAACTGCCAACGAGAGCAAGATCGCCGGGCCGAAATACCAGACGAACGCCGCGATGCCGGGTATCAGCGCCAGCATCAGCTTGAACATGATGGCGCTGACGCTGGAGGAACCGGCGAGGTAAGGTGAACTCATACGCTAAGTGCCGGCACTGGGTTCTGGTTTGCGGCGCTCCCGTGCGCGCTGCAGCGCGCTTTGGATGCTTGCCTGCTTGAGCGCGTCGGACTCCGGGTTTTGCGTGGCACTTGCGCCAAGCGCAGGGCTCGCGGGTTCGTTCTCGTGCTGGTCGCGCTGCAAGCGTTGCGCGTGCCACTCGGAGCGCTCCCGCGCCTGTTCCGCGGCGCGCGCCGCGCGCTCTTGCGCCGCCGCTTCACCCTTGCCGCGTCGGAAGTAAGCCACCAGCGGGATTTTGCTCGGGCACACGTAGCTGCAGGCGCCGCACTCGATGCAGTCGGCGAGGCCATAGTGCTTGGCTTTGGCGAGGTCATGCGCCCGCGTGTGCCAGTAGAGCTCGAACGGCTGCAGGTCCGCTGGGCATGCAACCGAACAAGTGCCGCAGCGGATGCACGGCAGTTCAGGCGGCGGCGCGCGAAAGCGCTTGGCGTCCATGGCGATGATGCAGTTGGTGGCCTTGACCACCGGCAAGTCTTTCGCCGCGACGCGAAAACCCATCATTGGACCGCCCATGATGTAGCCTTCGGTGCCGGTTTGCTCACCCGCCAAGGCGACGAGTCTATCCATCGGCGTGCCGATCAGGGCTTCGTAGTTGCGCGGCTCGGCCACGTTGCCGGTCACCGTGAGCACGCGTGAAATGAGCGGTTCGCCGAGGCCGGCCGCGCGGTAGATCGCGTGCACCGTGGCGATATTGAAGCAGGCTACACCAAACTCGAACGGATAGCGCCCGGCCGGCACTTCGATGCCGGTCAGCGTACGGATCAATTGCTTCTCGCCGCCGCCCGGGTACAGGGTCGGTATGGCTATGACCTCGCAGGCAAACGGCTCTTTGGCGGCCGCTTCACGCAATGACACGGCGGCTTCCGGCTTGTTGTCTTCGATGCCGATCACCACTTCTTGTGGCTGCAGCAACTCCGCGATGATGCGCAGCCCGCGTACCAGTTCCGGCGCGCGTTCGCGGATAAGCCGGTCGTCGCAGGTGATGTAAGGTTCGCATTCGGCGGCGTTGATGACCAGCGAGCGTATCCTGCTTTTGCCGTCGACGTTGAGCTTGATGTGGCTCGGAAACGCCGCGCCGCCGAGGCCGACCAGCCCAAACTCACGCAGCCGCGCAAACATAGTTGCCCGGTCGGCGCCGCGCAGATCGAGCGGCGAGCGCTCGGCCCAGCGCTCCTCGCCGTCTGGGCGCAGCACGATGCACCAATCGGCGCGAGCCACCGCGCTCGGCACCGGTCGCTGCTCGATCGCTTCCACCGTTGCCGAGGTCGGAGCGTGCACCGCGGCTGAAACACTTCCGGATGGACGCGCCAACAATTCACCCGTGAGCACACGCTGGCCCAGATTCACAACTGGCTCGGCTGCCATACCGACATGTTGCGCCAGCGGCAGCACCAGCACATCCGGTAGTGGCGCACGCGCGATGGGTAAGCGCGTGGACTGATCCTTGTGCTGCTTGGGATGAATGCCGCCATGAAAGCGGAACAGCTTGCGCATCAGGCGGCCTGCGGCAATTCGAAACCGGCGGATCGCGCGGCCGCTTGTGCGCACACGGAGGCGAGGCGCCAACGCGGTTGCGGCTCAGTCGCCGCGCGCATCGCAATGCAGTCGACCGGACACGGCGCCAGACAGAGCTCGCAGCCGGTGCACTGAGCTGCAATGACGCTGTGCAGGTGCCGCGGCGCGCCGACGATGGCGTCCACCGGGCACGCCGGCAAGCACAGCGCACAACCGACGCAGCGGCTTTCATCGATAAACGCGACATGTGCTGGAAGCGGTGCGGAAGCCGTGGTGGGTGGTGGCGGGACGCCGATTAAATCCGACAAGTTCTTGATCAATTCGCCGCCTCCCGGCGGGCACAGCGTGATCGCCGCTTCGCCCCGCGCAACGGCGTCCGCGTAGGGCCGACAGCCCGGATAGCCGCATTGCGCGCATTGCGTGTGCGGCAGCAGCGTATGTACCTGGTCGGCCAGTGCATTGCTGTCCTCTTTGAAATGCGCCGCGGCGGCGCCAAGCAAGGCGCCGAGAACCAGTGCGATCGCCGAGATCACGAGGATGCTCAACATGAGATTACTTGATCAGAGCCTCGAATCCCATGAACGCGATGCTCATGAGTGCGGCGGTAATGAGGGCGATTGGGGCACCGCGAAAGGCGGCAGGAACGTCCGCGCCTTCGAGGCGCTCGCGCATGCTGGCGAACAACACCAACACGAGGGTGAACCCCAGCGCACTGCCGAGTCCGATCGCGACCGAATCGACGAACGTGCGGTTCTCGCTTAAGTTGAGCAGCGGCACGCCCAGCACGGCGCAATTGGTGGTGATGAGCGGCAGGTAGATACCGAGCGCACGGTGCAGCTGCGGACTGGCCTTGCGCACGTATAACTCGGTGAGGCCGACGCTGCCAGCGATGACGAGAATGAAAGTGAGGATGCGCAGGTAAAGCAGATTGTTTGGTTCGAGCAGATAGTTGTCGATCAGATACGCCAGCGCGCAGGCGAGGGTGAGCACGAAAGCGGTGGCGAGCCCGAGGCCGAGCGAGACTTCGAGCTTGCGCGAGGCGCCCATGAATGGGCACAGCCCCAGCATCTTTGTCAGCACAACGTTATCCACCAACGCCGCGCCGATGATCAGCAACAACGGGTTGTCCACAGTTTAAAGGCGCTCCTCCCGCCCACCACTTTCGGCGCGCGAGCGCCGCACTTTTTCGGTTGCGGTGCGTGAGCGCCGCGTGTAGTTGTCGTCTTGTGGCGCGACGATTATATCG
This sequence comes from uncultured Burkholderiales bacterium, assembly GCA_964488915.1. GTDB lineage: Bacteria > Pseudomonadota > Gammaproteobacteria > Burkholderiales > JALYOK01 > CADEHE01. The sequence continues at coordinate 16,328 of CAZAWU010000022.1, forward strand.
CGGTGATCGCGGAAAGAGAGGTGAGCGGATACTTAAGGTCGGCGGCGATGCCGGCATGCGTAACGTGTCCGGCGTAGAGCTGGACTCCATTTACTAGACCGGGCTCCGCGGCCAGCGCTGCGCGCAGTCCGTTGGCAGCGAGGCTGAGTACGTACGGCAGCGTCGCTTGCGTAAGCGCAAGCGTGGCGGTGCGCGCAACACCCCCCGGCATATTGCCTACGCAGTAGTGCACCACCCCCGAATGGATGTAGTAGGGATGCGAGTGGCTGGTCATGCGCGAGGTGGCGCAGCACCCGCCTTGATCGATCGCCACGTCGACAATGACGCTGCCCGGGCGCATGCGCCCGACCGCGTCGTGGCTCAGCACCTTCGGTGCAAGCTTGCCGGGTACCAAAACCGCACCGATCACGAGATCCGCTTCGCACGCCAGGCGTTCGACCGTGTGCGCATCGGCGTAGGCCGTTTTCAATTGCGCGCCGAACTGAGCGTCCAATTCACGTAGCCGAGTGGAGTTTACATCGCACAGTGTAACCTCGGCACCAATTCCCAATGCCACTCTCGCCGCGTTACTACCCACCGTACCGCCGCCAAGGACAAGAACTTTGCCGGGGAGCACACCCGGCGCGCCTGGCAGCAAGGTGCCAATGCCGCCATTGGCCATCTGCAAACCCCAGGCGCCGACCTGAATGGACATGCGCCCCGCAATGGTCGACATGGGAATCAGTAGCGGTAATTGTCCGTGCGCATCGGTGACGGTTTCGTAGGCGATGCCGATGACTTTTTTTGCCAGCAGTTGCTGGGTGAGATGCGGATCGGGTGCGAGGTGCAGGTAGGTGAACAGTATTTGGTGTTCGCGCAGCAATTCGTATTCGCTCGGCTGGATCTCTTTTACTTTTACGATCAATTCCGCGCTATATGCATCGGCTGCGGCAGGCACGAGCATCGCCCCCGCAGCGGCATAGTCCGCGTCGGCGAAACCTATACGCGCGCCCGCCGCCTGCTGCACGAGCACTTTATGTCCGGCGGCCACGAGTGCGTGGACTCCGGAAGGCGTCACGCCGACGCGGTATTCGTGGTCCTTAACTTCCTTCGGTACGCCAATTAACATGCCCGAGCTCCGGCATTGAACGATTGGAAAGCACTGCGCACGCTTCCTGAACCAGCCGCGGGCCACGATAGATGAGCCCAGTGTAGACTTGTACGAGAGAGGCGCCGGCGGCTAACTTCTCGCGCGCGTCGGCGCCCGTGAGAATTCCGCCGACGCCAATGATGGGAATCCTGCCTTGCAATCGGCGCGCGAGATGTTGCACGACGGCGTTGGAGCGCCGGTACAGCGGTGCGCCGCTCAAGCCTCCGGTTTCTTCCGCGTGGCGCAAGCCCTCGACGCCTTCGCGGCTGGTGGTCGTGTTGGTCGCGATCACGCCTTCGATCTCATGCGTGAGCAGGATTTCGGCGATGGAGTTCAGCTCCGCCAGCAACAGGTCGGGCGAGATCTTCACCACCAGCGGCACGCGCTTGCCGTGCGTTTGCGCCAGCGCTTTCTGCTCGGCTTTCAGCGTGCGCAGCAGCGAATCGAGTTCGTTGCGTTGCTGCAGCACGCGCAAGTCTTTGGTGTTCGGCGAGGAGATGTTGATGGTGATGTAGCTCGCGTGCGCGTACACTTTGCGCAGACACGCCGCATAGTCCTCCACCGCGCGGTGATTCGGTGTATCGAAGTTCTTGCCGATATTGATGCCAAGCACGCCGCGGTACTTGCTACGCTTGACGTTTTCCACCAGCACGTCGACGCCGCGATTGTTGAAGCCGAGGCGATTGATCAACGCGCGCGCGCGCGGCAGACGGAACATCCGCGGCTTGGGATTGCCCGGTTGCGGCCGCGGCGTAACCGTGCCGATTTCGAGAAAACCGAAGCCGAGCGCGCCAAGCGCGTCGATGTGCGCGCCGTTCTTGTCCAACCCCGCCGCTAATCCGACCGCATTGGCGAAGGTCAACCCCATAACCTGTACCGGCCGCGTGTTAACCGGCAGCGTCCATAGAATGCTCAGGTGCAGGCGATGGCCGAGCGATAGTGCGTTCAAACTGAACGCGTGCACGCGCTCGGCATCGAAGCGGAACAAGAGCGGGCGCACCAGGCGGTAGAGCATGGGCGCATTATAAAAGGAGGCGCCTCCTTACTACGGTAGCCGCTGCCACTGTCCCGCGATCAATCCCTCGATCGGGCGGAACAGCGCCTTGTACGTCATCTTGCGGCTTTCTTTGATCCAATAGCCGAGGTACAAAAACGAAAGCCGCCGGCGCCGCGCTTCGGCGATTTGCCATAGGACGTTGTAAGTACCGTAGCTCGCATGGTTGTCACTAGTATCGTAAAAGGTGTAGACGGAAGATAGGCCGTCATGCAACTCATCGACAATGCTTACCATGCGCAACACGCCGTTGTCGCGGAACTCGACCAGCTTGGTGTTGACGCGGCTTTGCAGCAAAAAATGGCTATATTGTTCGCGGCTGTCTTGGTCCATGCCGCCGTATGCGTGGCGCGTCGATTGATATTTGCGGTAGAGCGCATAGTGTTCGGCATGAAAGCGTAGTTCCAAGGGCGTGGTCTGCAATTTACCATGCAGCTTGATCGCGCGACGTTGCGAGCGGTTCGGTTCGAACAAATGCACTGGCACGCGCACCGGTACGCAGGCGCGGCAATGATCGCAAAACGGGCGGTACGTGAACGCACCGCTGCGGCGAAAGCCGGCTGCAACCAGTTCGCTATAAGCGCGCGTGTCGATGAGATAACTCGGCGTGGCGACCTGCGAGCGCGCCAAGCGGCCGGCCAGATAGCTGCAGGGGTAGGGTGCCGTGGCGTAGAACTGCAAACGCGCCAGCGGCAGATCGTTCATCAACGACATCGCGCGAACTCGCTAACTCTGATTCAGAATCCAAGGGCCGTTGTTGCCGGGAAAGTGTACCAATTTTGCTAGACGCGCACAGAATTCACCGCGAGCAATCTCGCGTGCACCGAGCGATACTAAATGGTTGGTGTACATCTGGCAGTCAATGAGCTGGAAGTCATGTTGGCGCAGATGTCCGACGAGATGAACGAGCGCGACTTTGGACGCATCGCTGCGGCGCGCGAACATCGACTCGCCAAAGAAGACTCGCCCGAGCGCCACGCCGTACAACCCTCCGGCTAATTCGCCATCGCACCAGGATTCGATCGAGTGCGCGTAGCCCAGGCGGTGCAACTCGCAATAGGCGTCGATCATTTCCGTGGTGATCCAGGTGCCGCCTTCGGCACTGCGCGGCGCGGCACAAGCAAGCATCACCTCACGAAACGCGTTGTCGGCACGAACCCGGAAGGGCTGCTTGGCTAGAGTCTTGCGGAGCGAACGGGAGACTTTCAGTTCCTCTGGTAACAATACCAACCGCGGGTTCGGGCTCCACCACAGAATAGGCTGTCCGTCGCTGAACCAGGGGAAGATTCCGCGCGTGTACGCTTCGATTAAACGGACGGGGCTAAGATCGCCCCCCGCGGCGAGCAGGCCATTGGGTGATTGCAGGGCCTGCTCGACGGGAGGGAAGCTATCGTTGGCGTGCAACCAGCGCACGGCTCAAATCATCTGATGAGCCGCGTGTCACCACTAGTTGTCGTATGTGATTACGCCGCAAGCAATGCGCGGCCCGGCGTTTCCCGTGGGTTGGGTCGTGAAATCGTCAGGATTTGCGTGGATGATGACGCTGCGACCGATAACGCCGTGTTTGCCGACTGTCACCGTGACGCCTTCCAGCGGTTCGATCGCCGCAGGCTTGCCTGCCTGGATCTTCAAGTTGCCCAGGTCGCCGGCGTGATGCTCACTTTGGCGGCTGCCATGTTTTTTACCGTCAGGGTTGAAGTGATCCCCCGCGCTAGTGAAATCGGCGGCGCTGCAGTCGTCGCGTACGTGGAGATGAAAACCATACTCACCGTCGGGCAAGCCTTGGATCACGGGTGCGACCAATACCTGGTTGTCCTTCTGCTTAAAGATGACTTGTCCTTTGATGTCGGCTGCTTTACCGGTGCCCTTGAACTTAACGCGGGCCAGCGCACCGTCCTTGCGTTCCTTCGGTCCCGGCACATTCGGGATGTACTCGCTATCCTTCTTGGCCACTGCCTCGGCTTTGGCTTTGTCTTTCGATTTGCCTCCCGCACGCTCGATTTTCTTCAGAATCTCTTCGATTTTCTCCTTGGCGCTATCTTGCGCATTGACCGTTGCGAACGGGATCAAGCTGGCGAGCAACAAAATGAATCCAAACTTCTTCATGTCGATCCTCCGAGAGTAAATTCGTTTCAACGCTGCTTACGAGAGGTAGTTTACACGCGCCTATCGATGTCCAGACAGGCAGCTAGACCAGGCCTTCGAGCACTTGAACCTCGACCGTTGTTCCGGGCTCAACATTGGCTTGAGCAGTCGGCAGAATGATAAAGCAGTTTGCCGCGCTCATCGAACTCAAGATACCGGAACCTTGTTCGCCGGTCGCACGCACGGTCCACACGCCGTTGCTGTCGCAACTGAGTAGGCCGCGCTGAAACTCGGTACGCCCTGGCGCCTTCTTGAGCGCCGAGGTGCAGACTGCCCGCAATGTCGGCAACGAGGAAATCGGCTCTTGCCCCGCCAGAGTCATCAGCGCCTCTCGTACGAATTGGTAAAAAGTAACCATCACTGCAACTGGATTGCCCGGAAGACCGAAAAAGTGCGCTTTGCCGATCTTGCCGTAAGCGAGCGGCCGGCCGGGCTTCATGGCGATCTTCCAAAACAGCACTTCGCCCAACTTGTTGAGCATCTGCTTGACAAAATCGGCGTCGCCCACTGATACCCCGCCGCTGGAGATGACCACATCCGCGATGCTCGAGGCTTCGACGAACGCGCGTTCCACCGCGGCGGGATCGTCGCGCACGACACCGAGATCGAACACGTCAAAGTCCATGCGTTTCAACATGCCGTAAAGCGTATAACGGTTGCTGTCGTAAATATCGCCGTCGCCGAGCGGGGTGCCGATGGAGCGCAGCTCGTCGCCGGTCGAGAAGAACGCGACGCGCAGCGGCCGGAACACATTGACCTCGCCGATGCCGAGGCTGGCGATAAGGCCCAATTCCGCGGCGCGAACGATCCGGCCGCGGTGCAGCGCAGGGGCGCCCGCCTTCAAGTCTTCGCCCGCGTAGCGCACGTGCTGCGCCTTCTTTTGTCCGGCGGGTATCACGACGTTCGCGCCCTCGATGCGCACGCGTTCCTGCATGACGATGGTATCGAGCGCGTCGGGGAGTTTCGCGCCGGTCATGATGCGGATGGCTTCGCCCGCTGCCAGCGCGCCGGCATAAGGTTTACCGGCGAAAGCGGTGCCGGCTACGCGCAGCGTGGTCTCACCGTCGCTACGCAAATCGCTATGACGCATGGCGTAACCATCCATCGCCGAGTTGTTGTGCGCGGGAACATCGAACGGCGATATGACGTCCTCGGCCAATACGCGGTTCAACGCGCCGCGCACCGGTACGCGTATGGTCCCAGTGACGGGTGTTAAGAACTGGCGGATGAGCGCACGCGCTCTATCAACCGGCATGGAGTTGGGATCGTAGTCATCCGCGCCGGCGGCTTCGGTCAGCGTTTTAGGTTTGATGAACTCGTTCATGGGCGATGCTCCCAGTGCTGCAAGTCTTCCAATGTGTTGATGTTGGCGAAAGCGTCGGCTTCGTCGTCGAAAGCGACTTCCACGCAGTGGAGTTGCGCGTACCAAGCGTCCATTTTGCGGCCCCCCCGGTTCAAGAAAGCAAGCAAACGCGCGCGCACGCCGCGGCGCGTGAGGCAGAACACCGGATGCACTTGCGCGCCGGTTCTTGCCACCGCCACATCGGCGTGGCGCGCCTGCATCGCCTCATGCAGCCGTCGCGCCAAGTCGCCTGCCAAGCGCGGGGCGTCGCATGGGACGCTGAGCAGTAAGTCGTTCGTCGTTCGCGCCCACCCTGCCTCGATTCCCGCAAGCGGACCGTCGAAGCCATCGGTCGCGTCGCGGAATACTTCGACGCCGAAACCAGCGTACTTGTCGAGATGGCGATTCGCGCTGACAAGTACTTCGTCTACTTGCGGCGCGAGGCGTTCCAATACGTGCGCGATCAGCGGCCGGCCACGAAACTCGATCAAACCCTTGTCGCGCATGCCGATGCGCCGGCCTTTGCCGCCGGCGAGGATGAGTCCGGTGATCTTAGGCGCGGCGGCATCACGCGGGCTAGCCGCCAATATAAGACATCTCCACTTTGCGCAAACCTTGCGTGTGCTCGGAGCGGATCTCCGAGTAGCGGTCTTCGCGCTGACCCCAGATGGTGCCGATAACGTCGCAGATTTCCTCGTCAGACTTGCCGCCACGCAAGAGCGAACGCAGATCGTGGCCCTCGGTGGCGAATAGACAGGTGTAGAGCTTGCCTTCGGTAGATATGCGCGCCCGGTTGCAGTCGCGGCAAAAAGCTTGAGTAACGGAGGAAATAAAGCCCACTTCGCCGCCGCCGTCTTGGTAGCGCCAGCGCTCGGCGACTTCGCCCTGATAGTTGGCGTCGATCGGCTCGATCGGCATTTCCTCTTGGATCATGCGCACCAGTTCGCGCGTGGGCACGACATCATCCATGCGCCAGCCGTTGGTGGCGCCGACGTCCATGAATTCGATGAAACGCAGAATGTGCCCACTGCCCTTAAAGTGGCGTGCCATCGGGAGCACGCTTTCGACGTTTACCCCGCGCTTGACCACCATGTTGACCTTGACCGGTTGCAAACCGGCCCCCGCGGCCGCTTCGATGCCTTCCAGCACGCTGGCAACGGGAAAATCGACGTCGTTCATGGCGCGGAAAATAGTTTCGTCCAAGGAGTCGAGGCTGACGGTTACGCGCTGCAAGCCCGCGTCTTTTAGCGCTCGTGCCTTCTTCTTGAGCAGCGAGCCGTTGGTAGTTAGTGTGAGATCCAGTCCGGGGATCTCCGCGAGCATGGCGATCACTTTCTCGAGATGGCGCCGCACCAGCGGTTCGCCGCCGGTGATGCGCACTTTCTCGATTCCGTGGCTCACGAAGATCCGGGCGAGCCGTGTGATCTCCTCGAAACTGAGCAGCTGGCTGTGCGCCATGAATTGATAGTCGCGGCCGAAGATTTCTTTCGGCATGCAGTAGACGCAGCGGAAATTGCAGCGGTCGGTGACCGATATGCGCAGGTCGCGCAAGGGCCGGCGCAGGCGGTCGGTCACCTTCGGGGGAGCGGAGCGGGCTTCGCGAATCGGAATTATTGTGGATACCATATAGACTACGGACTCATCAATAGCCTCAAATCTCATTGCGCAGATACTCCTGTGTGGGGTATCTGTCGGTCTGAGGCTCAAAGGCGGGGTTAGTATATAGCCATTTGCTGCGCGAGCGTGCCGCTAGATTAACCGAGGCGCAGTAATCGATAGGAACCATGCGGAGGCGTGCGTGAGTGCGACGATACTGATTGTGGAGGACGAGCCGGCTATCGCGGCCAACGTGGAGTACGCGCTGCGCACCGATGGGTTTCAGCCGCTGTGCGCCGGTTTGGGCATGCAGGCGCTGGAAACGCTGCGCCGCGGCGGGGTGGACGCGGTGATATTGGATGTCGGTTTACCGGATGTGAACGGCTTTGAGTTGTGCAAGCAAATCCGGGCGTTTTCGCAAGTGCCGGTACTGTTCGTGACCGCGCGCAGCGACGAAGTTGACCGCATCGTCGGCTTGGAGATCGGCGCCGACGACTACATCGTCAAACCCTTTAGTCCGCGCGAATTGGTGGCGCGCGTCAAGACGATCTTGCGGCGTGCGCGGCGTGCGAGCGAGTCGGCCCTGGCGGGCGTCGCAAACTGGTTCGAAGTCGACGAAGCGCGTGCGCGCATCGCGTTTGTCGGCGTAGAGCTGGAGCTGACGCGCTACGAGTACCTGCTGCTCAAGACCATGCTGGCGCAGCCGGAGCGAGTGTTTTCCCGCGCGCAGTTGATGGCGCTGACCGATGCGCCGAGCGCGAGCATGGAGCGCACGGTCGACACGCACGTTAAGTCGTTGCGCGCGAAGCTGCGCGCCGTGCGGGAGAATCTCGATCCCATCCAAACGCACCGCGGCATGGGCTATAGCGTGAAAGTCAGCGATGCGTAGGCCGCGCACGCGGAAAGAGAGCGTTGCATGAACTTCGTTTTGCGCAGTTTTGCCGGTTACGTTGTGTTGATCGCGTTGGCGGCATTTTTCGGCTACCGCATCGCCGTGAACGAACTCAAACCCGCGATGCGGCAAGCGGTAGAAGAATTGCTGGTCGACACCGCTAACTTGCTGGCGGAAGTCGCAAGCCCAGACGTTGCCGCGGGGCACGGTGGCAACGGTGCATTGGCGCAAGCAGTTAGCCGCTTTCAGCAGCGCCAATTCAGCGCGCGCATCTACGGCGTGCCGAAGACGCAGCCCAATCTGCGCGTCTACCTGACCGACGCGACGGGCAAAGTAACGTTCGATAGCGAAGCAGGCAACGTCGGCAAGGATTTCAGCAGCTGGAATGATGTGCGCCGTACTTTGGCCGGCGAGTACGGTGCACGCGCCACGCGCGCCGATCCGGGCAAGGCCGTAACCTCTGTCATGCACGTGGCGGCACCGGTTTTCTTGGGGCAGCACCTGGGCGGGGTGGTCAGCGTCGGCAAGTCCAGTTTGAGTTTTGAGCCGTTTATCGAGCGCAGCCAAGCGAAGATGGTCGAGCTCGGCAGTGTGTTGGTGGCAGCGGCACTCGCGTTGGCGCTGGCGCTGTCTTGGTGGATGAGCCGCGATCTCAGCCGCCTATCGCAGTACGCACGCGACGTCAGCGTGGGCAAGCGCGTCGGCGCGCCGCGCTACCGGCGCGGCGAACTCGCCACGTTATCCGCCGCGCTGGAACGCATGCGCGACGAACTCGAAGGCAAGGCACATGTAGAAGCGTTCGCTCAGCAGCTCACGCATGAACTCAAGAGCCCGCTTTCGGCGATCCGCGGCGCGGCGGAGCTGCTCAACGAGGAAATGCCGGCAGCGGAGCGGGCGCGTTTCATTGGTAACATCCGCGCCGAAGGCGAGCGCATGCAGGCGATCGTCGAACGCATCTTGAACCTCGCAGTGATCGAACATCGCCAAGCGCTTCAGGATGTGCAAGCAGTGGCGCTGCGCGACCTGGTCGAGGAGTTATTGCGCGCGCGCCAAACCGTGTTGAGCGCAAAGCGCATCGTCGCCAACAATCAGATCGGCGCACATGTCACGGTGCGCGGCGAGCGGTTCTTGTTGCAACAAGCACTGGCGAACTTGCTCGACAACGCCGTTGCCTTCAGTCCCCCAGGCACACAGGTGAGCGTAAGCCACAGCCAAGCCGGCGGCGAGCACCACATTCGCGTGCGCGATCAGGGTCCGGGCCTGCCCGAGTTTGCGCGTGCGCGCCTATTCGAGCGCTTTTTTTCCTTGCCGCGGCCGGATACAGGGGCTAAGAGTACCGGTCTAGGATTGACTATGGTAAGGGAAATCGCGCAGTTACATCAGGGCAGTATCAGCGTAGACAACTATGCCGGCGGCGGCGTCGAGGCGCTTCTGCGCCTGCCAGCGAGCTAACGTCCAGGCCAAACTTCACACAAGCTTCACCCGAGCTTCGCCCACGCTTTGCCCGCGCCTATTAGGCTGCTCCCAGGTTCATTCAACTGGGAGATGCCGGACTATGGGTCGTGCGTTCTTGTGGAAGTTTCTGTCGATTTCGTTCGTGGCTTTGCTGCTTTTGATCCCGCTCTTGATGATCAAGGGCAAGATCTACGAGCGCGAACAGCGCCGCAATTCAGTCGAAGCCGAACTCGCGGCCACGGGCGTAGGCAGCCAGCGCGTCGCCGGTCCGATTCTAGTCGTGCCGTGCACGGAATACTACGTAGCAGAAGTAACCGACGACAAAGGACGCAAAACCAGAGAAAGGCGCCAGATGGATTGCACCCAGCGCTTCGTGCCCAGCGACTTGAAAGTGCGCGGCGGGCTGGCGACCGAGGCACGCAAACGCGGCATCTACTCGATACTGTTCTACAGTACCTCGCTGGATGTGCACGGGCAGTTCGACGTTGCGCTCGTGGAGAAGGCTGCCGTGGAGGGCGGTGTACGCGAGTTCGCTGCAGCGCAGCTGCGCATCGGCGTGGAAGACGTGCGGGGCATTCGTGACGGGGTCAAAGTGCGGTGGGACGACGCCGATTTTGCCTTTGCGCCAGCCAGCAACGACGCGGCGCTCGGCAGCGGCATCCACTCCACCTTGCTCGGCACGCAGGCGCCGGGGACGCACCGTTTTGCGCTGCGACTGGACTTAAAGGGCACCAAAAGCCTCGAGTTCGTGCCGCTTGCGAAGCGCACGCGAGTGGATCTGCAAGGCGCATGGCCGCACCCGAGCTTCTACGGGCGATTCTTGCCCGAAACGCGCGAGGTGACCGAGCGCGGCTTCTCCGCTACTTGGAACATTTCCGAACTTGGCGCCAACGCGCCGCAAGCCGTACTCGCCTGTGCGGCCGACAAGTGCGATGGGTTGCGCCACGAGACTTACGGCGTCGCGTTGATCGAACCTGTCGACTTGTATCTGCAGTCCGGCCGCGCCGTCAACTACGGCTTCCTATTCGTTGGTATGACCTTCGTTGTGTTCCTGTTGTTTGAAATGCTGAAATCGCTGCGTGTGCACGCGGTGCAGTACGCTCTGGTGGGATTGGGTCTCGCGGTGTTCTTCTTGTTGCTATTCTCGCTCGCCGAACATGTCAACTTCTTGCGCGCTTACCTTATCGCGGCGCTGGCCTGCGTGGCGCTGATCACGTTCTACGTGAGCCACATTTTGCGCAGCGTGAAGCGGGGGCTGCTCTTTTCTACCTACTTGATCGGATTGTATGCGGCACTGTACATGCTGCTGCGCTCCGAGGATTACGCCATGGTGCTCGGCGCTGTCCTGGTGTTCACCGTACTGGCGATCACCATGATCCTCACCCGCCGTATGGATTGGTACGCAGTCGGCGAGCAACTCGGGGGGCGTGCACGCGCGAGCGGACCGCCAGTATCGGCAGTTTCGTAGGCAGCGGGTAGCGAGGCTGCGCGGGAGCGCACAGCTTCGTACTGTTGTGGCAGCGCCCTCGACCGCCGAGGGCGCTTTTTGTTGCTATGCGGCGAATGCGGCGACAGGCGTGGTAGTCCGCCGCAGCGGTCAGTTGGCACCCGTGCCTTGTTCCGATGTTTCGTATCCTTAGTCGAACGGTCGTTTAGATACTGGCCCAGCATGTCATGAACGCGACGTCCAATGTCGCCGGTTCGGCAGTTTTGTTGGTGCTTGGGCTAGTTGCCGAGGCGTAGCGAACACGCGCGGTCGCTCCTAAGAACGTTGCCAACAAGCATTTCCACATTTTCTTACGTGCACATAAGCCAAAAAGGCCCCGAAAAGCATCTGAATTGTTACGGTGTGTGTCGCGGTCTCAAGTTTTCCCGCCTGGGCACATGGCTTGCATTACCTCCATGCAAGACGGGTCGCATTGCGGTGGCCCACGCATCTAACGAACTCTACGGAGGTTTTACATGTTTAAGAAAGTAATCATCGCATCTTTGGCAACGAGCGCTTTTCTTGCTTCCACGGCCTTTGCAGCCGATACGGCGACACTGAATGTCCAAGCCAACGTCGTCGGCAATTGCAAGTTCAATACCGCAAGCGCGACCATGAACTTCGGATCGCTCGACCCAGCCAACACGACGGACGCCAGCGGCGCGGCCTCGCTGCAATTCTGGTGCACTAAGAACGCTGCCTATACCATCAGCGATGATGGCGGTGCCAATAAGAGCGGTGCTCAGCGCCGCATGAAAGATGCCGGTACCAATTACATCAACTATTCCATCGGCGCCTACACGGCGGCCGGAGCTGGGAATGGTAAGGGCGCGCCGATTTCCCTGAACCTGAGTGGCTCGGTGCTCAACGCAGACTACGTCAACGCTGCGGCTGGCGCCTATACGGACGTTGTCACTTTTACCATCAACCCGTAGGCGAACCCTGACGAAGTTGTAGGACCGCCGGGTGCTCGCGCCCCGGCGGTTTCTTTTTGTGGTGCTGGTAGGATGCTGCCTGAAGAGGAGAGCACTACGAATGAAGACTTGGGTTGGTTTGTTTCCCGCACTCGGCGTGGCATCTCTTATGGCAGCGGGTACCGCACCTCTTAACATCAGCACCAGCGTAGTCGGCAACTGCAAGTTCAACACGGCCAGCGCGACCATGAATTTTGGTGCGCTCGATCCTGCCAATACGGCCAACGCCACTGCGACTGCAGCACTGCAGTTTTGGTGCACCAAGAATGCTGCTTACACCGTCACCGACAATGGTGGAGCCAACCGTAGTGGTACGCAACGCCGGCTTAGAGGCACTGGCACGAACTACATTAACTACGCTATCACCCCCTACGTTGCCAGCGGAACCGGGGCGGGCAGGACCGCCGCGATTACGCTAAACCTGACCGGCACGATTAACAACGCCGACTACATCAATGCGGCAGCCGGTGCCTACGCGGACGTGGTCACGTTCACAATCAACCCATAGCGTCTCTGACGGATATCACCCCAGTGCATCGTGCGATGGCTCGTGAAACCTGCAGCGCTGCCATATGGCCATGATTTGGTGTGATAAAATTCAACCTACTTTCTATGCAGGATCAAGGGGATGCCGCTTCTTCACAAGCTTTTGCTTGAGCACTCTTGGCGCTTGGCGCCGCTGGTAGTCCTGCTGCTTGCTTCGTCGTTTTCGGTCACCGCCGGTAACTTCGGCGTCTCGCCGATCAGACTCGACTTGGATCGCAATGCGAAGACGGGTGCCGTTACTGTAAGCAACGACGACGAAGGCAAGCTGCAATTGCAGATGCGCGCGTTCGAATGGACGCAGGATACAAACGGCCAGGACCGTTATGTCGAAAGCGCTGACCTAATCTTCTTCCCTAAGCTCATGTCGCTGGACAAGAAAGAGCAGCGCGTCATTCGCACTGGTACTCGCGCGCCGGCTACCGAGCGAGAAAAGACTTATCGCCTGTTCATCGAGGAAATCCCGGAGCCGCGCAAGGACGATCAGCCCGGCGCGCACATCTCCGTTGCGATTCGCTTCGGTGTGCCCGTGTTTGTACGCCCGCTGCAGGAGTCGGTCAAAGGCGAGATCGAGCGCGCCGAGTTCGACGGCAGCAACGTAAAACTCCGCGTCCGGAACAATGGCAATGTGCACTTCGTTATCAGCAGCGTAGATGTCAGCGCCGGCAGCTTCCTAGCGGAGACCAAGGGTTGGTACTTGTTGGCTGGGGCCGCCCGCGACTACAGCGTGGCCGTGCCTGCGGACGTGTGCCACAGCACGGCCCGGCTCGAGCTCAGCATCAAGGCGGACAAGCTCGAGCTAAAACGCGCCATCGACGTCGACAAGTCCAAGTGCATGCC
>CAZAWU010000023.1:0-1146 GCA_964488915.1 uncultured Burkholderiales bacterium
CTCAAACCTGGCGGGCGTGTGGCGTTCGTCGAATTCAAGGCGGGCGATCGCAGCGTACCGATCCGCCCGCTGCACACCATGAGCGAAATTCAGATTCGCAAGGAGGCCGAGGTGTTTCCGCTGCAATGGGTAAAGACCGTCAGCACGCTGCCGTGGCAGCATGTGGTGATCTTCAGCAAAACCGCGAGCGTGCCGCGGTAGAAGAGCGTTCCCTGCGCTAGTAGACGACTTCCCAAGCACCTGCCGGCGTGCGCACCACCGCCATGCGCGGCGGGAAAGCGAAGAACAGCACCATGCCGGCGCAATCCATCACGCTTGGATCTTTGATCTTCTCCATCGCTTCGGGATTGGCGGGCCGATACAGATCGCCATCCTTGCGTCTGATCGACACCTCGGCATTACCGGTGGCGGCGATATCAAGCTGCTCTGCGCTCGGGGTGTCGATGCGTATGCCTGCAGCGTAGACCTGATCGAGGCACTTGGCTTTTTGCACTTCAGCGATGTTGACTTCAGGTCTGTTTTTCAGCAGCTGATACACGCCAGAGAAGTTGGGCTTGAACGCATCAGAACGTGCTTTCACCAGCGCGACGATCGCTTTCCTGTCGGCGTCGGTCAGCGTCGTGATCGCCGGATAACGGTGCCAAGGCAGCTCTTTGGCGAAATCCGCGTTGAACTCGCGTTCCATGACCAGCTTACCTTGCGCCGCTTTATCGTCGACGCCTTCATCCGCTTGATTGGTAGAGCGCTGGCCGTCGGCGGTCGTCTCTTCGCGCACCTGATCGGTCACCGCTGCCCAGCGCAGTTGGGCGCGATACTTTTGCTTGCCGTCGCTGGGTTCGAACTCGATGCGAAGCTTGTTCTTGCCCTTGCGCAGCGCCGGTCCAAGCGAGGCCACCGGCAGCCAGACCGAGGCGCCGATCTCGCGCCCTTCGAACAGCACCGGCACGCTGCCCTTGTTGACCGGCTGTTCCGCAACCAATGCGTTGTTGACGAACACGCGTGCCTTGCCCGGCACGGTGTCGACTTGGTCTTGCTTGGCCGGATCGCCGGTGAACGGCGTGAACTTGAACTCGACATTGACCACCGCTGACTTGGCTGAAGTAGAGCAGAGCAGTATCAGTGCGACCAACCAGCCCTTGTGCATTT
>CAZAWU010000023.1:1246-5616 GCA_964488915.1 uncultured Burkholderiales bacterium
ATTCAGCGGCTGCGCGACGAAACTGGGCTTAGCAAGACAGATATTGTCAAGCGCGCCCTGCGCTCCCTAGCGTCCAAGGGCGGTGCTACGGCTGAAGGAGGATTGTTCGCTTTAGGGGTAGGGCGGTTCGGCCGTTACGGCGACGCACGCCGACAATCCGCCAACATCAAGCGTATCGCTAAATCTCGCGCGCGTGCTAAACGTACTGGCTGATAGCGGTCCGCTAGGTGCGCTGTTTAATCGCCGTGACCGTTACCATGCACGTGCGACAGAGTTTTTCCGTGCGCACGCGGCTGCACTGCGTTGTCACACAACTTGGGAAGTCGTCTCCGAGGTCATGTATTTCCTGGACTTCAGCGCTGCAGCGCAAGCCGATTTCTTAGAGTGGCTGCACCAAGGCCACATACGCGGCTTGATGAGCATTTCGGCCCTGGATCCGGCCGAGCTACCGGGCCTGTGTTCGATGGTGCGAAAGTATGCCGACCGGCCGATGGATCTGGCGGATGCTTCCCTGGTTTGGCTCGCGAACAAAACCGACATCACCGACATCATCACGGTCGATCGCGCGGATTTCGCCGTCTACCGTACGCGTAAGCGGAAGGCGTTCCGCAACGTATTCCTTACAGCGTAGCGCACGCTGCCTTAACCGCAGTTCTTTCGCCCGCTTAGATTCGCCAAAGCCGCGCACGCGTCCACAACGCGCGGCGTCTCGCTCGCCTGCGTGCTTGAACCGAGCTGTCCTGTGATTTCCAGCAGACGCGCGATCTCGGCGGGAGATAGCTTTCCATTTTGCTCTTTGATCAAAGCGACGACGCCGCTCACGTGAGCGGCGGCGAGCGAACTGCCGGAGAGAAAATCGTAGCCGTCGTTCGGCGCGGTGGTGATGATGTCTATACCTGGCGCGGCTGCGACGAAGCTTTTAGCTTGCGGCGGTTGTTGCGGCTTGCCTTGCGGGTCACTCGCCACGACGGCGATAACCGTATCCAAGCGCGCAGGGAAACCGATATCGCTCCCGTTCTCGGCCGCGGCGGCGACGACGCTGATGCCGTCTTGATTCGCGCGGGTGAGTAGGCGCGCGAGCAGCGCATCTTCCGGACCGCTCAAGCTCATGTTGAGCACTTGCGCCTGCTGCACGACGGCGAAATCGACCGCCTTGGCGATCGTCCAACTGCTGCACAACGCTTTGGCGCTCTTGCCGTCGGGATACCAACAGGCCTTGAGCGCCATCAGATCCGCGTTCGGCGCGATGCCGTAGATGCCGGCGCCGTCGTCGGCGCGCGCAGCGATCACACCCGCGACGCCGGTGCCGTGCGCGTCGCGCGCGAAGCTCTTTTCGCCGCCTTCGACGAAGTTTTGCGACTTGATGATGCGCCCGCGCAGGTCGGGGTGCGCGGCATCGACGCCGGTGTCGATCACCGCCACACGCACGCCGCGGCCGGTTGCCATCTTGTGCGCGCGATCGGCGCGAATCGCAGCCGCGCCGTAGGCGAGCGCCGCGTACATATCCGAGTGGCCGCCGCGCAAGCCGGTAAAAACCTGATTCTCTTGTACCGATTCCACGCGCGGATCGGCGCGCAGTTGCGTGACCACTTCCGCGACGCTGCGATCGCTTGGCACTTCGTAGACCAAGCATTGCACGCGAATCGAAGTCAGCGGGAAGTCGCCGACCACGCTCAAGCGATAATCCGCCGCCAGCGCCTGGCGCGTTTGCATCCAGCGATCGGTGTTGTCGTCGATCAGCGTAACGATGATTTGATTCGCGCGCAGCTGCTTCGGCCGCGGCGCGTCGCTGCGCGTTGCTTTCGGAGTTGCGCTATCCGCGCCCGAGGCAGCACTCTGCCCAGTCGCGGGCGGGTTGGCGCACGCGCCGATGAGCAGCGCGCAAAGCAGGGCGGCGGCCAGATGACGTTGCAAGCGAGGCAGCATGCGTTACCTCTGCGCAGAGTTAAGTTCGGCGAAACGCACTTTCGGGTTGGCGCGCAATGCGGCGAGCGCTTGCGCTGCTTGTGCGTCAGCGTTCAACTGCAGAGTATAAACCGCGAGCGGCGAAGGTCCGGCGACGATGTTGGCGTTGATTTGCTGCAAAGTGGCGCGCAGCTCACCTTCGGTGATGTCGGCGTTGAACACCACGCGCAGTTGGCCGGCGGCCGCGGCCGTTGGCGCCGCGCGCGAGAGCGTTTCGTAAGTCTGCGGCGCGGAGGTTTGGCGCCATAACACGCCTACCAAAACCGCGATAGCGGCGGCTTGCAGTGCGAAGGCCACGCGCATGCCGGGCGGGGCGATATTGAACCAGTCGCGCAGACGTTCAAGCAGACTCGGTTGCGCTGCGGCGCGCGCGCGTTCGGGCGGCGCCCCCGCGGGCGTCTGCTCCAATTTATCCAACTGTGCCGTGAGTTTGGCGAAGTGCGCGGGCGTGGCCGACCAAGCCTGCGCGGGCGCGGCCGCTTGTTCCTTGACGCCGCCGGCGAGCGTGCGCCAGCCGCCGAGCGCGCGGCGGCATTGCTCGCACGCGGCCAGATGCGCTTCGACTTTCGCGTGCTCTTCCGCGCCGAGCGTGTTTTGTGCGTACCAGGGCAACAAGCTCGAAAGGGCTTGATGTGCGTCGTCCATTAAAGTGCTCGATTGGCTCATAACTCTATCCCCGCAAATCGGCGGCGTGATCGACGCCGCGGCTCGCCAGCAATTGCGCCAGCTTTTTGCGCGCATGAAACACGCGCGTTTTGACCGTGTTGACCGGACACTGCATGATCGAGGCGATCTCTTCGTACGAGCAGTCCTCGGCGAAGGCGAGCTCGATGACGCCGCGATGCTCAGCCGATAGCTGCTCCATCGCCCACGCCAGCAGTTCCCCGAACTGCTTGCCGAGCGTTTCGCGTTCCGGGTTGTTGGGCGCCGCGTGCGCGAAAGCGTCGAGCGCGAAAGACTCTTCGGACATTTCCGGCGCTTCCTCCGCGTCATAAGAGATCTCGACCGCGTGACGGCCTTCACGCGCGAGCGCTTTCAGCGCTTTGTTGTGCGCGATACCAAAGATCCAAGTCGAAAGCCGGGAGGCGTTCGGGTCGAAGCGTGCCGCGCTCTGCCACACCACCAGCATGACATCGTTGATGGTTTCGTCCATCGCGTGCGCGCTGCGCACGAAGCGGTTCAGGTAACGCGCCAGACGCGGCGAATAGAGGTAGTAGAGGCGCTCGAACGCTTGCCGGTCGCCGCGGCTCACCGCACGGATGAGTGCGACTTCGTCGCCTTCCGCTTGCGCTGCCCGTTGCACGTGGCGCACCCCTTTTGATCTTGCCTCGCCGCGATGGTAGTGCATCGCACCGTCGCTGACTACCGGCGGTGGATAGTGCGCAGCGCGGCGCGATGTGTCGCTTGAAAGCATCAGCATGCCTGCGCAAAAAGAAACCCTGGCGGGATCAATGAGGGGCAGGAGGGTTTTCCCGCCAGGGGGAGGCAAATCATGGGCAGCGCGTTCATCATGCCCAGTAATTTCCCGCTGGCGGGAGAAGGTTCAATGCGTACTGTTGTTCTTATACAGGGGGCAGGGTATTTCCGTAAGTCGCACGGAATCTAACTGTCAATCCAATACTCCGGATAAATTCAGGCCGTTCAATAGCGGAACTGCGCGTACAGCCAAATCTTGGCGAGATCGAAGGCTTGGCCGCTGACGCGGTTGCGGGCGAAATTGCGGTCGTTGCCGTCGGCTTGATAGTCGGCGTATTGCGCGCCGATCAAGAAGCGCTGCGCGATGGTTTTTTCCAGTAGGAAGTTCCACTCCTGCCCGTAGCGGTAGCCGTCGCGGTCGGCACGGAAGTCGTGAAACTCCACCGCTACTTGCGCGCCGGCCACGCGCGCGCTCAGACGCAGGTAAGCGTCGCGAATGCCGTCGCCGGGTGTCACCAAGAATCGATCCGCCGCCCCTTGAAAAGCGTGGTTGGTGCCGAGCGGCGTCTGGAACGCGTCCACGCCGCCATCGCCTGACAACAATTCGTAGCCGAGGCCGAGCGCGACTGACTCCACCGCTTTGCCGATCGCGTAGCGCCCGGTGACTTCAGCCAGCGCGTAGTGCGCGTCGATGTCGTTGGGATTGCCAGCGTAATCGGACTGTGTGGCGGCTTCGAGTGCGTAGCTGAAGCGCAACTTCGGCAGCGCCACGAGGCTGCCCTGCGCGCGCGCGCCGTAGGTCGCCGTGGAAAAGCGAGGCGAAGTGCGTCCCACGAAATCGAGCAGATAGGCGTAGCCCTCGATCTTCGCCGCCGCCCAGCCGCTGTATTGCACGTTGAGCACGTGGCTGTGCATGCGGTAGTCGCGCAGTTCAGGGTTGGGATTGTCCTCGCCGAAAATGCGGTTGGCGTTCCACACGTAAGCGTAGT
>CAZAWU010000023.1:5716-14378 GCA_964488915.1 uncultured Burkholderiales bacterium
GGGTTGGGATTGTCCTCGCCGAAAATGCGGTTGGCGTTCCACACGTAAGCGTAGTCGACGACGGTTTTCGGCAGCGCGAGATTCACGGCGCGCAAGGCGTCGTAGGTCTGCATGTTCTGGCGGAAGCCGACGTTGCCGAGATAGCGGTGCAGCGGCGCATCGCGGTGCGTGAGCTCTTGCCGGCCGTAGGTGAGCACCGTGCGCGGCACGCCGCCGAAGCGCAGAAAAGCTTGATTGACTTCGGTGCCTTCGGGATCGACCACTACGGCTCGGCCGGTGATGCCGTTGCTGCCGCCGTCGTTGTACAGCTCGTTGCCGACGACGAGGATGTTCTCCAACTGCAGATAGGCGTTGAAGTTGTACAAGCTGCCGCTGGTGTAGCCCAGCGCCGTGCGCAAAGTGGATGCATGCGCGTCGCGCAAGCCCGGCGTGCCGTCATCGACCGACTCGAAGCGGTAGCGCATCGACAGGTCGAGCTTGCCGCCGGTGATGAAGTCTTGCAGCGTGTCGGCGGCGGAGCACGGCAGCGATGACAACGCCAACAGGATAACCAAGTTGCGGCTCACACTGTCCCCCTTCTTCGCCATCGCGGCGCGAGCCGGGACGACGTCAAGCGGTGAGTCAATCGACGAACGTCAATTGTATCGCCCCACCGTCACGCGCTCGATGCCCGCAAGATCCTTTGCGCTTTCGACAGCGCTGAAACTTGCGCTTCGCAGCAATTCGCGGCAGCGTGCGGCTTGATCGTACCCATGCTCGAAAATGAGCCAGCCGCCAGTCTTGAGATGCGCCGTCGCAGCGGCGACGATGATGCGGATATCGTCCAAACCATCGCCGCCGCCGACCAAAGCCTGCTGTGGCTCGAAGCGCAAGTCGCCTCGCGCCAGATGCGGATCGCCGGCTGCGATATAGGGCGGGTTGCTGAGGATTGCATCGAAGCGCTCGCCGCCCACCGCCGCATACCAGTCGGACTGGCGCCATTCCACGCGAGCGGCGTCCGCGCCCAGCAGCGCGCGCGCATTCTCTTGGGCCACGGCCAGCGCAGAAGCGGAACGATCCACGCCGAGCACGTACGCGTCGGCGCGCAGCGCGGCGATGGCCAGAGCGATCGCGCCGCTGCCGGTGCCGAGGTCAAGCACGCGCGGCGCGGTGATGTGGGCGAGTTTGGCCAGGGCGATGTCGACCACGAGTTCCGTTTCGGGACGCGGGATCAGCACCGCCGGGGTGACACGCAAACGCAGTCCGTAGAACTCGCGTGTGCCGACAAGATAGGCAACGGGCTCGCCCGCGCTGCGGCGCGCGATCAGCGTCGTATACGCAGCCGCTTGTTCGGCGCTCAACTCCACGTCGGCATGCGTCGCCAGGTAAGCGCGGTCGGCATCGAGCACGTGCTGCAGCAAAACGCGCGCATCGACGCTGTCCACACGCTCGCGCGCGTGCCTCAGCGCTTCATGGATGGTAGGACGATCGCGCATGCCTTCGGCTTTGCGCGATTCTAGCGGAGCAGAAGGCGTGCGGTATCAGGACAGTGCCAGGAAGGGCTCACCACGCAGCGCCTGCGCAAACGTCGAGAACGTGAAAGCGGCGTAGAGCCCCGCGGCCAGCCAGACTACGGAAACGCTAGCCAGAGGGCGGTGCCGCGCCAACGCGCGCGCGGCCAACCAACCGAACAAAGGCAGCGCTTGCATGGAGTGCAATGCCCAGAAGTGCGCGACGCGCAGGTCACCGCCTGTACGGGACCATCCCAAAATCGGCAATCCGTTGGCGTCCGTTGTAACTGCCCCAACCCAATGGCCGGGTTGGCTCGCGAGGTAGCCGGCGCACACGAGCGTGCCCGCAAAGGCAAGCAGACTGCCAAGCACCAACGAGTGGCGCAGCGCGGGTGCGATCGCGATTTCACGTTGTCGCGCGATTAATATTCCCTGCACCAAAACCGCCAGCAACAGTACCAAGGCACCCACACCGGCAGCGAGATAAGCCATCTGCCAGAGCATGGAGGTGCGATTGAAGTGAGAGGGCACACCGGCAACGGCCGCGGCGACCAGCCAGAGTAGTTCCAACGAGCCGATCACGATCGGGGCGTAAACGACGAAGCGCCCGGCTACGGTGCTCTGCGTCCGGCGCGGTACGTAACCAAAAAACCATGCAAGCGTCCACCAATAGAGAATCATCGACACGAAAAACTTGATTGGCTTAACCCAAATGTTGATGTCGTTGATCTGGCGATCGTCCCAGACGAACGCGAGCGCCAAGGGTAGCAGCAGGCAGGCATAGATTGCCCCGGTGCGCGCTAGCGCGCCTTGGCGGCTGCACAGTTCGGAAAACCATTTGCCCAGCAATCCCAACCTTCCCGCTAGAAAGCCCAGATGGGGGGAGGAGGCGTCGTTTGACGACAGGGTAGTACTGGTCTCACTCGCGCCACCACTCGGCGCCGAACGGCCGCCGGCGCCAAGTGCATCAGGCCTATCGAGATCCTCCGGGTTGTCGATGAAGCGAAGCTTGCGCGCGAGGCGCTGCCAAAACATTGCAACAGGATGACGAATCTGGCATGCAACGAAAGTCATAGTGCTTCTCCAATCTTGACATTGTCTAGATGAGGCAAACGCAAAGTACCTCCTAAACTAGACATTGTCAAGATAAATATGCGAAACTTGTGCGATGAGCAGTAAAAACTCCGCGGGAAGGCAGCGACGCTACCATCATGGCGCGTTGCGTGAGGCGCTGCTACAGGCGGCCGAGTCCGTGCTGCTGGAGCGGGGTATTGAAGGGTTCACGTTGCGCGAATGTGCCCGGCGGGCCGGCGTGTCGCATGCCGCCCCGGCTCACCACTTCGGCGATTCCCGAGGCTTGCTCACGGCATTGGCGGCGAGCGCTTTCAGCGCATTGGCGAGCTTGATGCAGCTGCATCGCAGCCAAGCGGAAAGCGATGCGGCTGCGCAACTGCTCGCCGTTGGCCAAGCGTACGTAGCGTTCGCGTTGAAGCACCGAGTTCAGTTCCTGCTCATGTTTCGCAGCGATCGGCTTGAATGGAACTCACCTCAATTGACGAGCGAGGCGGCTGCTGCGTTCGGTCATCTAGTCGCAACGCTACGCGGCGTGCTGCCAGCCGATGATCCGGCCTTCGAGGCGAAGCTTGCTATGACTTGGAGCGTGGTGCACGGTTTTGCTGCACTGGTCATCGACAACGCGCGATTCCGGGACATCGCGGGCGCGGGCACCAGGCTTCGGCAGACGCTGGACGGCGTCCTCAACCGGCAGTTAAAGGCACTGCTATAGACGATCACCGCTTTCAGCGGCGCTGCAACAGGATGGATTTGCCCGCAGCGCGCTGGGGCGGATCACGTCGGACACGAATCCGGTACGACCGTGGCGAACTGCGTGCGCTATCTCGCCGCGAGCGATGCCCAAGTCTGCTAGTTCGCGTTCGCTTAACGCTTGCAGCTCGGCCTCCGCTTCGGCGTAGCGGTGCGCGTGGGTTTGGCCGCGTGCGTCGCCATGGCCGGTCCAGCGTCGCAGCAGCTCATGCCATTGTGGGAACACTCGTGCTCCTACTCGATATCACGCCCCAGCGGCGTCGCACGCAGACTGTCACAGAACTGACCGAATAGTCTGGCAAGCTTGCGGCCGGCGCGTGTGAGTGTTGCGTTGAGGTAGGCGGCGCGCAACTGGTGCGCCCGTTGCCGGTGATAGGCTAACTGCGCCGAACTCGGATAGCGCTCGCCGGAAGCTGTCGGCGCTTGCTGATCGATGCACTGCCCGAGCAGCATCACCGATGCGGGATCGGCGACCGCGCTCGCGAGCGTCGCGCCGCTGCGGGCGATGGGCGCGGAGTCGCCGGCGCGCAACACGTAGTCGTGCTGATCGCCCGCGCGAGTCAGCCAGACGATACCGTGGAGCACCGCTACCCTCGCTCCGTCTTCCGGCCGTAAAGCAATCGATTGGTTGCTGGGCAATTCGATGGTCGCTTGGGAAAGATCGTGTTTCATACTCGTTTTCCGCTCATGCCTGACACAGCGCGCTAACGCGTGCGGCGTCGTGCTCGGAGAAATGGCCCGCCTTTACGGCGGGCCGCAAAGACACGCCCTGCGGCGCGTCGGAGGAGGCAGTCGGTATCGCCGGCCGGAGCGGCAATCGGCACATTGCGCGTACCTGGAGTCAGTTGATCGGCGTCACGGTGGCTTTGAGCGCCTGCAACATTTCTGGCGTGCGGTTGAGTTGGGTGTATTTCACGATTTCTTTGCCGCGCATTTCAATGATCGCGAGCGGCATGGTCGGTTTGCTGCCGTCAGCTGGTGTGAGCAAGTACTGTACAAACACCAAATCCGACTCGAGCGTGGGGAAGACGTAGAGGTTCGAGATGGTGGCCTTGGGCGCGCTGTCTGCCAGCGCGCGCAGATGCGCGAGCACCGCCGGACGGCCCTCCACGCGCACATTGACACCACTGCCGCGCAGACCGTACTCGGTCAATGTGTATTGGTACACGGCGTCTTCGGCGACCCAAGGTGTCTGCGGATCTTGCAGGGTGAGCTGGGCGGTAAACGCCTCCTTGGCCCGTGCAACCACGTCATTACTCGCTGGATCGGCCGCAAGCGCGGATGACAAATGGGTTACACCGAGTGCGGCGCAGAGAACGAGTAGCTTTCGCATGACATGACTCCTTTCAAAAAGTTCCGTGGCGGCGAAAGTGACTACAGCGCGCTTTTGGCGGCTGTCCATCACGATGCAAAGTGTAGATAAGTTGTTGCGTCGCAACAAACGAGTTATTATTGTTTGTCGATTAAGTTTGTGTTGTACGTTTGAGTAAGCGTCTCGCGCCTATCAATGCGCTCAAAGCCTTCGAGGCAGCAGCGCGCCATCTGAGCTTTAGCCGAGCTGCAGAAGAGTTGAGTGTTACCCCCGCCGCGGTCAGTCAGCAGATCAGAACGCTCGAAAATTACCTCGGTGTAACGCTGTTTCATCGCGGTAGCCGCACGCTCGCTTTGACTGCCGACGCTGCAGCCGTGATGCCGCAGTTGCATGAGGCGTTTGGCTTGCTCGGTAAAGTGATGCTGCGTTTGCGCCGCGAGGCGGGGCAAACGCTGCGAGTGTGGATGCCACCGTCGTTCGCCGCAAAATGGTTGGTGCCGAAACTGCATCGTTTTGCTGCGCTGCAACCGGAGATCGATTTGGAGATCTACGCAAACGCCAGTCTGATCGGCGAGACCCCATCGCAACGCATGATGAGCGAACACTTCAATGACAGTAGCATCGATGTCGCGATCGCTTACGGCCATGGGGACTATGAGGGTTTGAACGTGGACAAACTGCTCTCGGTCGCCGCAGTGCCGCTGTGCAGCCCGCAACTACTAGCGGACGCCGAGCATCCGTTACGTCATCCGGCCGATTTGCGCTACCACACGCTGGTGCACGACGAAACCGACTACGACGGCCGTCCGGAGTGGACCGATTGGCTGGCGCTGGCTCAGTTGGACCACATCGACGCCTCGCGCGGACTGCGTTTTAACCACATTTCTCTAGCGCTCGATGCCGCCGCCAATGGCCAGGGCGTGGTGCTCGGTCTCGAGCCGCTCGCTGTGGACGACGTCAGCGCGGGTCGCTTGACCGTGCCCTTCGGCCCGCGATTGCCGCTGCGCCACGCGTACTATCTGGTGAGCGCACGCGAAAGCGCCAAAGTCGCAACGATTGGTCTGTTTCGTGATTGGTTGTTCAGCGAAGTAAGTCAGTAGCGTGCATGTTGCGGCACGGCCTAGAAACCGGCTGCAGCGCGCCACTCTTGCGGTCCGGTCGCCGTCGCGGCCCGTGTAGCCATTCGCTGCTGGCTCTCCGAGCAAGCAGCGCGTCCCCGGGCGAGCAAACCGGCCATCGCCGCGGTGAGCGGCAAGCCGGTGAGGATCTCGACGTAGAGATACTGCCCCATCGGGTTCAGTTCCAGAAACACGTACTCGCCGTCGTCGGTGAGCTTCATGTCGATCGCGCTGTAGACGAGCCCTAACTCGCGCACCAAGCGCAACAATTTGCCGCGCACTTCATCGGGCAGCGCGTGCACCGCATAGGGCACGTCGTGATCCAAGCGGCCATCGATCAAGCCGGCGCGCGGGCGGAACTCAGCCGCATAGACCTCGCCGCCGATGACGATGACGCGCAGTTCGCGGCAGTCGGTGACGATTTCCTGGAAGATCGTCGGAGCGAGTACCAAATCGGGCAGCGCGGCTCGATCGGCTTCGTCCCAGACCTTGGTGGCCAGAAAGCGATGGCGTGGCGGTGAAATGGTTTTGTGCACCACGCGCCCGTTGTGCTGGCGTACGAACTCTTCCGCGGCGCGCGGGTCATTGGTAATCAGTGTGTCGGGAATGCGCAGTCCGATGCGCTGTGCCAGACGCAATTGCACCGGCTTCAAAGCGGCTTCCTGACGCAACGGGTCGTTGACGAACCACGCGTCCAGCGTGCCGAACACACCGCCGATGGTTTCGGTCCATTCACGGCGGAAGTACTGCATATCATCCTGATTGGCGCAGCCCTGCAGCGCAGGGATCGGGCGGCGGCGGTGCCAGACGGTCTCGACTGCCTCAAGTTCAATGGGCTGGCCCTCCACGCAAGTCCAAGCGCTACTGTTGCGTTTGCCCGCGCGGAACTCGAGCCGGCCCGCGTCGGACAAGCGCGAAGAATCGGCCCACGCGAACGGCGCTTTCATTTTCTCCAAATCTTGCGCGACGCACAGCGCGTGTGCGTCGTCGCGTGGGGCGAGGATGAGAATCATGTCAGCAGCTCCGTCAGTCCCCGCTGCGCGAAGAAGGCTTGCTCGCGCCCTACCAGGCTGGGTGTTGTGGTGAAGACTTCATGCGCGCGTGTGGCGAGTGCGAACGGCGTCCGGCGCTGCCACAGCAGATCGCGGTAAGGCTGCGCGGAAGCGATTTGCAGCAGCGCGGCGCCGCGCTTGAGTGTGACTTTGGCGTGGATGGCGCTGCCTTCCACGAGTCCCGCGGGCGCCGGCAGTTCGGCGACGTCGAGCACGTCTTGCAGATCGAAATCGAGGCAGTACGGGTCCAGAATCAAGCGCACTTGCTCCGGCTCGCCCTGCACCAGCAGAGCGCAAATCGCGATCGGATCCGCGGACATGTTTACCTCCGAGCTTTCTCGTTTGTGGAGATAGCCTCCGCGGCGTTGCCGCGGAGGCGCTGCCTGGTGCTGCGGGTAAGCCGCTTAGTCGAGGCAGTCGTCCGCAACGCCGCCGGAGCAAGAATCCGTGCGTGTGCGGATGACGATGATGACGCGGATGGCGCCACCCGAAACGGCGTCGGTTTCGGCTTCGCTCAGGGTGGCGAGTTCGCCGCTTTCAACTTCGGCGCGCTTGGTGTTGCGCAGTTTGCTCATGAAGCGGGACTTCGCTTCCGAGCTGGCAAGGTTGTGATTCATCTGACATTCTCCAAACTGTTGATGGATGAGGGTTGAGCTTGCGCTCATGCCGAAAGCGAGGTTCCCCCGGGCTTTCGTGCAATTACAGCTTGGGATGCGATGCGGCGCTTGGCCTGTGCGGTTTTTCCGGCGCGCGCCGGAAATATTGCCGCTCTTCGCGCTTTGGGCAGGGTCAGGTGAGGCAGGACCGAGGCGCGGGGTGCGCGCGCCGTCCACCCAAAACGCAAAGGGCGGCGCTCGCGCGCCGCCCTCTTTAAGGCGAGAAGATGTGCGGCGTGCTTAGGCCGTCTTGAACTGCGCCACCGCGGTTTGCAGGCTGTCCGCCCAGTTCTGCAGATCGCCGGCGGCGCGCGCGGCTTCGCTCACCGCGGCGTGATTCTCTTCGGTCATTTGCGCGATCTTCTCCACGTGGCGCGCGATGTCTTGCGACGCTACGCTTTGTTCTTTGACGCTGGCGCTGATCTCGTGCACGCTCCTAGCCGCTACCGTCACGGAGTTGGTCGCTTGCTCGAGCACCTTCACCACGGCTTCCACATGCCCGCGCGAGGAAGAAAGCGATTCCATGCCGCGCTCGATCGCTTGGCCCACGGTTTGCGACTGATTGCCCAGCGCTTTGGTGACCGTGTCGATTTCCATTGCGGATTGGCCGCTCTTTTCGGCCAGCTTGCGCACTTCATCGGCCACGACGGCGAAGCCGCGGCCTTGCTCGCCGGCGCGCGCCGCTTCGATCGCGGCGTTGAGCGCAAGCAGGTTGGTCTGTTCGGCGATGTCCTTGACTTGCTTGGTCATGCTGGTGATGGTCTGCGTGCTCTTGACGAATTCGCCGACGGAACTGGCGATTGCGCCGACCGCGCTTTCCACCCGCTGAATTTCCTCCACTAGACTCTGCATGCTCTGTCCGCTTTCGCGCGTTTGCGCCAAGCTGCTATTGGTGACTTCGTGCGCTTGGTTCGCATTCTCGGAAACCGAGCTGATGCTGACGGTGACTTCCTCCACGGCGGAGGCGGTGGACGCGGTGGCATCGCTCTGAATTCTGGAAGCTTCGCTTACCTGCGCAGTGCTGGCGGAGAGTTGCGCGCTGGCGCTGGCCACACTCGATGCGCCGTCGCGCACCGTGCTGACCGTTTTCCGCAAGCTGGCGACCATTTTCTTGAGCGCCGCCAACATCTGGCTCATCTCATCCTTGCCGCTGACTTCCACATTCACGGTAAGGTCGCCCGCACCGACGCGCTCGGCCACGTGTGAAGCG
>CAZAWU010000023.1:14478-29150 GCA_964488915.1 uncultured Burkholderiales bacterium
TTCCACATTCACGGTAAGGTCGCCCGCACCGACGCGCTCGGCCACGTGTGAAGCGTGCGCCAGCGGCGTGGTGATGCTGCGGGTGACTACGACACCGGCCAGTGCCGCGAACAGGGCGGACAACAGCGTGACGCTAAGCATGACGGTGCGGCTGGTGGCGTAGCTGTTGCTGGCGTCCTTGAGGTCCGCTTCATTGTTTTGCTCTTGTTGCTTGATGTAGTCGTGCAAGGCTTCCTGCCACGCTGCGGTGACCGGAGCGGCCTTGCTGAGCAGCAGCTCGGTGCCCTCTTTCTGCGCATGTAGGCGGGCGAATTCGATGATCTTCTGATTGTGCTGGAGCGCTTCTTCGCGCAGATCTTTGATACGTGCGCGCAAGGCGATACCCTCTTTGCTGGAATCCAGGGTTTCAAGTTCTTCCCACGATTTCTTGTAGGTTTCGCGCGCGCGCACAATCTTCTGGAACTCCTGCTCCTGCGCCGCGCTGTCGGTCAGCAGTAACATCGAACGCGTCACGCGGGCGACGACGTGGTTGGCTTCCACCATATCGTTCAGCAGATCCATCTTGCGCACGTTTTCGTTTACCACGTGCTGCAGCGCCTTATGCTCGGCGCTCATGCCCATGATGCCCGCCGCACCAACGATGACTAACGCCAAAGCGAGCAACCCGAACGCTACGCCGAGCCTCACGCCGATCTTCGTGTTTTCCAGTTTCATTTGATTCCTTCCTCACCTTTACCGCCAAATCTTTGACTGGCGCGGCCAGCCTTGAATGGCGTGCCCGGCCCTATCCGCACATGCCTAGGGGATTAGCGGATGCTGAAGCCAGAAGTTTAGGCAGGACGAGCACCTGGACATCCGCCGAATAGAGCCGTAGAAGCCCTGCTATTGCCCTGTTTTGGTGCGTTTCGTGAGACCTTGGTGTTCGATCTTTCCGCGAATTCGATGGAGTATGTACTCAAGAATGAGAACGGAATTCATTGAGAACCCTATTCTCATGGCGGTATAGCGAAAAGACAAAGATTCCACCGGTGACGACGCCATGCACCGGTAAAGAGCGATCTAGGCTTCCGCTACTGCGGACAACTGTTCGGCTTGATGTTCCGCCGCAAGCGCGTTGGTGAGTTCGAACAGATCGCCGTCCATGATGGCGTCGATCTTGTAGAGCGTGAGGTTGATACGGTGATCGGTGACGCGCCCTTGCGGGAAGTTATAAGTGCGGATGCGATCCGAGCGGTCGCCGCTGCCGACCAGCGACTTGCGCGTCGCCGCTTCTTTCGCTTGCTGTTCGCGCACTTGCTTGTCACGGATGCGTGCAACGAGCAGCGACATGGCGGTGGCGCGGTTCTTGTGCTGCGAGCGGTCGTCCTGGCACTCAACCACGATGCCGGTGGGCAAGTGCGTGAGCCGCACTGCGGAATCGGTTTTGTTGACGTGCTGACCACCGGCGCCGGAGGCGCGGTAAGTGTCGACGCGCAGCTCGGCCGGGTTGATGACGACGTCGCTAATCTCGTCCGCCTCCGGCATCACCGCCACGGTGCAGGCGGAAGTGTGGATGCGCCCCTGCGCTTCGGTGTCGGGCACGCGCTGCACGCGATGGCCGCCTGATTCGAACTTCAATTTCGAGTAGGCGCCTTTGCCGACGATTTTGGCGATGATCTCCTTGAAGCCGCCGACGTCGCCATCGCTTTGCGACAGGATTTGCACTTGCCAGCGGTTGCGCTCGGCGAAGCGCGCGTACATGCGGAACAAGTCGCCGGCGAACAGGGCGGACTCGCTGCCGCCGGTGCCGGCGCGGATTTCCAGATAGATGTTCTTCTCGTCGTTCGGATCTTTGGGCAGCAGCGCTTTCTGCAGTTCGTCTTCCAGAACGGCGAGCTGCTCCTTGCCGCTGCGAATTTCGCTCTCCGCCAGCTCGCGCAACTCTTTGTCGGCGAGCATTTCGTTGGCGGTGGCGAGGTCCGCCTCGGTGCGCTGATAACGCGCGAACAGTTCGACGATCGGCTCCAGCTCGGCGCGTTCGCGCGAGGCGTTGCGGTATTCCTCCATGTTGGCCGTCGCGCCTTCGGAGGCGACGAAGCGGTTCAACTCCTCGTAGCGCGTGGCGAGGGTGGTGAGTTTCTGGGCAATCGAGGGTTTCATCATTGCTCTGCCGGCGGGTAAATGCGATGCAACACCCGCACCAGTTCATCGCGCTCGGCGGCTTTGTCCGCATCGGCCCCTTCCGAGAGCAGGCGCAGCGGTTGATGCAAGAATTTGTTGGTGAGGCCTTGGCTCAAGGCTTCCAGCACGGTGTTCGGATCGTCGCCGCGTGCCAAGGCTTTGCGCGCACGCTCGAGCTCCGTCGCGCGCAGGCGGTCGGCGTGTTCGCGCAGTTGCTTGATGGTCGGCACCGCATCGCGCGCGGACAGCCAGCGGTGGAACTCCTGTACGCGCGCGTTGATGATGGTCTCGGCGTCGCCCACAGCGGATTTGCGCGCTTCCACGCCTTCGCGCACGATGCCGGCGAGATCGTCCACGCTGTACAGGTAGACGTCGTCCAACTCGCCGACTTCGGCTTCGACATCGCGCGGGACGGCGAGGTCGACCATGACGATCGGTTGGTGGCGGCGCGCTTTCACCACCCGCTCCATCAATCCTTTGCCAATGATCGGCAGCGTGCTCGCGGTGGAGCTGACGACGATATCGTAGTGCGCGAGTTGCTCGGGCAACTCGCCGAGGGTGAAGGCGCTGCCGCCCAACTTAGCGGCGAGCGTTTGTGCGCGCTCCAGCGTGCGGTTGGCCACAGCGATGCGTTTCGGCTGCTGCGCGGCGAAGTGAGTGGCGCACAGTTCGATCATTTCGCCGGCGCCGACGAATAGAACGGACAAAGGCTTGAGCTCGCCGAACACGCGCTCGGCCAGACGCACCGACGCGGCCGCCATCGACACGGAGTTCGCGCCAATCTCGGTTTGCGTGCGCACTTCTTTGGCGACCGCGAAAGTTTGTTGGAACAATTTGTTCAACAACCAGCCGAGCGTGCCGGCTTCCGCCGCGGTGCGCACCGCGTCTTTCATCTGGCCCAGGATCTGCGCTTCGCCCAGCACCATGGAATCGAGTCCGCTCGCTACACGAAACGCATGCGCGACGGCGGCGTCTTGCTGCAGGTGATACAAGTAATTGGCGACGCGATGACGTTCGAGCGAGTGGTAGTGCGATAGCCAATCCTCGACCGCGGTCGGCGAAGCGGTGCGGCAGTAGATTTCGGTGCGGTTACAGGTGGAGAGAATCGCGACTTCGTCGACCGCCTTGCTGGAGGCGAGTTGTTGCAGCGCCGGTGTCAGCGTTTCCGCCGGAAACGCGATCTGCTCGCGAATTTCCAGCGGGGCACTTTGGTGATTCAAACCGACGGCGAACAACGGCATTTCGATACGCGTCGCTTGCACGGCCGCACGCGGCCGCGGCGATGGGCGGCCCACCGGCTCAGCGTCCGCGCCGCGCTCCGCTGCTCACTCGCGACTCATTGAAAATAAAAGAAATTATAACATTCGCGCGTGTGCGCTCGGGTGTCATGGCGGGCGTGTTCGGCGCTGGGCGCTACGCGCGGGAGCGTTGACCGCCGCTTGCGAGTGGTGCATCGCTTGCGTGCTCGGCACGCCAAGCCGCGACCGCCGTTTCTATTTCGGCAAGACCGCCGATGACGGCGATGCCGCGCGAGCGCCCGCGTGCTTTGCTTGCACCCGCACCGCCGAGCCACACTTGCGTCGCTGCAGACAAGCGTGCGCGCAGTACGGCAAGCGCTTTGGCCAGGCGCGTAGCGTTGGCTGCGGCGCTGACCGAAAGCGCGACGATGTCGGCGCGATGCATTTGGGCTGCTTGTGCGATATCTTCGATCGGCGTTTCAACGCCGAGCGCGACGGTATCGGCCGCTTCGAACGCCAGCACGCACTGCGCCATGAGCAGGCCAAGGCCGTGCGGCTCGCCCGGCAGAGTAGTTAGCAGCACGCGCGGTGGCACGGGCGTGACATTCATCTGCGACAGTGCGGCACGCAGCGTGTTGTTGAGCAGGTCGCAGTAGAGGTGCTCGGCGTGAATGCTCAGTTCGCCGCGCGCCCAGCTCTCGCCGACGAGTACGTTCATCGGCGCGACGCGCTCCATGACGAAGCGGCGCAAGCCGAGTTCACGCACTTGCTGCGCCAGCGCCGTTTGAAGTTCCCGCTGCGCGCCGCGCTGGAGCAGCGTCGAAAGATGCGCTAGCGGCGCGCTGATGTGCGTGCCGTGGCCGGGCGCGCCGCGCGCGCTCGAATGCGGGACGTCCGTCAAGCTACCGGCGATCACTTTGCCGGGCCGGAAGCCGTTGTCGATCATGCGCTTGATGTTGCGCAAGCGCTCGACTTGCTGCAGCGGATAGACGCGGTCGCCATTGCGATCGCGCATCGGCTTCGGGAAACCATAGCGGCGTTCCCAAATGCGCAGCGTGTCCTTGGCCACGCCCGTTTCGCGTTCGACCGTGCTGATTGGCAACAGGACCGCAGAAGAGGATTTGTCGGCCATCGCTGTTTGGGCGGCTGATTGTGCGAGAGTCCACTTTTTACCTCACCGTCCTAGGGGGCGAGAATTTTTGTCCTAGACATAATAAAAATAGTGTTTTATATCAATAAATTAAATGCACGTTTTAGTGTTTCCGCTGGTCTTACAACAAAAGGCGCAACAATATGGCGACACTGCGTTGCGCCTGATGGTGATTGGGCTGTTGCGAATCTATCGAAAGCCTCGTGGATGGGTGCTTTTGGCCGGCCGAGGGTTTTCAAAAGCGGGGATTTACGCTAATCTCCCCGGTCATCTCGGCAACTGAGCACAGAATAAAAACTCCCTTTAAAGCTCGGGGTTAGCCGAAACTTTGCTGATCAATCCATAACTCGGGAGAAGAGTTAAATGTCCAACGGCACAATCATCAAGTTCACTCTAATCGCGCTGGCGGTATCGGGCTGGCATTTGGTTGCCGCGCAAGACAAGCCGGCCCAGGCTCCCGCAGCGGCGGCGGCTGCTCCGGCTGGGGCCGACGTGCCCCCCGACGCTAAGCCGGGTGAGTGCTACGCACGCATCGTCACGCCTGCGGAGTTCAAGACCGTCACCGAGAAGGTGGAGAAGAAGCCGGCATCTAAGAAGATTCAGATCGTTCCGGCTAAGTTCGCGCCCGCCGAAGAGAGAGTGATGGTGAAGCCCGCCACCAAGAAGCTGGAGTTGGTGCCGGCGCAGTATGAAACGGTCGAAGAGAAAGTGGAAGTAAAGCCGGCCAGCGTGAAAGTGGAGCACATCCCGGCGGTGTACGAAAACGTCACCGAGAAAGTGATGGTCAAGCCTGCCTACACCACTTGGAAGAAAGGCACTGGCGGCAACGTCCTGCGCACGCAGAAGGACGCGCAGACCGGCGACATCATGTGCTTGGTGGAAGTGCCGGCGGAATACGCGAACGTCACTAAGAAAGTGTTGAAGACCCCGGCGAGCACACGTGAAGTGCAAGTGCCGGCTACCTACAAGACGATCAAGAAGACCGTGATGAAGGCGCCGCCGAGCACGCGCGAGATCGAAGTGCCCGCCGAGTACAAGACGGTGACGGTGATGAAGGAAGTCGAGCCGGCCAAGACTGTGGAAGTGGAAGTGCCGGCCGAGTACGAAAGTGTTTCGAAGACGACCAAAGTCTCCGAAGGCAAAGTCGAATGGCGCTCGATTCTCTGCGACACCAACCTGACCAAAGCCAAGGCTGAAGAGATTCAGCGCGCGTTGTCGAAGGCGGGCTTCGATCCGGGTTCGCCCAATGGTGTCATCGGGCCGAAGACCATGGCCGCAGTGCACGCGTTCCAGAGGGCCAAGGGCTTGCCGGTCGACGACTACCTGAACATGGATACCGTCAAAGCCTTGGGCGTGGCTGCGAACTAAGCAAAGAATCGACTCAAAGAATCAACGCAACGAAAAACGGCGGGCCAGAGCCCGCCGTTTTTTTTGTTCTTTTTTATCCTCTGCTTCGCGCTAATCCTGCTTGACCGACCTTGTCACGACCGAGCTGTTGCGGCGAAATCTGCGCGGCTGCCAGGCGGTGCGGTGGACGATATCCGAGCGGTGCGTGCGATAGAGCCAGCGCTCGCGCAGAATGAGTGCGGCGAGCAGCACGAGCAGCGCGCCCACGATCATCCAGAAAACCGAGTCGGTGTTGCGCAGCGCAGCCCAGCCGGCGAAGCCGTAGAAGTAGGGCAGCGCTTCGTACCAGATCGTTTCGAGCTTCATCGCGCGAGCGATGGTCCTTCTGGTGCGCGCGCCGTTAGCGGCGGGCGTCAAGGTGCCATTGCACGCGCTCGATCGAGGCGGCGTTGCGGCTCGGCAACGGACACACCGGTTCGATGCGTTCAGGCATCGCCTCAGGGCCGGTGGCAGCCGCGCTCGGTTCGAGCGCGGGCTCGATGCGTTTGTCGGGCGCGGGCGAGGCGGCGCCGATCAGCGCACGCAGCGATGCGATCAGTTTCATCCGTCGAAGGGGACTGCTTGCTACGCTTAAGACTTGCTGCGCGCCGTCACGCGCTTGGCGCTGCGCGCGCGCAGATTCGAGCGCAGCGCGCTGCGGTAACTGCGCCGCTTGCTCAGGATCACCGCCGCGCTGGCGAGCAGTAGTGCCCCGGAAGCGAGACCCAATCCCGAGCTAGCCGAAGTGAGTGCGAGTACGCCGCCGGCGGAATAAACGTAAGGGGAGAGTTCGTACCAGAAAGATTCGAGAGATCCCATACTCGTTGTTCTTCTTTGGGTTGCTGAAAGGTGACTGCCTAGTGGATTCAACAATACGACCGGTCTGCATGGGCAGCAAGCCTTGCAGCGTTGTCGTAATTAATGCTTTTTGGACGGCGTGCCCTCGACTCGGTAAAAATTTGTCAGAGGCACGCGGCCATACCGGGGCATAGTCAATTACTGGACCGAGGATATATTGCTCGATCCCTCTGGGACTGATTTATCGCTAGCTACTGCCATCCAGTAATCAGTTTGTGCGCGTACGACATCGGGCAGTGACTGGCGCTGCTGAAAGCGTTGCCGCAGCAGTTCGCTCTGCGAGGGCGCACCGTGAAGCAACGCATCGATCTCGCTCAATAAGGCTTCGGTACCGAGCGCCGCGGCGTGCACATCGAGCCGTTGAATGGTGCGGGCGATGTCGTCGCGCAGGCTGCGCCGCTCGCTGCTTTGCGCATCGACCAAGCGCGCGTCCAGTCCGAAGCGGCACGCTTCGAAGCGGTTGAAGCGGTTGACTTGGTACGTCGCCGGCAACGGCGCCGCGGGGCGTCGCTCTAGTAGATAGTGCGCCAGCGTTTGCGCATAGCCTGCCAGCAGCGCGGCGCGCTCGACGGTGAGCGGCGTGTCGCACACGCGGATTTCGATGGTGCCGTATTCCGGCTTGGGGCGGATGTCCCAGTAGAAATCCTTCATGCTGGCGACGATGCCGAGCTCTTGCATCTGCTGAAAATAATCGATGAACTCGGCCCATGTCGTCACCACCGGCATGTGACCGGAGAGTGGAAACGCGTCGACCACCG
The DNA here is from genome assembly GCA_964488915.1 of uncultured Burkholderiales bacterium. GTDB lineage: Bacteria > Pseudomonadota > Gammaproteobacteria > Burkholderiales > JALYOK01 > CADEHE01. The sequence goes on from CAZAWU010000023.1 coordinate 22,029, forward strand.
CGAGCCGGCTCGACTGGAACAGCGTGTCCTCGCCTTGGTAGAACGGCGAGGCCGCCGCCAGCGCGACGAAGTGCGGCACGTAGCGCGTGAAAGCGTGCGTGAGATATATTGCCGCGTCGCCGTCCGGGCAGCCGATATGAACGTGCTGGCCAAACACTGTGAACTGCTTGGCCATGAAACCGTAGCGCTGTGCGACGTTGTTGAAGCGCTCGTCGGGGAAAATGCGCCGCTCGCTCCAGCGGTGGAACGGGTGCGTACCGCCGCCACCGATGAGCAGATTCAAGCGCAGCGCCTCGCGCGCGACGAGGTCGCGCATTCGCTGCAGCTCCGCGAGCAAACTGCCGTAGCGCTCTTGCACCGAGCTGTTCAACTCGATCATGCTTTGCGTGATCTCGGGTTTGACCGCGCCGGGCATTTCCACGCGTTGCAGGCGCGCGAGCAAGTCTTGCGCATCGCGCGAGAGGTCGAGCTCGCGCGCTTTGATGATTTGCAGTTCGAGCTCGACACCGATGGAAAGACTCGGCGAGGCGTTGAACGTCATTTCACTCATAGGCCGCCGGTAGCAAAGTCAGTACGATCTCGTTAATTGGACTGTCGTTGCCGCGAAAGTTCTGCGCTAAACACGGCTCAACTCGCCTTCCGGATGCGCTTCGTCCGAGCGCCGCAGTGCGATGCCGGTCACGATGGGCGCGGCCAACTCGCTCAGCGCCAGCGCGCCGAGCAGCAGCGTGCTCAGTTCCGGCCCGAAGTCCGGATAGATGGCCACTGTGTCGTGCATCATCAGCCAGGCGATCTCCGACATCGGCAGCAGCGCGGCGGCCAACCACAACGCCGAGCCGGGGCGCAAGGCGCTCAAGCGGCTGAAGGCGGTGATCGCCACGGCTTTCGCGGCGAAGCGCAACAGCAGGAATGCCACGATCACCGCGCCCGCTTCGCGCCAACCGGAAAAGTTAAGGCTGGCGCCGACATACACGAACAAGATCACCAGGAACAATTGCCCGCCGTAGCCGAACTGCAGCGGCAGCAGCGCGCGCTTCGCGTCCTGATTGCGCGCGAGTACGCCCATGGCGAGCAAAGCGAGCACCACCGACAAGTTCAATGCGCGCGCCAAACCCACCGCAAGCACGATGGCGCCGATCAATAAAATGTACTGCCGGTCTTCGCGCTTGCCCAGCCAGCGCGCAAGTTCCACCACGGCGCGATGAATCGCGAAGCCGAGCACGAGCGAGCCGGCCAAAACGTAGAGCGGGTGCAGCAAGGTGCTGAGCGCGTTGGCGGCGTGTTCCATGTGCAGCCACGGCAGCAGCACGATCACCAAGATCGCCGCGACCGCGGTGTTGATGGCGGTGAGCGACATCAAGCGTTCGGTCAGTTGGCCTTCGGTGCGCAACTCGTGCGTCACCAGCAGCACGATCGCGGGGGAAGTCGCCACGCCCATCGCCGCAGCCATCGCGCACACCAGCGGCGTGAACTCGAAGTACCACATGCCGGCAAAGATCGCGCCGAAGGTCAGCGCGCATTCGGCGATCGCGGTAGCGAACAACCAGACGTTGTGGCGGAACCAATCGAGATCGAGCCGATGGCCCAATTCATAGAGCACCAAACCGATCGCGACATCGACCAGTGGGCGCGCTTGCGCCATCAACTGCGGTGAGATCAGATTGAGCGCGGTGGGGCCGAGCAGCAGGCCGGTAACAACGTAACCGGTCACGCGCGGCAATCCTACGCCGCGCCGGAACAGTTCGCCGCCGCAGATACCGGCAAGCAGCATCAGCCCGAACAAGATCGCCTCATTCAACTCAGGCGGAAACGACGGAAGAAACGTGAACTCCATACGCAACACGAGTTAAGGGATGTTCCTTCATCGCGCAGCGCCCTTCGGGGAGAAGGTTTAGGGGGAAGGAATTCTTTTCGCTACGCGTTGGTCAGATCGAAGGCTGCTCAAGCGTAAACGGCGACCAGCGTGGCGTCAAGCAAAATCGGATACGCGCGGCATGCGTCATCATTCTGCCGCATTTCGCCTTTTTCGCTGCAAGTTGCTCGCTCTACGCTCGACGTCACGCACGCGGCAATGCGGCCGCTTGCGTTACAGATGAAATGCGGCTCGGAATCAGAATCGCCGAAAAAGTGAGCTCGAATGCTCACAACCGGATCGGTTCACGCCACGAATGCAAACGATCTAAAACCAAAGCCGTTTTCGTGCCGCGCTTAGAAACTCGTCGAGAATAGGCGTGCAATCGAGCAGCGAGGTGTCGCCCGGTCGATGGAATTCCGGGTGCCACTGCACACCGAAGACGTAGCTCGGGCCTTTCCAGCGGATCGCTTCAATGACGTGATCTTCTTCTGAGCGCGCTTCCACCTCCAGATCGCGCCCTAAGTTCTTTACCGCTTGGTGGTGGATCGAATTGACGCGGGCTTTGGCCTGCTCCGGGTACAGGCGCGCCATGCCGGAGCCGGGATCGAAACGGATCTCGTGAAAGTGCTGATCGAATTGATCGCTGCGATGCTCGCGCGAGTTCGCCAGTTGCGTAGGCAGATCTTGATAGAGCGAGCCGCCGAAAGCCACATTGATCAACTGCAAGCCGCGGCAGATGCCGAGGATCGGTTTGCCGCGGTCGATGAACTCGTTCACCAACTCCATTTCGTAGCTGTCGCGGATGCGATCGCCCGCCCACTCCGGTTTGAGCGGCGTCTCGCCGTAGTTCGACGGACTCAAGTCCGCGCCGCCTTGCAGCACCAAGCCGTCTAAATTCTTCGCGTAGTCGCTCATGCGAATGTCGCTGCGGTGAAGCAAGCCTTCGCTGTCGACCACTGGCACCATGAACACCAGCACGTTGCGCCCCATGACCCAGTGTGCCACCGATTGTTCGAGGTACTGCAGCGTCTTCGTCTCCATGCCCTTGCCGTCGGGCTGGGGATGGAAGATGCGTGCGGAGATGCCGACGCGCAGCGTGCGCCGGCGCTGAGCACGCGCAATACGCGCGCGCGCTGCGTCGCCAAGATCGTGTAAAGCGCGCCGCCATGCCGGGCGCGTTTCGTTGCCGTTCGCCATGATCGCGTCAATGTTAATCGCTTCGCCGCTTTAGCAAAAGCTCCCCTGAAGCAGATATACATGTAATAGCTTCGTTCAAGAAATGAGAGTCCACATCAGTCGAAAGACCATCCAGCGCCCTGTATTCAGCCGCACGAGGCGGCTGGATTCAAGGGTATGATGCGCGATCATTGTGTGCGGTTCCCGAACGAGCTATGAAAGTCATTGATCTGCGCAGCGATACCGTAACCAAGCCGACCGAAGCCATGCGCGCCGCGATGGCAGCGGCGGATGTGGGCGACGATGTCTATGGTGAGGACCCGACCGTCAACCGCCTCGAAGCGCTGGCGGCGGATATGCTCGGCAAAGAAGCGGCGCTGTACGCGTGCAGTGGCACGCAGACCAATCTGCTCGGCGTGATGTCGCACTGCGAGCGCGGCGACGAATACATTGTCGGCCAGCAGGCGCACACCTACAAATATGAGGGCGGGGGCGCCGCGGTGCTCGGCAGCATTCAGCCGCAGCCGCTCGATTTCGAGCCGGACGGCACGCTCAGTCTCGACAAAGTCGCCGCTGCGATCAAGCCGATCGATCCGCACTTTGCGCGTACGCGGCTGTTGTGCTTGGAAAACACAACGGCAGGCAAGCCGCTGCCGGTTGAATATCTCGTGCGCGCGAGCGCGTTCGCCAAAGAGCGTGGGCTGGCGCTGCATTTGGACGGCGCGCGCTTGTTTAACGCCGTGGTCGAACTCGGCGTCGATGTAAAGCAAATCGCACAGCATTTCGACTCCATCTCCGTGTGTTTGTCCAAAGGCCTCGGTGCACCGGTAGGTTCGGTACTGGTGGGATCGAAAGAACTCATCGCGCGCGCACGCCGCTGGCGCAAAGTCCTGGGCGGCGGCATGCGCCAAGCCGGCATGGTCGCGGCGGCGGGCATACACGCGCTGCAACACCACGTCGAGCGCCTGCGCGAAGACCACGCCAATGCGCGCGAACTCGCGCGCGGCTTGGGCGCGATCGAGGCCATCAAGGTCGATCCCGCGCAGACCAACATGGTGTTCATGCACGTGCCGCCGGGACAAGCCGAGGCGTTGCGCGCGCGCTTGAAACAGCAGGGCATCTTGATCGGCGCCGGCAGCAGTGTGCGCATGGTCACGCACTTGGATGTGGACGGCGAGGACGTACGGCGCGTCGCCGCGGCGGCCAAAGCGTTCTTCCACTAACCCGGGGTCGGCACTTCCTCATGTCCGAGCGCGAGGTGCCCGTTGCGGTCGTCGCCGCCGACACGCCGCCGCGTACGCGGGCGTCGAACTACCCCGAACCATTCGCTTCGCGTATGCGCGGGCGCGACAAACGTCCGCTGGGCGACTTGTTCGGACTGACCAATTTCGGCGTCAATCTCACTCGGCTCGCGCCCAACGCGGTGTCGTCGTTGCGGCACGCCCACGCTAAGCAGGACGAGTTCATTTTCGTGCTGCAAGGCCGGCCGGCGCTGCACACCGACGCCGGCCGCACCCAACTTGAGCCCGGTATGTGCGCCGGTTTCAAAGCGGGCAGCGGCGACGCACACCGGCTGATTAACGAGACAGACGAAGACGTGGTCTACTTGGAGATCGGCGATCGCACGCCGGGCGATGCCTCGGTCTATCCCGACGACGACATCGTCGCCGTGATGACGGCAGGCAAATGGACATTCGCGCGCAAGGACGGCACGCCGTACCCATGACACGCGCTGCTCGTTAGGCGTTCAGAACCGCTCCATCCAGGGCCGCAGTTCTACTTCCCAAGTCCACGCACTGCGCGCCTGTCGATGAATGTGCAAGTACGTCTTGGCGATGTCGTCGGGATCGAGGAAGCGCGCTTGCACGCGATCTTCCTCGGTCTTGGCGTAAGTCGTCGCGATGCCGCCGTCGATGACGAAGTGCGCGACATGAATGCCCTTGGGCGCCAGCTCGCGCGCCATGCTCTGCGCTAAGCCGCGCAGCCCGAACTTGCCCATGGCGAAAGAAGCCGACTCGGCAAAACCCTTTACGCTCGCGGTCGCACCGGTGAACAAGATGCTGCCGCGCCCTTGCGTCAGCATGCGCCGCGCGGTTTGCTGCGCAACCAGAAATCCGCCGTAGCAACTCACCAGCAGGGCCTGCCGCACCCTGTCGGCATCGAGCGCATGCACCGGGCCGCGTTCGCGCGCGCTGGCGTTGTAAACGACCAAATCGAGCGTACCGAAATCGCGATCGAACTGATCGAATAGCCTTTCGACCGAACTCGCATCGCTTGCGTCGCAGCCGTACGCCTTGGCGCCGGAACTGCGGCACAGGTCCTGAAGCTTGTCGACTTTGCGCGCAGCGAGCGCAACCTGCATGCCTTCGCTGGCGCATAGGCGCGCGAGCGAGGCGCTCAACCCGCTGCCGGCGCCGACGATAAGTGCGTTTTCCTTGTTCATGGGGGCCTCACGTGTGGGGGATTAATCTCGCTGTGTGGCGTGTTACTCGCCGTCCGCTCCGAGGCGCGGACGACGGTGCAACGACATCAGGCGCGAGATCAGAATCGCCAAGTACAACACGCCGATCATCTGCTGCACCATGACGACCGCGCGCGCGTAGTCCGAGGCGGGAGTAATTTCGCCAAAGCCGACGCTGGTGATGCAGGTGAAGCTGAAATAAAGCAGCTCCCACCAACTGACGAAGCGGTCGGGGTTGTTGGCTTCGTTGATGAAAAACGATCCCGGTACGAGTTGCTCGACCAGCGCGTAGACGTAGGAGAACGCGAAAGCGAGCAACGCATACATCGCGGCGGCGGCGAATAGCTCGTCGCGCGTCATAATGTCGTCGCGCAGCACGTAGCGCAACAGGCAAACCAGCACGAAAGTGTGAAACGCCGCTTGCGCAATCAACCCAGCCGAGCAGAGGTAGCTCGCGTCGTTGGTCAGCAGCGCGCCGGCGTGCAAAACCATAGCGGGCACGAGCAGTGCATAACCCCAGCGCGTTTCGTTGCCGGTGGCGCGCGCGGCGCGCAAGGCGAGCACCAGCATGATCCAGTCGATCAGCACCATGCCGGCGTCGCCATGCGGTACACGCTGCAAAAAGGGATAGGCGAGCACTTGGGCTAGCAGTGCCAGCAGCAGCTTGACGTTGGGCAGGCGTAGCAGTCGCAAGGGGATGGTGTTGGTAGCGGACGATGTGAGCGCGTATCATACCCGCGGACGGCGGCACGGCAAGTGGCCCGCTACCGCTCTGACACAGAGGCGGTTTTCTACCTCCGGTGACAATAGCCCCGTAGTGTGCGCGCGTGTTTAAGACGAGGCAGCCTTGCGAATCCTTTGGTGTTTGGCTTTGGTAGGGATCGGGTGCAGTGCGTTCGCGCAATCGACGCCGCGTTCCAACTTCGTGGGCCCGGCGGTGCGTACGCAGCCGGAGTACGAGGGCGCAAGCGGCACGACCGAAGTTCCGGTGCTGCTGCTTAACTTCGAGCGCGGGCCGCTGTTCGCTGGCACCAGCCGGTCGTTGGCCGAGGTAGGTGTGCGTCTGAAAGTGCACCGCTCGATGAACATCGGCGCGCAAATCGCTTTTGAGCGTGGGCGCGCGCGCAAGGATTCCGCGTTCCTGCGCCGCCATGCGCTAGCCAACATCGATCACGGCGCTTCGATCGGGCCGTTCGCCGAGGCGAGTTACAAAATAGGTCCCCTGCCGGTCGAATGGCTGGTGCGGTTGCGCCAGCATCTCGACCAAGACCTGGGCGCGCAGCTGGATTTTCGTGGAACGTGCGGCCTCTATGGCGACGATTTCTTGCGCGCCGGTCTTTTTGCACAATTGACGCTGGCTACGCGAAAGTCGAATCAACGCCATTTCGGCGTTTCGGCACAAGAGTCGGCGCTGGGCGGTTTGCCGCAATACTCGGCTTCGGGCGGTTTGCGGCATTTCACGGTAGGGGCACTCGCCAGCGTGCGGCTTACGCCACGCTGGGATGTCATTGCGGTCACCGAATGGCGTCAGGCGCTGGGAGCGATGCGCGATAGTCCGGTGGTCGAAGATGAAGTCGGTTTCTTGGCGACCATCGGAGCGCTCTACTGGTTCGAATAGCTTGGCTGCGAG
>CAZAWU010000024.1:0-1601 GCA_964488915.1 uncultured Burkholderiales bacterium
AAAACTCGACGAATGCTCAATGCTCATCTCCGCCGCATGCCTGCCAAAACGAGCATCGCCTCGCTTCTATTGGTCACGGAAAGACTCTTAAGAAAGTCGCTGGCGTGATCCCGAACCAGCGTCTCGCTAACACCCAATCGCTGCGCTATCGAGCGGCTGGAATGGCCAAGCAACATGAGCCGCAGAACTTCTACTTCTGTATGCTGCTCTGCGGCCTGTTCGCGAAAGAGACTACCCGCGAGCGCGCCGAGCCGAGCTTGAAGCAACGAATTGTACAGACCACGTCCCTTCAGCACAGTCACAGGAACATGGATGCGGCCATTCAAGACCGCGCTGAATGCGCCAAGCAGCGTTCGTGTCGAAGCGGCCTTGTTGATAAACCCTACAGCTCCGGCGTTCAAGGATTGCAGTACGACATGCTCTTCTTCGCTCGCCGCGAGAATCACCACTGGGATATGTTCGAATCGCGCATGCAGCTTGGCGATTTCCTTCGCATCTCGGCCGCGCAACTGCTCCAATCCAACGAACGCCAACCCGATTTGTTCATTCTCGCTCGCGAGCCGAATCCCCTCATTGAGAGTGAGCGCCTGCAGCAGTTGAAGCCGTTCACCAGTTTTGTTTACCAGTGTTTCAAGACATTCCCTTACGATCGGATCATCGTCGACTAATAGAATTTTCACCAGCTCTCCTGTTGCATCGCACTCTTGTTCCGCGCGCGTAACGTCTCCCTTTGCGCCATCGCTAGCGCAACCCCGAGCCGCTCCCGCTTTCTTGGTGCTACGTATCTCGGTGGGATTATCGATACGGCGGCCGCTGTCAGCCATTCGCCTGCGGGACTAGTGCACCCGGGCGCCAGCCCCGAGGAAAGTTGAGCGAGACATTCGCAACTATCGGAAAAATATAGAGATCCGATCGGCTACCCGCCCCTAATACCGCGGTCGTACACCCGTCGGGGAAGACGCACTTGTGCCGAGCAAGCAAACGGTGGCAAAGTAGCGCTGCCTTTCACCCGACGCGGCGAGAAAGCAGATGCGGGTACTTTTGGTCGATGACGAAGAGCTGGTGCGCGAAGCCCTGGCGGACATGCTGCGCGGGCGCGAGATTGCCGAGCAGGACAGCGCCACCGAAGTGCATACCGTAGGCACTTGCGAAGAGGCGATCGCCGCGTGCACGAGGAGCGCGTTCGAGCTTTGTCTGCTCGACTTGGGCTTGCCGGGCATGAGCGGCGTGCAAGCGCTCGAAACGTTCCGCGCAAATTGCGAGGATGTCCCCGTGGTGGTGCTCTCCGGTCACGACGACGCCGATACCGTGAGGGCTTCGATCGCCGCGGGGGCGATGGGTTTCATCCCCAAGCGCGCTAAGCGCGAAGTGATGTTCATGGCGCTCAAGCTGGTGGTCGTGGCGAAGAGCACTTACATTCCGCCCTCGCTGGCTGCGGCTCCTCCCGCTCAAGCGCGCAACAATGACGCCCCCGCCGCCGCCGTGCCGAAACTGCGCAGCCTCAACGAGTTGGGGGTCACCGATCGGCAGCTCGAAGTCGGCAAGCTGATGCTGCAGAACCTGCCCAACAAAGTGATTGCGCGCAAGCTCAACATCGCCGA
>CAZAWU010000024.1:1701-16314 GCA_964488915.1 uncultured Burkholderiales bacterium
GCATTCACCGCCGCCGACGATAGCGCCAACGCCTTCGCGATGCCGATCGCCATGCTCACCAAAGAGCAGGCCGAGCCGCACGCGATGGGCAGGGAGCAATTCAACGAAGCGTGGGTAGTCGCACCCGAGCCCGGCGTGTGGGGCCTTGGGCCGACTTTCAACGAAGACCGCTGCATCCATTGCCACATCGGCAACGGCCGCGCCAAAGCGCCGGAAGACGGTAAGGAGGCGGTAGGCGGCGTTCTGGTGCGCTTAAGCATTCCGGGAACGATGGAAAAAACCAGCGCACCCATGCCACACCCGAATTACGGCGATCAGCTGCAGAACCGCGGCATCCAAGACCGCGTGCCGCCGGAGGGACACACGATCTTCCGCTACGAAACGCTAGAAGTTGCCTTTGCGGATGGCGAGAAAGTTCAACTGCGCAAGCCGAAGGTCGAGTTTGAAAATTTGCGTTTCGGTGAACTCGGCAAGGAAGTCATGGTTTCCCCGCGCGCTGCGCAAGCCATGGTCGGCTTGGGCTTGCTCGAAGCGGTGCCCGAGGAAACCATCCTCGCGCTCGCCAAAGATCAGGAGAAGCAAGGCATAGTCAGCGGCAAGCCGAACTACGTCTGGGACATGGAAAGCGAAAAGACAGTGCTCGGGCGTTTTGGCTGGAAAGCAAATCAACCCAGCATCCGTCAGCAAGTCGCCGCCGCGTTTCATGGCGACATCGGCGCCACCACTTATTTGTTCCACGAAGAGAATTGCCCCGCCGTGCAAACAGCCTGTCTCGATCTGCCCTCCGCCGCGAAATGCGGCGGCCAAGGCGGTTGTACCGGCAACACTTTCCGGCCGGAGGTCATCCCCAGCCGGCTCTCGAACATCACGCTTTATCTGCAAACGCTCGCGGTGCCGGCACGCCGCAACGTTGCCGACCCGGCCGTGCAGCGCGGCGAGAAGCTATTCGCCGCGGCCAATTGCAGCACGTGCCACGTACCCGAAGTGAAAACCGGGCCTAAACCCGCTATCGCCGCAGCGGCGAATCTCACCATCCGCGCCTACACCGATCTGCTGCTGCACGACATGGGTGCCGAGCTCGCCGACGGCCGCCCCGACTTCAAAGCCGACGGCAACGAATGGCGCACCGCGCCGCTTTGGGGCATCGGACTCATCCAGAAAGTGAACGGGCACAGCGATCTGCTCCACGACGGGCGTGCACGCAATGTGACCGAGGCGGTTTTGTGGCACGGCGGTGAAGCGGAGAAAGCGCGCGAAACGTTCCGCGCCATGACAAAAGACGACCGCGCAGCGCTGGTGAAGTTCGTCGAGTCGCTCTAGACGCGCGCCCGAGCGCAGCTGATCGGCACGCTACGATCGGCGCGCCGCGAAGCGCAGCCGATTGCTGTCGGGATCGGTCAGCAGCATTTCGCGCGTTCCCCAAGGGGTATCCTGCGGTGGTTCCGTCGCTACGACGCCACGCGCCTTGAATTCAGCGCAGCACGCATCGACATCCGGCACGATGAAGTACACCGCGCCGCCCACCTCGCAGTCTCCGGTGTGTTCGGTGAGGAAGATCGTCTGCCCCGCGCGCGTAAGCTGCATGAAGACTGGGAACCCTGGCTCGAAGCGGTGCTCCCAATCCACGCTGAAGCCCAGCCCCGCGGCGTAGAACTCTAGGCTGCGCTCACGGTTGGTGATGCGCAGCTGCGGGATGACGCTTTGGTGCGCGCTCAAACGTCCTCCGCAAGAATGAGGCTTACGGTCGGGATGAGTGATCGTGCTTTGTGCTCGGCCGTCGCGCCTCTCACACTTCCATTTTGCGCTTCAACTCCGGCGGATTAGCAAAGGTTTTGCGGAAGAAATCGTCGCCTGCGTTGGCGAACTTGAGTCCCGCCGCTTTGATTGCGTCATCTGAAACTTTGACCAGCGGCGTATAGCGCGGATGATGGTGTTCTAGATACGGATCATTGCGCGCCGCGTTGTAGCAAAACAAAACTGTCCAGCGGCGATTGGCGGAGCGGTTTTGGTCCGAGCGGTGCATCACATTGCTGTGGAAGAACAACCCGTCGCCGGGTTCCATCTCCACGTACACCAACTCCAGTTGCTTGAGCATTTGCTCGACACGCTTGGGATCTGCCCCAACCTGCTCGCCCGGCAGCACGCCGTGATCGACACGTCCCGCATGATGTGAGCCGCGCAATACTTGCAGGCAACCGTTCTCGCGCGTGGTGCGGTCGAGTGCGACCATGACGCTGGCCATGTACGGAAACACGCAACCGTTGTGATACCAATAGCCGTAGTCCTGATGCCACTCCCACGCGCCGCCTTCGTAGGGTTCTTTCGCGGTCAGCTTGGAGTGATAGTGATACACCTCGCCGCCGAGCACGTCTTCCATGGTATCGACCACGCGCTGTGAGCGCGCGGCCAAACCGTAGACGCTGTCGCCGGGATGATTCCAAGTGGCCATGCGCGTGGCTTTGCCTTGCGCATCTTTGCGGTCATACAAGCTCGCGCGCAGCTGCGGATCTAGCTCGATGGCGCCGCGCATCATTGCGATCTCCTCGGCGTCGAACAGGCTGCGGATCAATACGTAGCCGTCGCGTTCAAAAACGGATCGTTGTTCTTGGCTGAAGATCGAAGACATACTGACTCCCGAAAAGAATTGCGCAAGTAGCGAACCTGGTCAAGTTATACTTGCACCAGCTTATTTCCGTCAATCAAATCTGTAGCTATTGAAGGCTAGCTACTAGTCCCTGTACATGAACATTTGTCGCTTGGACGAAACCTTCGCCGCGCACGCATCAGATTCTAACGCTGCTGCCGAGTGCGCGGGCATGGTCCGGGCGAGCGCGTAAAATGCTTGCGTTGCGCGATGCCACAAGCGAAGCGTCAACGGCAGTTTTTCGGGCGATTCGTAAGCGGAGAGTACCAACCGATGACGCTCCCCCAAGTCAGTCTCGACGACAAGTACACGCTCGAAACCGGGCGCGTCTTTCTGACCGGTATCCAAGCGCTGGTGCGCTTGCCGATGATGCAACGCCAGCGCGACCTCGCTGCGGGCCTCAACACCGCCGGCTTCATCTCCGGCTACCGCGGCTCGCCGCTTGGCGGGCTCGACCAAAATCTGTGGAGCGCGCGCAAACACTTGGCCAAGCATCACGTCGTGTTCCAGCCTGGCGTGAATGAAGACTTGGCCGCCACCGCGCTCTGGGGTTCGCAGCAAGTCAACTTGTTTCATGGCGCGAAGTACGACGGCGTGTTCGGGATGTGGTACGGCAAAGGCCCGGGTGTGGACCGCTGCGGTGACGTGTTCCGCCACGCGAACGCCGCGGGCACCTCCAAACATGGCGGCGTGCTGGTGGTCGCCGGGGACGATCATGCCGCGAAATCCTCTTCACTGCCGCATCAAACCGAGCACATTTTCAAAGCGGTGATGATGCCGATCTTGGTGCCGGCCAACGTGCAGGAGTATCTCGACTACGGTTTGCATGGCTGGGCGATGTCACGCTACTCGGGCTGCTGGGTGGCGTTCAAGGCAGTGGCGGATACGGTCGAGACCTCCGCATCGGTGTACGTCGATGCGCATCGCACCGACATCGTCGTTCCAACCGAACTAGAACTGCCGCCGGGCGGCTTGAACATCCGCTGGCCCGATCCGTCTTTGCAGCAGGAAGAACGCCTGCTGCACCACAAACTTTACGCAGCGGTGACTTACGCGCGCATCAACGCTCTGAACCGCATCGTGTTCGACACACCCTCGAGTAAATGCGCGCGCTTAGGGATCATCACCTCCGGTAAATCCTATCTCGACGTGCGCCAAGCGCTCGACGATCTCGGCATCGACGAACGCGTCGCCGGTGAGATCGGCTTGCGCCTCTACAAAGTCGGCATGGTGTGGCCGCTGGAAGCCGAAGGCGTGCGCACATTCGCGCGCGGCCTGGAAGAGATTTTGGTGGTCGAAGAAAAGCGCCAATTCCTCGAATACCAGCTCAAAGAAGAACTGTACAACTGGCACGAGGATGTGCGCCCACGCGTAGTCGGCAAGTTCGATGAAAAGGGCGAGTGGTCATACCCGCACAGCGAATGGCTGCTGCCGGCGGCGAGCGATTTGACCCCGGCGATGATCGCGCGCGCCATCGCCAAGCGCATAGCGCGCTTCTACACTTCCGCCAAGATCAAAGCACGCCTCGCCTTTATCGAAGCGAAAGAGCGTGAGCTTGCACAGCGCCAGCAATTGATCGCGCGCGTACCGCACTACTGCTCCGGCTGCCCGCACAATACTTCGACCAAAGTGCCGCAAGGCAGCCGCGCGCTGGCCGGCATCGGCTGCCACTACATGGCCACATGGCTGCGCGCGGAGAGCACGCAGACGTTCAGCCAAATGGGCGGCGAAGGTGTGCCCTGGGTCGGACAAGCGCCGTTCACCACAACGCCGCACGTGTTCGCCAACTTGGGCGACGGCACCTACTTCCACTCCGGCTCGCTCGCCATACGCCAAGCAGTCGCGGCGAATGTGCCGATCACCTACAAGATTCTCTACAACGACGCCGTCGCTATGACCGGCGGCCAGCCGATCGACGGCACCCTCACCGTGCCGCAGATCACGCAGCAGCTCGCCGCCGAGGGGGTGCACAAGGTGATCGTCGCCACAGATGATCCGCTGAAGTACGCTGGGGTGAGCGGCATGATGTGCGAAGCGCCGGTGCGCCATCGCGACGAGTTGGACGCGATTCAGCGCGAGCTGCGCGAATATCCTGGTGTGTCCGCGCTGATTTACGACCAGACTTGCGCCGCCGAAAAACGCCGCCGCCGCAAGCGAGGCACCTACCCCGACCCAGCCAAGCGCGTGTTCATCAACACCGCCGTGTGCGAGGGGTGCGGGGATTGCAGTAGCAAATCGAACTGTATGTCCGTGGTCAGCGTCGAAACCGAGTTTGGGCGCAAGCGCGAGATCGATCAGTCGAGCTGCAACAAGGATTACTCCTGTGTGAACGGCTTTTGCCCGAGCTTTGTCACCGTGGAGGGCGGGCGCTTGCGCAAAGCCAAAACCGTCACTGCGGACGCATTCGCCGCAGTGCCCGAACCGCAGCGCGTTTCCGCGCACGAACCTTACGGCATCCTCATCACCGGCGTCGGCGGCACGGGGGTAGTCACCATCGGCGCGCTACTCGGCATGGCGGCACACCTGGAAGAAAAAGGCATCGCCGCGCTCGACATGGCTGGCCTCGCGCAAAAAGGCGGCGCGGTGTGGTCGCACGTGCGTATCGCCGATAGGCCGGAAACGCTGCACGCTGCACGCATCGCCGCGGGCGAAGCTAATCTCGTGCTCGGCTGCGATATCGTCGTCACTGTGAGCGACGAAACGCTCGCGAAGATGCAGCTTGGATTGACGCGCGTCATCGCCAACACCAGCCAGCTTAATACCAGTGACTTCGTACGCGGCTTCGCCGCGCAAGCGGCCAGCGGTGACACCACTGTCAACCGTGATCCGCGATTCCCGCTGCCGGAAATGCAACAGGAGCTGCACGACGTGGCGGGCGAAGGCCGCGCCCAGTTTATCGACGGAACGAAGCTCGCCACCGCTCTGATGGGCGATGCCATCGCCACCAACCTGTTCATGCTTGGCTATGCATACCAGAAAGGCTTAATACCGCTTTCGAGTGCTTCGATCTTGCGCGCAGTAGAACTCAACGCCGTTGCGGTCGATTTCAACAAGAACAGCTTTCTCTGGGGCCGGCGCGCGGCGCACGATTTGCCCGCGGTGCAGCAAGCTGCCGCCGCGGCGCTGACACAACCCGATTCGCACCGCCTGTCGCAAAACCTAGATGAAGCGATCGAGCGGCGCATCGAATACCTCACCGCTTACCAAGACGCCGCCTATGCGCAGCGCTACACGGCACTGGTCGAGCGCACGCGCGAACTCGAATCACGCGAGTTTCCCGGGTGCACCCAACTCACTGAGGCGGTCGCGCGCTACTACTTCAAAGTGCTCGCTATCAAGGATGAGTACGAAGTTGCACGCCTGTACGCCGACGGTGCCTTCCTGCGGCAATTGAACGACACGTTCGAGGGCGACTTCAAGCTGGTGTTCCACCTCGCCCCGCCGCTATGGGTCGATTCAACCCATAGCGAGCCGCGCAAGCGGGCGTACGGATCTTGGATGCTACGGGTCTTTAAGTGGTTGGCAAAGCTCAAAGGCTTGCGCGGTACCGCACTCGACATCTTCGGCCGCAGCGAGGAACGCCGCCAAGAGCGCGCGCTCGTCGTGGAGTACGAGGCGCTGATCGACGAGGTGCTCGCCAATATCGACGCGCGCAACTACGATACCGGCGTGCTGCTCGCGCGCTTGCCGGAGCACATCCGCGGCTATGGGCCGGTGAAGCAGCGCTATCTGGCGCGCGCGCAAATGCGCAAGAACGAGTTGCTCAATCTGTTCCATGAACGAACACAGCCGATTCCCGCCGTCGCGCCCGCGCGCGGAAAGGATGTCGTCGTTCTTGCGGGATAGCTGCATCCTTTAGCGACGCAGCCAAGTGAGCGCCGGGCGCGCAACTCGCCGGGGCTTCTTAATTCCTCGCGCCGATGGTAATGTTGCGGAAGTGGTCATCGACAACATAAGGGGGAGATATGGCAATCGCGGTAGCTAAGTTTCTCGATGTAGCGAACGGGTTGCAGCCGGGCCAGTTTTCGGTCGGCTCGCATGACGCGGTTACTTCGCTCAACGATATCGATCCGATCTACAAACGCTTGCTCGACGAGCCGGTTACCGCGGTGCTGGCGGTCATGGGCAAGGACGGGCGCCCGAACTTGACGCCCATGTGGTTCGACTATGAAGGCTCGACGGTGCTGCTGAACGTCGCTTCGCACCGCAAGAAAGTCGAGTGGATCCGCGCTTTTCCCAAGCTCACTTTTCTGCTCATGAACCCGGCGAATCCGTATCACTGGATGAGCATAAAATGCAGAGTCACGCGCGAGATTTCCGAAGACGATCCCAAAGAGGGTCCGCGTGTAACCAAGCAAGTCGATAAGATCTGGACCAAGTACACCAAGCAGCCTGCTCCGTACGGCCTGCGTGACCCGTCACGCAACGAGCGGCGCATTTTGTTCGAGTGCACAGTGGAGAAAGTCGCCACGTTCGGCAAACCCTAAGCATGCTTGAATGAAGGTAGCTGTTGTCGGCGGTTCGCTCGGTGGGCTGACTGCTGCGCTGTTGCTGCGCGATTTGGGCATCGATGTCGATGTCTATGAGCGCTCGCCGGTAGAGTTAGCGCAGCGCGGCGCGGGGATCGGCTTTCTGCCCGATAGCCAGCGTTACCTCATCGAGCGCGGCAAGGTGCCGCTGGACGACATCAGCATCGCCACCGCGCGCATCCGCTACTTGAATCGCCGCGGTGAAGTGATCTACGACGGCGCTCAAGCCTACCGCTTGAGCTCGTGGAATACTGTCTACCGCCAGCTGTTGGCGCGTTTCGACCCGCGCCGCTATCACTTGGGTCACGAACTTGTCGGCTGGACGGATGACGGCGGTGCAGTGGAAGTGCGCTTTGCCGACGGCAAAGCGCCGCGGCGCGTCGATTTGCTGGTGTGCGCCGACGGCGTCGGCTCCATTGCGCGCGCGAAGCTGCTGCCGGAGGCTAAAGCGGCTTACGCGGGCTACGTCGCCTGGCGCGGAATGATTCCGGAGATGGCGGTACCCGCCTCGGTGCGCCAGACGTTCGATAACGCGATGACCTACTACGTCCACGCCAACAGTCACATCTTGGCTTACCCCATTCCCGGCGCGGACGGTTCGGTCAAACCCGGCGAGCGCTTGCTCAATTTTGTTTGGTACCGCAACTATCTGGCCGGCGGGGAGTTGGACGACTTAATGACCGACCAAAGTGGCCAGCCGCGCGAAATTTCATTGCCACCCGGCACGGTGAGCGACCGGCACGCAGCGGAGCTGCGCGCAGCGGCACAAGCGCGCTTGCCCACGCCGTTCGCGCAGCTCGTCTCCGGCACGGCGCAGCTGTTCCTGCAAGTGATCTACGATTTGGACATCCCGCGCATGGCATTCGGGCGCGTCTGCTTGATCGGCGATGCGGCCTTCGTCGGACGCCCGCATGCCGGCGCTGGCACCGCGAAGGCGGCTGCTGACGGCTTCGCCCTAGCCGATGCGCTTGCGCGCAACCCAACCGATGTGCCCGCGGCACTGGCGCAATGGGAGCCCGGCCAGCTCGCGCTCGGCAGGCAATTGATCGAGCGCACGCGCGCTGCCGGGCGTCGCTCGCAGTTCGACGGCAATTGGGTGCCGGGCGATCCGATGTTCATCCTCGGTCTGCGCGGGCCGGGCAATTGATGCGCACCATCGCGCGAACATTGCTGCTGGTACTTGCCGCAGTGTTCCTGCTCTGCGGTTGCCAGCGCGCGCCGGTTGAACTCAATACCGCGGATCGACGCGATCTCGAAAGCGTCAAAGAGATCGGCCCGCGCACCGCCGAGGCCATCGTCAAAGAACGCAAGCGCGGCGGTGATTTCAAGGATTGGAACGACTTCATCACGCGCGTAAAAGGCGTCGGCGAGAAAAGCGCCGCGCAGATGTCCGCTGACGGCTTGCTCATCAATGGGCAGAAAATGTCCGAGGGCGCCGCGCCGCCTGCCAAGCAGTAAGCATATGGTCAAAAACACGCTTCGCATCGGTGCGGGCGCCGGCTTTCAGGGCGACCGCTTCGAGCCGGCCATCGTTCTCGCCGAGCAGGGCGAACTCGACTATCTGGTGCTCGAATGCTTGGCCGAACGTACCATCGCGCTCGCTCAAAGAAGCAAACTCGAAGATCCAGCGCGCGGCTACGACGCGTTTCTGCGCCGGCGCTTAGAACCGCTGCTGCCGCTCATCAAGAAACGGGGCATACGCCTGGTCACCAACATGGGTGCGGCGAATCCGGTGGCTGCAGGCCATGCGATCATAGACATGGCGAGACAGCAGCAGCTCGCGATCAGGGTGGCCATCGTCAGCGGCGATGACGTGCTGAGCCAACTCAATGCTGACACGCACATCCTCGAATCAGGCCGCGCCCTGCGTACTTACGCGAACGTCATCTCCGCCAACGCTTACTTCGGCGTCGAGGCGATGCTGCCCGCGCTGACAAGCGGCGCGGATGTGATCATCACCGGTCGCGTCGCCGACCCGAGTTTGTTCCTTGCGCCGATGGTGCATCACTTCGGCTGGCGCCTGGACAGTTGGCCGCTGCTCGGACAAGGCACCGTGATCGGCCATTTGCTGGAATGCGCTGGGCAAATCACCGGCGGCTACTTCGCCGATCCGGGCAAGAAAGATGTGCCGGATCTCGCTCACCTCGGTTTTCCGCTGGCTGAAGTGGCAGCGGACGGCAGCGCGGTCGTCACCAAGGTGCCGGGCACCGGCGGTGCGATCAACCTGGCCACCGTGAGGGAACAACTCCTCTACGAAGTCACCGATCCCGCGGCCTATCTGACGCCGGATGTCGTCGCCGACTTCACGCAGGTAAAGTTGGAGGAAGCCGGCAAAGATCGCGTGCGTGTCAGCAACGGCCGCGGCCGCGCGCGCACGGACACCTTCAAAGTAAGCGTCGGCTACCACGCAGGCTTCCGCGGGGAGGGCGAAATCTCCTACGCCGGCCAGAATGCGCTCGCCCGCGCCGAGCTTGCGGGCCGTATCGTCGAGGAGCGCTTACGCGACGATTTCCCCGATCTGCGCATCGACCTCATCGGCAGCAACTCGGTACATCGCAAGAGCTTTGCCGCCGGTATCGTGCCGTATGAAGCGCGCATGCGTGCCGCGGCGCTCGCACCTTCGCGTGCGCGGGCCGAGCGTATCGGCGAAGAAGTCGAAGCGCTTTACACTAACGGTCCCGCTGCTGGTGGCGGCGCGCGCAAGTACGTCACTGAAGTAATCGGCATCGTTTCGGCGCTGCTGCCGCGCAAAGACGTGGCGAGCAACGTGACGTTGCTAGAGTCGGAGCCGCAGCGTGAAACTGTATGAGATCGCACACTGCCGCGCGGGCGACAAGGGTAACACCTCGATTCTGTCCTTGATCGCCTACCGCGCCGAAGACTACGCGCTGCTTGTCGAGAAAGTTACCGTGGCGGCTGTGCGGAAGCATCTGCAAGGCATCGTCGCTGGCAGCATCACGCGCCACGAAGTGCCCGGCTTAACAGCACTACAATTCATCTGCGAAGGAGCGCTTTTGACCGGTGTGACCACATCTTTGGCGATGGACACCCACGGCAAAGCGCTTAGCTCGGCCCTGCTGGAGATGGAAATCGCGTAGTCAGTCAACCAAATCAAGACGCCAATCGCTTTTTGAGGTAAGCGTCGGTTCTCCATCTGCCGTTACGCACGAAACTTTGCTTTGGCGAGAGAAAGGAGCAAGCCATGAACGTCTTAGGGGCTTTTGGGCTCGCTGCTACCGTCGGTTCTCAGGCGGCAGCACTAGGTCTGATCTTGACTTCGCTTGTGTTTGGGGCTGACCCCGATACCGCTTTCGCTGGGAGCTTTGGGTTAGCCCTCATTGCGGCGGCGTGCATTGTTGGTGGACTAGCTTCGGGAGAAGGCGCTCCCGCTAAAGCGCTCGTTGCGTGGGGCACCGGCGTTGTCCTGGGTGGTCTTGTTGTTTGCTTTGGCGGCCGTTTAGGGCTCGAACTAGCCGCTGCATTCTGGTAGCCGCCCGGTCGCAACGAGACGCACGTTCAGCGCCGGCGGAGCGAGGTTTGCTTCTTGCTCTTTGGCGTGGCGTCACCCGCCACCATTTCCACGCCGGCCAACTTTAAACTGCGCACGGCATCGGCCACGGCGATCACCGCCGCTTCACGTGCGAAACTCTTGCGCCACGCCAGCGCGATGCGGCGCGTTGGCGCCGGTTCGGCGAAAGGCACGGCGCGCACCAGCTTGCTCTGAAAGCGCTCAGAGCACGCGGAAACCGGCAACACGGTAATACCCAGCCCCGAGGCGACCATGCTGCGGATGGTTTCGAGCGAGTTGCCTTGCTGCACGTCCTCGCCCTTGCGCGAAAGTTCCGGGCAAGCTTCCACAACTTGATTCGAAAAGCAGTGGCCGGAGTTGAGCAGCAGCACGCGCTGCTTGGCCAGATCCTTCGGGTCGATCTGCTTGCGCTTGGCCCAAGCGTGGCTTTCCGGCACGACCACCGCGAACGGCTCGTCATATAGCGGCAGGGTGGCGATGCCGGCGTCGCCGAACGGCAGAGCGATCAAGATCGCGTCCAGTTTGCCGTTGCGCAGCAGCACTTCGAGCTGCGCCGTGGTGTTCTCCTCGATCTCCAGCGGCATGGCGGGCGCGCTTTTGTGCAGCGCCGGGATGAGGGCGGGCAGCAAATAAGGTCCGACCGTAAATATGGCGCCCAGTCGCAAGGAACCCATCAACGGGTCCTTGCCCTCGGCGGCAATCGCTTTCACTCGCTGCGCTTCCTCCAGTACACGCTGCGCCTGCTCGACGATGCGCCGGCCGAGCGCGCTCACCGCAACCTCGCTCTGGCCGCGTTCGAAAATCTGCACGCCTAACTCGTCCTCGAGTTTCTGGATCGCCAGGCTCAGCGCGGGCTGTGTGACGAAGCACTTCTGTGCCGCGCGGCGGAAATTGCGTTCCTGTGCCACCGCCACTACATAGCGCAATTCATTCAAGGTCATGCTTCAATCCAGCGTTTTTCGATAAATTTATTTAATCATATCAAAAATAACAATCAATTGGATTAATTGACCCGGGACCACCACAATGCCATACATCGATACGCATCACCCAACCGAAGGAGATCAGTAAATGTTGCAAGCAAAAGAAGGCCAGCGCGTGCCGCAAGTTACGTTCCGTGTGCGCGAGAACAACGAGTGGAAGAACGTCAGCACCGACGAATTGTTCAAAGGCAAAACCGTCGTCGTGTTTTCCCTGCCCGGCGCGTTCACCCCGACCTGCTCGTCCACCCACCTGCCGCGTTACAACGAGCTCGCACCGGCATTCTTCGCCAACGGCATCGATTCGATTGTGTGCATCTCGGTGAACGACACTTTCGTCATGAACGAGTGGGCCAAGGACCAAGAAGCAGCGAACGTGAGCCTGGTACCGGACGGCAACGGTGAGTTCACCGATAAACTCGGTTTGCTGGTGGACAAGAGCGATCTCGGTTTCGGCAAGCGCTCCTGGCGCTACTCGATGCTGGTCAAGGACGGTGTCATACAAAAGCAGTTCATCGAACCGGAGAAGCAGGGCGACCCGTTCGAAGTCTCGGACGCCGACACCATGCTCAACTACATCAATCCGAAGGCGAAGAAGCCGGATCAAGCGGTCATCTTCACGCGCGAAGGCTGCGGCTTCTGCGCCAAGGCCAAAGCGCAATTGACCGCGCTCGGCTACGATTACGCGGAGGTGCCGCTGGCGCACAACATCCGCAGCAAGGTGGTAGGCGCACTGGCTGGCGCGCAGACCGTGCCGCAGATCTTCATCAACGGCCAATACATTGGCGGCGCCGATGCTTTGGAGCAGTGGGCTAAGAAAGCAGCGTAAGACGCTGCGCGACTCCTCCGTGCTGCGCCCGCCGCAGCACGAGGGGTAACAACTCGGGAACCGTCAAGCGGATTTACCCACTAATACACTGACAAGGCGATCGGCAATGAACGAGATCAACGTAGACGTAGCCGTTATCGGCGCCGGCACAGCGGGCTTGGCCGCCTACCGTGCCGCGGTGGCGCGCGGCAAGCGCGCCGTCATCATCGAAGCGGGCCCTTACGGCACCACCTGCGCACGCGTCGGCTGTATGCCGAGCAAGCTGTTAATCGCCGCGGCCGAGGCCGCGCACGCGCCGTCGCGTTACGCCGAGTTCGGCTTGCGCCTGAACGGCCAGGTGCGCGTCGACGGCGAGGCGGTGATGGCTCGCGTCAAACGCGAGCGCGATCGTTTCGTCGGTTTCGTGCTGAAAGGCGTGGAAACCATCCCGCAGCAGGACCGCGTCGAAGGGCGCGCGCGCTTTCTCGGCAATCATCTGCTTCAGGTCGATGAACATACGCGAATACGCTTCGGTCAGGCCGTGATTGCCACCGGCTCTTCACCCATCGTGCCGGCGATGCTGCGCGATCTGGGCGATCGCGTGATCGTGAACGACGACGTTTTCGATTGGAGCGATCTGCCAGGCTCCGTCGCCGTATTCGGCCCCGGCGTGATCGGGTTGGAACTTGGTCAAGCGCTACATCGCTTGGGTGTCGCCGTTAGCATGTTCGGTGTGAGCGGCTCGCTCGGGCCCTTATCCGATCCCGCCGTGCGCGCCTGCGCGGCGCGAGCCTTTAGCGCGGAGTTTCACCTCGACACTGAAGCTAAGGTGCTTTCGGTAACGCGTATGGGCCAGCGCGTGAAGATATTATTCTTGAACGCCGATGGCGCAATGGCTGAGCGTTACGTCGACTACGTCATCGCCGCAACCGGGCGCGCACCTAACGTACGCGGATTGGGTCTCGAACACACTTCGCTCGCACTGGATCGCTTCGGCGTACCGCTGTTCGACCGAACCAGCATGCGCTGCGGACAGTCGCATATCTTCATCGCCGGAGACGCGAATCAAGACGTTCCGCTACTGCACGAAGCGGCTGACGAAGGCAGGATTGCGGGCGACAACGCAGCCTCGTATCCCGAGGTGCATACTTTTGCGCGGCGAGCGCCGCTTGCAATTGTGTTCTCCGATCCCCAAATAGCAATCGTTGGTGAGCGCTTCGCACAGCTTCACGTCGGCCGTTTCGTCACCGGCGAAGCATCGTTCGAGGATCAAGGGCGTAGCCGTGTCATGCTGCGCAACAAAGGTCTGCTGCACGTCTACGCGGACACACAATCAGGCAAGTTCCTGGGTGCGGAGATGTTCGGCCCCGACGCGGAGCATATCGGACACTTGCTCGCTTGGGCGTTGCAGAGCGGCCTAACCGTGGCACAAATGCTCGACATGCCGTTCTATCATCCCGTCGTGCAGGAGGGTTTGCGTACGGCGTTGCGCGACGCGCAGGCCAAGCTCGGTAAAGCCTGGTCTGGGGCAGTTAAAGTAGCTGCTTAACGCAATTCGGAAGCGGCGCAAGAACGCGATGCGCTGCACACATCGGTTGTACCCACTGGCAAGAGGAGATGGAGATGGGCAAGAAGGCAAAGTCAAGCGTGAAATCTTTGAGCATCGATATCGGCATCGACGCGAAAGATCGAAAAAGCATCGCCGATGGGCTGTCGCGTTTACTCGCGGATACCTACACGCTGTACCTCACCACGCACAATTTCCACTGGAACGTGACCGGCCCGATGTTCAACTCGCTGCACGACATGTTCATGCTGCAGTACACGGAGCTGTGGAACGCGGTCGATCCGATCGCCGAGCGTATCCGCGCCTTGGGTTTTCCCGCGCCCGGCACCTATGCCGAGTTTGGCAAGCTCACCTCCATCGATCAGCCCAAAGGTGTTCCCAGCGCGGAAGAAATGGTCGCCATCTTGGTGCGCGGGCATGAAGCTGTGGCCCGGACCGCCCGAGCGGTGTTCCCGGTGGCGGACAAGGCGGACGACCAGCCCACCGCCGATCTGCTGACGCAGCGGCTCGACGTCCATGAGAAGACCGCCTGGATGCTGCGCAGCGTGCTCGAGCA
>CAZAWU010000024.1:16414-28902 GCA_964488915.1 uncultured Burkholderiales bacterium
GCGGAAGCGCGCAGGCGTCTCGGCAATTTCATTCTCGCCGAGGACGAACAAAAGCTGGAAGGTGTGATCCTCGAAGCGCTGCTAAAGCAAGGCGCGTCGCTGTGCGCAATCGAAACGCTGACCGGCGGCGCGATTACCGCGCGGCTCGCCGCTTTGCCCGGTGCGGAGAGCGTATTCAAGCAGAGCTGCGTCGCGCGCGATCTCGGCGATCTGCGCAGCGCTTTCGATATCGGCGCCGATTTGCAGACCGACTCGGCTAGCGCGGAAGCACTCGCGCGCGCAGCGCGCCCACGCGCTGGCGCAACCTACGCGATCGCCGTCCTGGTTGACATCGACAGCGGCGCCGACCGCATCGATCTAGGCGGCACGATCTGCATCGCCATCGCCTCCGCGAGCGAAATGGTCACGCGCCACGCGCGCATGCTCGGCGGACGCGAATGGGTGCGCACCGGCGCGGTCGAGTTGGCGCTGGATTGCCTGCGGCGGCATTTGCAGGGACTGCCGGTGTTGGAGCGGATCGATTTTGAGCGCGTGTAGGTCGAGGTCAATACAGGCATGTGGATAGGCCGATTCATGAGACACCTATTAATTTAACACTCTATGCTCGTTACCGTATCCCGCTGAGCAGGCTACGATCGAGCCTTTACGGTGGGCCGAGCATGACGCCGGGAATCCCTCGCCGCGAGCGCTAAAACTGGAAGAACCTGCCGGTCGTGTCCTGGCCAGCGGCTTGCCACTGCTCCTTGGTGAAGTAGTTGATCCTGTCCTCAAAGGAGAAATTCTGCCCGGAAAGATTGCTCAGGAAGTAGGTATTGTTGCTAAAGCTAACGCCAATTTGAGCAGCGTAGCCGGGCGGGCCGCCTACCACGCCAATCACATCGGTCGCATCCATCCGCACCACATTGTCTCGCACCGCAATATTGCGTAACTCGGTCGCGCCGCAGCCGGCCGGGTTGAACACACCGTCGCCGCCGCGCAGCCCGATGGTGTTGCCACCCGCACCGGCGGCAGTCACGTCGTTGCCGTAGATTTGCGTGTCTTTGGATGAGCGCAGGTAGATTTGCGCGCCATGCCAAAGCGACCGCCCTGCGGCGACGCTATTGTTGTTACGCGCGACGTTGTAGCGGATCACCGCGGCACAGCTTACTTCGTGGAAGATGCCGACGTGACTGTTATTTTCGACAATATTGTTCTCGTAGGTCGTGTTGAGGTTGTCATAGTCGGCCCACATCGCCGGGCCATTGTTGTTGGCGAAGATATTCCCGCGCACCATCAATCCGCGCGTGCCGTGAAACTTGCTGCCGCCTGCGTCGTTGTTGGTATCAAAGCCGTCGATGTTGTTGGCGGACACGATGTTGCCCTCCAACGTACCGTCGCCGATGACGCCGTACTTACCATTATGGTGAACGTAGTTGTTACGCATGACGGGCTTACCGAATCCGGCAATGCCGGCGTAGCTGTTAAAGCGAAACTCGTTATTCTCCACGACCCAACCATCGGCCGTCTTGAGCGCGTTGTGCATAGAACCGGAGACGTCACCGCCGCCGAATTTCTCAAACACCAGGTTTTTGATAGTCACCGACGGCTGACCGCCGACGAAGCCGATGATGCCACCGCTGCCGGTGGTTGCCTCCACGCTGCGCCCAGTGGGATTGTCGTAAAGGTAGATCTTGTCGGCCGCGTAATCGAAGAAGAACTTGCCCGGTCCCACATCCGCAAGGCGCGTGACTTGCGCTAGGTCTTGTCCATTGATGAATACTTTCTCAGGATAAATGCAAGCAGGCGTGGCAACGGCGCACATCGGGTAAGTGCCGGTGGCAGTGCCGGTGGTAGTTGGAAACGGCGGCTCTTGTTGCGTTTGGTTCGCTGCCACCCAGTACGCACCTTCGCGCGTGAACGAGGACAGCAGCTTGGAACCGTTCAGAATTGCGCCCGTTTCACCGATGTATTTGTCGCCGGTACGTGCGGTGACCGTGGCGGTGAAACGATGCACGCCGGGCTTGATACAGAACGTGCTGCCGGCCGGCGCGCGCGCGACCGCGGTGCGCAAGCTGTCGGTGCCGGGGAACACGGAAATACCGGAACACAACGGTGTCTCATAAACCGCGGTCATGGTATCGGCCGTGTTCATCACGATGTTGGTAGTGGATGCGCTATCGTAGTCGACGCCGTTACGCTGCCACTTGACGAAATAGTTGTTGCCCGAGCGCAAACTTGCGGATAACCAGACGCGCGTGTTTGCGCCGTAGCTGCGCGTCAACGAGGCAGCGCCATCGCCGCGGCCCGCCGAGTCGGCCGGATAGACGCGTACGGTAGGGGCAGACGCATGTACCGCGGTCACAGTAAGCGTACCCGCGGTTGCACCACCGCCGGCGGCAGTGATGCTAAGCGCGCCGCTTCTGGCGAGGATAGTGAAACTGCTGCTCGCGTGCAGGCGCAGTTCATAGGCGCCTGCAGCGAGGTTGCCCGGTATCGGAAAGCTGCAACTGCCGGGAGCGCGTGGTCCCGAAGCAGTTTGTGTACAGTTCACGAACATCCACGCCAGATAGGTGTTCGACGCCGCGCCGGGCGTATACAGCCCGATCCACTCAGTGCCAGTACCACCGGGAATGCTGTTCCAACTGGCCGTGACGCTGTTGCCGGCAGCGACGGTGGCAGGCGTTGCCGTCAAAGTCACACTGCTGGCCCTAGCGCTTGTTGTGACAGTGATCGCCGCGCGCGCGAGGATGGTGTAGCTGCTGGTGTCATGCAGGCGCACTTCGTAGCTGCTGGCAGCTAGGCCGGCGGGCAACGATAGCAGACAGCTGCCTCTGCCGATGCCGCCGGCGGTCTTGGTGCAGTTGACGAACATCCAATCGATGTAATAGTTGGAAGGATCCTCCGCGCGGTGCAGCCCGATCCAATTGTTAGCGGTCGGACTGACGATGCCTCTCCAACTCGCGGTAACGCTGGTACCTGGCTCTACGGTCGTGGGCGAAAGCACCAAAGTTTGGGCGTGGGCGAGTTGCGTCGCGCCGCCGGCCATAAGCGCTAGACACACGCTCCAACTCACCCAGCTTCGGACGGCAAACGTGCGCAACCTCGTAGCGATGAATTGGACAGCCGCAGGAGCACGACGGCGGAGTGCGTCGCTGATATAAAAAATCACTTTGTTCTCCGTTCCGGCGGCTGCGCAAACAAACGCCGACCGCCGCTAAAGAAGATACGGTGTCGAATTTTCAGCCGCTGAGGTTCTTCTAGTTCTGCCGCGGCCCGCTAGAAGCTATCGATTGGCGAATATGGCTTTTGGACGTCTTTGCTCGCCGCAGGCAATCTATCGCTAAGCGTTTGCGCCGTCAATTGTCGCCACGCAGGCGAGCGGCGTGTGGGTCACGCGCGACGCTTTCACTTGTTGATGCTGTTGATCCCGTGGTTGACGATGCCGCGTGGCGGCATGGCAGCGTCTTACCGATACCGTAAGCAGCATAATCTGAACCATGACACATAGCGCCATGATCGGCGCTATGCTACTGACCGTATACCCGCTCAGACGAGCGGCAGCACCTTCGCCGTGAAGCGCTCCATCGCAGCCAGCGATTCGCTCAAGTTCGCACGCACGAAGTTGAACAACAAATGGCGCACGCCCAGCTTGCGGAAGCCAACGATATCGCCGGCAACTTCATCGTCGCTGCCGGTGAAGAGCTGGCGCTCGCCGTTCTCCAGCAGCACGGACGCTTGACCCTCTTTGTACCAAGGCGCCCAATAAGTGATGGCGATGCTGTTAGGGTCGCGCTTGGCCGCCTGCGCATCGGCGCGCAACTTGTCGATCGCGGCGCGAAAGCGCGCGAGCGTATTGAGCGGAAACTCGGGATTAGATCCGATCGGATACCACGCGTCGCCGAGCGCGATCACGCGCCGCAGCGCCGCCGGGCTTTCCCCACCAACCCAGATCGGCGGATGCGGCTTTTGCACCGGCTTCGGCAAAAAGCTTACGTCCTTGAAACTCGCGTAGCGGCCTTCGTAGTGCGGCGCGTCCTCCGTCCAAAGCGTCTTGAAGATGCGCAGATACTCATCCGTCACTTTGCCGCGCTCGGCAAACGGCGGCGCACCTATAGCTTGGAACTCCTCATCCATCCACCCTGCACCGATGCCGACGCTCACGCGCCCCTTGGAGAGGATGTCGATCGTCGCCAGTGCTTTGGCGGCACAAACCGGCGGCCGATGCGGCACCACCATGACCGAAGTTAACAGGCGAATCTTCCGCGTCGCGGCCGCGAGATAGGCAAGCACCGCCAACTGTTCCAAACAGTCGCCGTCGGCCGCGCCCGTCATCTTGCGCGCGTTGTTATATGGATAGGGCGAAGCGATGCTGTTGGGAATGACGATATGATCCGGCACCGCGATATGCCCGAAGCCAAGCTGATCGCCTTGCTGGGCCAGCGCGAGAATCGCTTCTTGTGTGGCCAAGGGGCCGCGCGTCAGGATGCCGAAACCGAAGTCCATAAGGGAAGTATATCGCTTAGCGCACACGACCGGTATGCAAGCGTGCGATATCGGAAGTACGCAGCGGCGCACTGTTAAAATCTGCCCAAGCTCACGTTCGCACTCTCGCGTGCCCTCCCCTGCGCTAACCTTCATCGCGCTCTCCGGCGTGCCCGAGATCGCTCCGCAGCAAGCTTTGGCGGAGACGATCGCCGCGGCGCTGCGCGCGAACGATCTGCCTCTGCGCAATCACGATGTCATCGCCGTTTGTCAGAAGATCGTGTCCAAGTCTGAGGATCGCTTCGTCCAGTTGGCGCAAGTGGCGCCCAGCGCACGCGCACAAGAGCTCGCTGCCATCTGCCGCAAAGACGCGCGCTTGGTCGAACTCGTACTGCGCGAGTCGAGCGCGGTGGTACGCTGCGTGAAAGACGTGCTCATCGTGCGCCACCGGCTCGGTTTCGTTGTCGCCAACGCCGGCATCGATCAATCAAACATCGAAGGCGCCGACCAGCGTGCGTTGCTGCTGCCGGAAGATCCCGGCGCCAGCGCCCTGCGCTTGCGCGATGAGCTGCAACGCCGCTTCGGCGTGCGCTTGGGCGTGGTCATCACCGACAGCTTCGGCCGCGCGTGGCGCATGGGCGTGTGCGGAACGTGCATCGGCAGCGCCGGCCTCGTTGCACTGCGCGACATGCGCGGCAAGGCCGACCGCTTCGGCCGCGCCCTGCGCGTCACGCAGATCGCGGTGGCGGATGAGATCGCTGCCGCCGCAACGTTAGTAATGGGCGAAGCCGACGAGGGCCGTCCGGTAGTATTGGTTTCCGGCGTTCCGCTGGACCACTTCGGCGAGGGTGTCGACGCCAAGCAACTGGTGCGCCCGCTCCACGAAGACTTGTTCCACTAACCATTTTCAAGAGGGATGGCTATGCAACTCGGCGTGATCGGTTTGGGCCGCATGGGCGGCAACATCGTTCGCCGGCTCATGCGCGCCGGGCACGAATGCGTGGCCTTCGACGCGGACGCGAAAGTCGTGGCGCAACTGGCGCAAGAAGGCGCCCTCGGCGCGAGCAATCTTGAGGATTTGATCGCAAAACTGCGCGCACCGCGTGCGGTGTGGGTGATGCTGCCGCACGGGTCGATCACCGAAAGTACCATCGAAACGCTCGGCGCGCGGCTCGGCGCGGGTGATGTCATCATCGACGGCGGCAATACCTTTTTTCAAGACGACGTGCGTCGCGCGCAAGCGCTGGCGCAGCGCGGCATCCGATACCTCGATGT
Organism: uncultured Burkholderiales bacterium; assembly: GCA_964488915.1. Classification (GTDB taxonomy): domain Bacteria; phylum Pseudomonadota; class Gammaproteobacteria; order Burkholderiales; family JALYOK01; genus CADEHE01. The sequence continues at coordinate 22,151 of CAZAWU010000024.1, forward strand.
CGGCACCAGCGGCGGCGTGCGCGGCCTAGAGCGCGGCTATTGCTTGATGATCGGCGGCGACCGTGAAGCCGCGCAGCGACTCGACCCGATCTTTGCTGCGCTCGCACCGGGCATCGGCAGCATCGACCGCACACCCGATCGCGCCGAGAGCGCCGAGAAACTCGACGCCCGCGCCGAACAGGGCTACCTTTACTGCGGCCCAGCCGGCGCAGGCCACTTCGTCAAAATGATTCACAACGGCATCGAGTACGGCATGATGCAAGCGATGGCCGAGGGCTTCGACCTGTTGCGCGGCGCGGCGCAGGACTCCATTCCGGCAAACCGGCGCTATCAACTCAACCTTGCCGACATCGCCGAAGTGTGGCGGCGCGGCAGCGTCGTCTCCTCCTGGCTGCTCGATTTGACCGCCGCGGCGCTCGCGCAGGACCCGACACTGTCGCGCTACTCCGGCGTCGTGCAAGACTCCGGCGAGGGCCGCTGGACGGTACAGACGGCCATCGAAGAAGCCGTGCCTGCGGAGGTACTGACCGCCGCGTTGTTTGCGCGCTTTCGCTCGCGCCAGGACCACACCTACGCGGAAAAAGTGCTGTCGGCGATGCGCTTCATGTTCGGCGGGCATACTGAGCCACCAAAAAGGACTTGAGTCTGACCGTATGCTTGACAGTGAAGCGCGGCCGTACCGTCGCGGGACAACAATGAAGCGCGGCCGTACCGTCGCGCTGTGCGGTGGCGTGGGCGGAGCGAAGCTCGCCTATGGATTGTCGCGCGTGCTGGCGCCTGAGGAGTTGGTAGTCATCGTCAACACCGGCGACGATTTCGAGCACCTTGGGCTGCCCATCTGCCCTGACATCGACACGGTGATCTACACCTTGGCGGAGCTTGCCGACGAAACGCAAGGCTGGGGCCGCGCCGGTGAGCAATGGAACGTGATGCGGGAACTAGAGCAACGCGGCGGCGAGGCCTGGTTTCGCCTCGGCGACCGCGATATCGCGCTGCATCTCTTGCGCGCGCAGATGTTGAGCGAAGCTTTGAACTTGACCGAGGCCACGCAACGGCTCGCGCAGCGCTTCGGTGTGCGCCACACCATTCTGCCGATGAGCGACGACCCAGTGCGTACCATCGTGGAAACGAAGGAAGGCGATCTGTCCTTTCAGCACTACTTCGTGCGCGAGCGTTGCGCGCCGGAAGTGCGCGGCTTCCGCTTCGCCGGATCGGCTTCGGCAGCGATGAGCGCGCAAGTCCAGCAAGCTCTCAGCGACGACGGTTTGCGCGGAATCATCGTGTGCCCGTCCAACCCCTATGTCAGCATCGGCCCGATGCTGGCTGTGCCGGGCTTGCGCGAGCGCTTGCAGGCCTGCGGGGCACCGGTGCTCGCGGTTTCGCCGATCGTCGGCGGTCGCGCGCTTAAGGGGCCAGCTGGCAAGATGATGGCGGAGATCGGCGTAGCGGTTTCCGCCGCCACCGTCGCGGACATGTATGGCGATTTCATCGATGCCATGCTGCTCGATGTGCAGGACCGGGAACTGCAAATCGAAGAGCGCGCCGCCAGCCCGAAGCTCTTCTGCGCCCCGACGATCATGCGCACGCGTGGCGAGCGTCTTGCTCTAGCGCAGACTTGCCTGGGGTTGCTGGATGAATTGAGTGCCTAATCGCATACAAGCAAAGGCTGCAAGCGCGCCAGCCGCCCTGATACACTGATACATGCTCACAACACATCCACCTCGAAAGATGATCGGAACTTACTTTCGCTCGGCAACGGCCGGTGCTTTGCTGTGGTGCGTTGCCGCTGCCTCGGCCGCCGCGGCGATGCAAAACGAGCCTGCCGATTTCAAGGGCCTGCCCTGGGGCGCGGCGCTGTCGGAGTACCAGCAAGGATTGACGCTGTTAACCGGTGATGATCAGATGGCGCACTACCGGCGCGACGCGGACGGCAAAACGTTTGCCGGCGTCGACGCCTGGCGCATAAGCTATCGCTTTTACAAGCAGCGCTTCAGCGGCGGTATCGTGGTCATCGTCGGCTCGAGCAACCTCAAGTCGATGCTGGAATACTTGACACAGACGTACGGCCCGCCCGAAGCGGTCAACCCGCGCCATCGCATTTACGAATGGCAGGGATTGCGTTCCGCTATCAGCGTGTCCTGCGATATCTCGATCAGTTGCTACGTGGAGTTCTACGACAAAGCGTTGCGCGCACTGGAGCTCGCCGAGCAAGGCGGGGGCGCTGCCGAGCGGCGCGACGATTAACCAACACGGGCTATACAGGAGGATTTACCATGCCATTGACCGAACTGAATCATTTTTTCGTGCGCTGCAACGATCTGGAGCGCTCCAAGGATTGGTACTGCAAGGTGCTCGGCTTCGAAGTCATGCCGCGCCCGCCGTTTCCGTTCAAAGGCTATTGGCTCGGCGTCAACGGCAAAATCCAAGTGCACATGGGCCAGCACGGCATCGAGCACTCCGAGCTCTACTACATCGGCACGCCGAAAGATGCCGCTACGGCCAACTCCGGTGTAGTCGATCACATCGCCTTCTTGGCGGAAAAGCCGGAGGAATTTCGCAAGCGCTTCGACAGCATGAAGATCGACTACCGCTCGCGCACGCTACCGGACTTCGATCTGTATCAAATGTTCTTCAGCGATCCGGACGGTTTGACCATCGAGCTGAATTTCTTTGGGCTGAAGAACCAGACCGATTGGGGCGGCGAAGACTATTCGAAGATGCCCAAAGCTAAGGCGTGAGCCGGCTCATTCCGGCCTAACCGCCAAGGTCGTTTCGAATTTCAGATCGTTGGTATCAACGATCTGCGCTTTCAACTCGCCGTGCTCCTTCGGCAGGAAATAGAAGCGAAAGGTCGGATTCTCGCTGATGGTGAAATCGACGTCGGCGGTGAGAATCTCCTGCCCAGCGTAGCTCACCACGATGCGCTTGACGTACTGAGTGTAGGCGTTGAGCTTGCTCAAACCGGAGAAGTTCGGGTGGCTCACCATGAGCTTGGCTTGCACCGGCTTGTTCAGTTGAAGCCGGTCTTCCAAGCGCATCTTCATGTTGCCTAGATTCGCCATCGCCGCCTCATCCGCGAGCGAAGGACCGGAACAACCACCGGCGGCGTAAATCGGCTTCGCGTCCATGAACAACTCGCCATCGCTGGTTTCGGCGACTGCGCGCACGAAGGTGGAGTTTTCGATGCGCACGCGCGTCTCGATATCGGCTTGACCGCTATGCGGCGTCAGATGGAACACCACACCGATCGGGCTCGGATTGTTATCGATCACCAGCCAGAGACGCTTGATGTAGCGTTGCTCGGTTTGCGGCAGCGCGGTGCGCACCAGAATGGGCACCGTAGCCGCGTCCTCTGCGCGCGAATTCACATGCAGTTGCACGACTTGTTTGCCGCCCGGGTTGATCGCGCGCTTGCCGAACACCGTGTCCTGCAATTGCAGCCACACCGGACTTTGCTCCGGCGCGCCCTGCCCCCAAGCGCCGCCGCCCATGGTCGAAGCGCAAATCAGCATTGAGGCGATGAAGGCGGCTCGAACAGTCATGATGTCGCAGCTCGGTTAGGATTAGCGCTTCAGTATATACGCCTCTTGCGGTGCCCGACAATGAACCCTTCCGCCATCGGCGACATCGTCTCAGGCATGCGAAGATATCTATCAAGCTAGATTCAAAGGGAGGGCAAAGCGTGGGCTACGAGCTTTTCTATTGGCCTTCGATACAAGGCCGCGGCGAATTCGTGCGCTTGGCGCTCGAGGCGGCCAATGCAGAGTATGTCGATGTCGCGCGCGAGCCCGGTCGCGGCAAAGGCGTACCGGCGATGATGCAAATCATGGAGCAAGAAAGGCAGTTGTGCCGCCCGTTTGCCCCGCCGTTTCTGCGCGCTGGCAAACTGCTCATCGGCCAGACCGCAAACATTCTGCTCTACCTCGGTCCGCGGCTGGGCCTAGCACCGAAGTCCGAAGGCGGGCAACTATGGGCGCATCAACTGCAGCTCACCGTCACCGATTTCCTCGTACAAATCCACGACACACACCATCCGATCGCCAGCAGTCTGTACTACGAAGAGCAAAAAGCCGAAGCGCGCCGGCGCAGCAAACACTTCCTGACAGAGCGGGTGCCGAAGTATCTGAACTACTTCGAAAGCGTGCTGCAAAGCAACGCCAAAGGCGGCGGGTACATGATTGGGCGTTCAATGACATACGTCGACCTCTCGATGTTCCAGCTCGTCGCAGGATTGCGCTACGCGTTTCCGCAAGCCATGCGCAAGCGCGAAAAACGCTTGCCCGGACTGACGTCCTTGCACGAGCGCGTTGCACGCCGGCCCAGCGTCGAAGCCTACCTGAGTTCGCCGCGGCGCATCGCGTTCAATCAACAAGGCATCTTTCGCCACTACCCGGAACTCGATGCATGACCGAGGCAAGCGGCGAACAACCTGTTCCCGGCCTTCCCCCATCGAGAGGGAAGGAGGTAACACCCGCTACTCCAAGATCGAACCAAGACCTGTTCGTCACCTTCACGCTGCTCGCGCTGCAGGGTTTCGGCGGCGTGCTCGCGGTCGCGCAACGAGTGCTGTGCGAGCAAAAGCGCTGGCTGAGCAAAGAACAGTTCGTGGAGATCCTGGCTTTGGCGCAGGTGCTGCCAGGGCCGAACGTGTGCAATGTCGCGCTCATGATCGGCGATCGCTTCTCCGGCTGGCGCGGCGCATTCAGCGCGCTGGCCGGCATGATGAGCGTTCCGCTGGTGATCGTTCTGATCCTGACGGCTCTTTATGCTCAATTTAGCGGCTTCCCCATGGTGGCGGGTGCACTCAAGGGCATGGGCGCGGTTTCCGCCGGCATGATCATCGGCACCGCCCTGAAACTCATGCCGACGCTGAAAACCAACCCTTTGGGTATGCCGGCGTGTGTGCTGACCGGTGCGGCGATGTTTGTCTGCGTTGCGCTGCTGCGCTGGCCGCTAGTCTGGGTGCTGCTCGGGCTCGGCGTACTCGCGTGCGGCGCAGCGGCATGGCGCCTGCGGGCGCAGCACCAACCAAGCGCGCGCTAGGTAGGCGTCATCGGCATGACGTTACTCACCTGGCTCGCGCTGTTCGGACATTTTCTGCTGCTGTCGCTGCTCTCCATCGGCGGTGCGATTACCGTGGCGCCGGACATGCATCGCGTGCTGGTGGATCAATTGGGGTTGCTCAACGACGCGCAGTTCAACGCCTCGATTGCCATTGCGCAGGCCGCGCCCGGCCCGAACGTACTCTTCGTCGCCGCGATGGGTTACCAAGCCGCCGGTGTGCTCGGTGCGCTCAGCACGCTCTCCGGCATCATGCTGCCCTCCACCACACTCGCCTTTGCCGCGGCGCGCTGGGGCAACGCTCGGCGCGATTGGCTGGCGCTGCGCGCGTTCCGCGCCGGCATGGCACCGATCGTCATTGCACTCTTGATCGCAACGGGCTGGATCTTGTCGGCGCAAACGCCCGGTTGGGCACACACGCTGCTCACCGTCGCTGCTGCGATCTTGGTGTGGCGCACACGCGTGCATCTGCTGGTGATGGTGGCGCTTGGGGGGCTAGCCGGCGCGCTCGGTTGGGTTTGACGGCTAGCTAAGTTTAGCTAACGCTCGCCCATGAACTGCTCGGCGAAGTGCCGCAAGCGCAGCACCGACGGAATGCCTTCGGTAGAACTAAATGTGAGTGTCGGCGAAAACTGCACGTTTTGCGCCGCACCGAACGCCACATAGGCGCGTCCAGCCGGCGATCCCAGCAGCGCGTTCAACTTGACTTCGTATTCGCCCTGCACCTTGGCTACCATAGCGTCGCCTTCGGCCGATAAGCGGCCCTGAATCCCATCCGCCTCGGCGGTAACGCGCCTGCGATACGCCAACGTCTCGGCCTGCACGTTGTTGATGCCGATCAAATATGCATCCCCCACCGAGGACGGGTCCAGGCCAAACACCTTCGCCGCTTCCGCGCGCTTGGCCTCGACCTCGACTGGCGTGAGCGTCGCAAGCTTGGCGCGCGCTGCACCCGGCACGGCGTCGGGCACATCAAGCAATCCGATCTGATAGGCGCGCTCCAACTCAGCGCGGCGCTTGATCCAGTCTTGCGTCAACGCCGAAACCTGCGCACTGGTGCCTTGCAGATAGTTGTCCAGGCTTTGCTGAACCGTGGCCAACTTTTGCGTCGCAGCGTCAAGTAGCTTGTTCTGCTCGTTGAGTTGGATCGCTTGTAGTTGTTTCTCGTACTCGGGCCGGAAACGCACGGCGCGCAGTAGCACCGCTTGAGCTTCCAGATGCAGCGGTTCCAGCTGCCGGTTTAGAACCTCGAGCACTTTGGCGCTCACTTGGATGCGGCGTGTGGTCGAATAGAATCCGACCGAATCAAGCGCCGCCAAGCCTTCGCGCAGCACGCTGGTAGCGGTCTCTTCCGCAAGCCGCTGATAGCGATAGCGGCCATCCGAGTCTTGTATGTGATTGCCGATAGCGACGATTTCGTGTGCGTGGCCCGCTTTGACGCGCATGGGAACCGAGATGTCCAGTTCCACCGTATTGTTGTCCTTGGTGCGCACCAGTAAGGGTGTTTGCGGTCCGTTGTCGTCGTTGGTGTAGTCCAACATGAAGTATGGCGTGGGCAGCAAGATCATTTTATGCAAACCCGGAATGCGCCAATGCCAGCCGGTGTTGAGGTCCTGCGGCAGTACGCCGCTGGTTACGCTTTGACGCACGCCAATCTCGTACGGCCGCACTTTGGCCACGAAGAACATCGG
>CAZAWU010000025.1:0-12334 GCA_964488915.1 uncultured Burkholderiales bacterium
CTCACTCCCACTCGATTGTAGCCGGGGGCTTGCCTGAGATGTCGTACACAACGCGGTTGATGCCGCGTACTTCGTTGATGATCCTGTTGGAGACTTTCGCGAGCAGGGCGTAAGGTAGTTCCGCCCAATGCGCGGTCATGAAATCGGTGGTGACGACGGCACGCAGCGCAACCACGTGCTCATATGTCCGGCCGTCCCCCATGACACCGACCGAGCGCACCGGCAGAAACACCGCGAATGCTTGCGCGACCTTGTCGTACCAACCGGATTCACGCAGTTCGTCTATGTAGATGGCATCCGCGCGGCGCAGCAAGTCAACGTACTCGGGCTTGATTTCGCCGAGCACACGCACGCCGAGACCGGGCCCCGGGAACGGATGGCGCATCACCCAGTCGCGCGGCAGGCCGAGCGTCAGACCGAGCTCGCGCACTTCGTCTTTGAACAGTTCGCGCAGCGGTTCAAGCAACTTCAGGTGCAGCGTCTCGGGCAAGCCGCCGACGTTATGATGCGACTTGATGTTGTGTGCTTTCTTGGTTTTGGCGCTCGCCGATTCGATCACATCGGGATAGATCGTGCCTTGCGCCAGCCATTTCGCTCGGGGCAACTTGGCCGCTTCGCGCTGAAACACTTCGACGAATACGCGGCCAATGGTCTTGCGTTTCTGTTCCGGGTCGCTTTGGCCTTCGAGCGCATGCAAGAAGGCCTTGCTGCAGTCCGCGTGCACGACGCTCACGCCAAGATGGTCACCGAAGGTGCGCATGACTTGTTGCGCTTCATTCAGACGCAGCAAACCGGTGTCTACGAACACGCAGGTGAGCTGATCGCCGATGGCACGGTGGATCAACGCCGCAGCCACCGCAGAGTCCACGCCGCCGGAAAGCCCGAGGATCACCTCATCGCCTCCGACTTCGGAGCGGATGCGGCCGATGGCTTCCTCGGCGTAGCTCGGCATGTTCCAGTCCGCACCGAGCCCGCATATCTCATGTACGAAGCGCCGCAAGATGGCTGCGCCCTGAAGGGTGTGCGTGACCTCTGGATGAAACTGCAAGCCGTAAAGCTTGCGCGCCTCGTCGGCCATACCGGCGATCGGGCTTACCGCGTTCGAGGCAATGACCTTGAATCCTGGAGGTAACGTAGTAACCTTGTCCCCATGGCTCATCCACACGTCGAGTAGCCCATGTCCCTCGGCGTTGAGACTATCCTGAATATCCCGCAACAAGAGAGAATGTCCCCGAGCACGCACTTCGGCGTAACCAAATTCGCGCACGCTGCTGGATTCGACTTCGCCGCCGAGCTGTGCCGCCATGGCCTGCATTCCGTAGCAGATACCGAGCACCGGCACACCCAAGTCGAAAACGGCTTGGGGTGCACGCGGCGTCGCTTGCTCGGTCACCGAAGCAGGGCCGCCGGACAAGATGATGCCCTTGGGGCCGAACTCGCGCACAAACTTGGCATCCACATCGTAGGGATGCAACTCACAGTAGACGCCCGCCTCGCGCACGCGACGCGCGATCAACTGCGAATACTGTGAACCAAAATCAAGAATGAGAAGGCGGGGGTGAATCACTGATGAACGGAGGGCGAATGGGTGAACGGGTGATATGCGAAACGCGATACTAGGGCCTACTACATGGCAAAACTTAGAACTACTCTAGTTTTTAGGCTTATCCTCAAGATAGTATGGCTCGCACTTGGGATTTACGCCCTTACGCGATCACCCTTCACGCCGTCAGCCTCACTCACTCCACCCGGTAGTTCGGCGCCTCTTTGACAATCTGCACATCGTGCACATGCGATTCGCGTACACCGGCCGTGGTCACTTCTATGAACTGCGCCTTTTCGTGCAACTCACGAATATTCGCGCAACCGAGATAGCCCATACTCGCCCGTACCCCGCCCATGAGTTGATGAATAATCGCCGTGACCGGCCCCTTGTAGGGCACGCGTCCCTCCACACCCTCGGGAACCAGTTTGTCGGCGTGGATGGAAGGGTCTTGGAAATAACGCTCGGCGCTGCCCTGCTGCATGGCGCCGAGCGAGCCCATACCGCGGTACGATTTGTACGAGCGCCCTTGGTACAGCTCAGTTTCCCCGGGCGCCTCCTCAGTGCCTGCCAACAAACTGCCTAGCATTACTGCGTTAGCTCCAGCCGCGAGCGCCTTCGCGATGTCCCCTGAGTAACGAATACCGCCGTCGGCCACACACGCAACCTTGCTGTGCTTGAGCCCTTCCACCACGTTTTGGATGGCAGTTATCTGGGGCACGCCAACGCCGGCGACGATGCGCGTCGTGCAGATGGAACCCGGGCCAATACCGACTTTCACGCAATCTGCTCCAGCGTCGGCCAACGCACGCGCCGCCGCTGTGGTTGCGATATTACCGCCGATGATTTGAACAGCACCGTGGCGTTTCTTGATGCGCGCGACCTGGTCAATCACCGCCTGCGCGTGGCCATGCGCCGTGTCGACCACCAAGACGTCCACGCCCGCCTCCACCAGCGCCTCGACGCGCTCCTCCGTGCCAGCGCCCACCCCGACCGCCGCGCCCACGCGCAAGCGGCCGAGGCTGTCCTTACAGGCAGTCGGATGCTCGGTCGCCTTCAAGATGTCTTTGACGGTAATCAACCCGCGCAATTCGAAATCGCTGTTTATCACCAGCACGCGCTCAAGCCGGTGCCGGTGCATGAGCGCTTTGGCTTCCTCTAACGCTGCCCCTTCGCGCACTGTCACCAGACGCTCGCGCGGGGTCATGATATTGCGTACCGGCTGATCGAGATTGTCTTCGAAGCGCAAATCGCGGTTGGTAACGATGCCGACCACGCGCCGCCCTTCGATCACCGGCAAGCCTGAAATCCGGTGCTGCTGAGTAAGTGCCAGCACTTCGCGCACTTTCATGTCGGGTGCGATCGTGATCGGATCCTTCACTACACCGCTTTCGAAGCGCTTCACTTTAGCCACTTCGGCGGCCTGCCCTTTGATGCTCAGATTCTTATGGACGATACCGATACCGCCTTCTTGCGCCAACGCGATTGCCAAGCGCGCTTCTGTTACTGTGTCCATCGCTGCTGAAAGCAACGGCAGGCCGAGTGAAATCGAGGGGCTTAGCGGCGAAGTGAGGCTGACATCGCGCGGCAACACCGAAGAGTGCGCCGGCACCAACAGGACATCGTCGAAGGTCAGACCCTTCTGGATGATGCGCATGAGTCCACGAGCAGTGGCAAAGCGCGATTATACGCGAGCCTCCGTAACGCGCCGAGGGGTGCGGGAAGCAGTGGCAACGGAGCAAGCTCCCGTTTAAGACCGGCAAAAAAACAACAACCTTTTGATTAGCAATGTTAAACTTTTGCAAATCAGGCATTCCAATCCGTAGCCAATTGCGCGACAATCGTTGCCGGAATCCCAGGATACCCTAGGGAAGTGGCATCGTGACGGCGCCGTACGAAAGCTTGGCGTCCGTCTAGTTAGAAGCGCTGGCCCTGGACAAGCGCGCCGCGGAGATTGACAATTGAACATTCTGATTTGGCAAGTAAGGTGGGAAAACCTTCGACGAGCCTTGTTTACAAGCGCGCAAGGAGCGCAACTCGTGGCGCTGAAACGATTATTTTTGTCAACGGTTCGCTCGATGAGCGTTGCCGGCGTAGTACTTTGCCTGGCACCAGCGCAAGCCGGTGACGGCGTCTACAAGTGGGTCGATAAGGACGGCAAGGTTCATTACAGCGACATGCCGCCGCCGCAGGTCAACGCAACCAAACTGCGCTCCAACACCGCGGCGGCAACAGCCGCTGCGCCGGGCGCGCCCGAAGCACGGCCAGCCACCAATAACTACGTCGACCAGGAAGTAGAGTTCCGCAAGCGCCGCGCCGCGGCGGATGAATCGGCCAAGAAGCAAGCGGAGAAGGAGCAACAAGCAGAAGAGCGGCGCCAGCATTGCGCGGACAGCCGCGGACGCTTGGCCATGCTGCAGCAAGGCGGTCGTGTCTACCGTACCAATGAGAAAGGCGAGCGCGTCTTTTTCGACGACAAGAAGTTCGCGGAAGAAATTGCGAAAGAGAAGAAGTTCCAGGATCAAAACTGCAAAGCCTAACGAGCCGTGACCTCATTACACAGTGGTTGGACGGTAGCAAATCGCACTCACCCTGAGAAAACAGTGCGCATCGGGCCACGCAGGCTGGCGCCGCTGACTGTGGCGATCGCGCTGGCTCTTGCGAGCGTACCGGCATATGCGCTCAGTTTGGGCGAGATTGAAGTTACTTCTTCGCTTGGCCAGCCGCTGCGCGCGCGCGTGCCGGTAAGCGCCAGTCCGGGGGAAGATCTCAGCGCAGACTGCATCAGCGTCGTGCGCAGCGACCCGTTCGGCGGCGACAGTCAAGGATTGATTGCGAGCGCACGGGTAGAACTGCGCAAGATCGCTGGAAAAAACCTTCTACTGGTGAGCTCGGCTCTGCCGGTAGAGGAACCAGTGGCACGCCTGCTGCTTCGGGTCAGTTGCACTGACGGCGGCAGTATCTATCGCGACTACACGCTACTGCTCGATCCGCCGCAATACCAAACAGCGCGTGCAGCACCGCTGCAGTTGCCGCAGGCACCGCCGCCCCCGCAGAACCGCTACACGCAACAGTTGTTCTCCGGTATTGACGAACATGTTGTTCAAGAGGGAGACACCTTAGATAGTATTGTAAAAAATCGCTACCCCTATAACCCGCGCCTGCAGCGCCGGCTACGCAAGCTAATCGCTAGTGCAAACTCCGACGTGCTGCCCACGCCGGAGAGCCCGCTGCCGGCAACTGGAACGCCTTTGCTCATCCCCGAACTGCCGGTGCTTGCGCAAGAAGTGCAAGCGCCGAAAGCAAAGCCGAAGGCTAGGCGCGGTGCCACCAGGCCGGCAAAGCCCAAGCCCCAGATTGCGCTGCCGCAGGCAGAAACCGAGCCGCTGGCCGCAGCACCCCAAGTCGTGCCGCCGAGCGGCGGGCGCCCTGAATTCGTGTTGCGCTTATCCCGTAGCTCGATCGATGTTTCACGCCCGGTATCAGAGGACGAGCGCGCGTCGCTGCGCGAGCGTCAACGCTTGCTCGACGCCGACGATCTCACCGCGACCATGCTTTCGCTGCAGCACGAGATGCGCCAGATGCGCGCCGAGGTTGAAGCACTCAAAGCGCAACTTCGCCAGCAAGGCGGCAGCCTAGAAGGTGCGTCGCCCGCCGCTACACCGGTAACGCCGCCGGCGGCGGTGGCGAAACCGGACGCCGCCACGGTGCCAGAAACAAGCGCTCCAAAATGGTACGAGCAATGGACACCGCTGGCCGAGCGTTGGTGGTGGGTGCTGCCGGTAGCGGCCCTCGGTGGTTTGCTGCTTGCCATGTTGCGCCGCCGGCGCAGCAGCCGCATCGAGGAAGCCTTCGACGCGCCGATCCCCGCACCGCATGCAATGACGCAGGCGCCGACCATTGCTCCGACTCAAGCGCCCGTGACCGTCGCACCCAAACCCGCTGCGGAGCGCATCGAGGCTGCCCACCAGGCGCGCGAACAGGACGTCCAGGCGCGCTACCTTGCCGACCGCTTCCCGGAATTGGCCGAAGCCGACATCGCGTTGTCCGACACTGACGCTGTGGTTGAGCAGTCGCGCGTTTACTTTATGGAAGACGGCGCCGCCGACAAAGCGATCGAGTTGTTGGAATACACCACGGCAAAGTACCCCGATCAGCCGAAACCCTGGCTGGCGCTACTTGAAATCTATCGCCAGATGAAGATGAAGGGCGCATTCGAGAAGCAGGCGATCGCGTTCCGCGACCGCTTCCGCGACATCGGTGAGTGGCGCAAAGTGCAGGCGATCGGCCGCGCGCTCGATCCGCAAAATGAGCTGTACGCGGCCGAGCCCGGCACGGAGTCCCAGGAAGAAGCCGTTGCCGCTGAACAAGCGCCCTCAGGGCAGACCGAAGGCGATCAGCTGCGCGCACAAAATTGGCTCGACATCCCGCTCGACTTCACACCTGCGTTACGCGGCGAAAAGCTGCGCAGCGAATTGCTGTCGGAGCTACCCGAGGATCGCCCAGAACCCAAAGTCCCCGGCCAGTCTGGCGCACCCGTGCTGGATTTCGACTTCGATTTCGATAGCGACCAAGCCCAAAAGGAGCGGGTCGAACCCAAGCTCGCGCGTAAACCCGCACCCTGATAGCGCTGACGCTTTCTCCGCGCCACCGCCTAGCTCTCCACGCCATCCTACCTATGTCAGTGACCGAATCACTCAGTAAGAATCTTGCCAACGTCGCGCGCGCAACCGCGTGGGTAAGTCAGCTGCAGAGCCGCGACGCCGAGTCAGCGCAGCACCTCGTGCTCGCCGCGTTGAGCGAACTGGAACGTGGCACCGCGCCGCTGGCGATGGATTCCATCAACGCCATCGTCTACAGCGAGGAACAGTTAACCGGGCTGTACACCGAGACGCTGCAGAACTTCCTGCGCAACGCCGGCTTGTCGAAGCAAGTGCAGTACGCGCTGTGCCAAGTCATGAGCGACACTTACGGTGCGCTGGCGCGCCTGTACCATCGCTTCTTGAGCGAAAAGGGCGGCGGCGACAGCATGACGGAAGAACTGTTCGTGCTGCTAACCTGCCGCGCTCTGCTCGCGCTGGGCAATCGCGCGAAGTGGGCGAGTTTCCGCCAAGAACAACTCGAGGGCGAAGGCTGGCGTCTCCTGCACAAACTCTACCAAGACGCGGAGGAACGCGGGTTGGAACAGCGCAGCGTGGCGGCCTATTTGAAGCCCAAGGCACTGGAACTGAATCCCGCCCAAGCGTATGCACGCACGCTGCTGCTGGCGACGCTGGCGAGCGGCGCCTTCAATCAACGCCAGATGCAAACTTCCGATGAATGGCTGATCGGCTGGTGCGCCGGCGCGCGCCTCGATCAGCAGTTCGACCGGCACAAGCATTTCTACTACGTCGATTTGGCGGCGTCATCCGGCGCGCGTCGCGTGCTCGGCGCCAGTTCCGGCAAACTGCTGCGCTTTCTCAGTACGGACGCGTTGAGCTTGCAAGTCGAGCGCGCCAAGATGGCGTTCCGGCAAGGCCAGGTCAACCCCAGCAGCGGCATCGATCCCATCGCGCGCGCGGGTGAGTACGCTGAGTTGCTCGACAAGATCGACCGCATTTGGTCACCTGAATGGATGCGCTCGGATCAGCGCAGTCATCGCCGCGTCGCCGCGAACAACGAACCGATTTCCGTGGTGCGCGGTCTCGAGGGCTTGAGCATCGCCGCCACCGAAGACTACGAAGCCGAGCAACCCGAAGCCACCGGACCGCGCACGCTCAGTCAAGAAGAGGAGTTCGACCTCAAGATCTACGGCTTCGTGCGCGAACAAACGCGCGCAAAGGCAGCGCAAGGGCGCGCCAGCGCGAGCGCCGCCAAGCGCGAAGCGTGGCAGTTGCTGGACGAAAGCGTCAACGGCTACGGAGCGGCGCTGCGCGCGGACGCCGACCACGATTTGCGACTCGCGCAACTGGTAGGCGTCAAACGCAACAAGAGCAACCGCTGGGCGGTGGGCTATATCACGCGCCGGCTGGTGCAATCGGATCACGGTCAACTCTTTGTCGGTATCGAGGTGCTGTCGCACAACCCAGTGGTCGTCACCTTGACCGAAGAAGCCGATGCGCCGGGCGATCCCTCGCCAGCTTGGCGCGGGCTCTTCATACCCGGCGATCAGGGCCGCGGCCGAGCCGACTCGCTGATTGTGGACGCCGCCCTGCAATCAGCCGGGAAAGATTTCACGCTCGCGGCACGCAATGTTTCCTACTACGTGCGCCTGCCGCGCGTCATCCGCAAGGGTCAGGGCTGGCAGCGCGTCGCCTTCGAAGTGCTAGCCAAGCGCGGCTAACCGCGCACGCGTTTGACGCGCGAACGCGCGCGCACCGGCTGTCGTTGAGCGCGTTCGCGCCGCGCGGCTTTCGGATCGGCCTGCAACGGGCGGTAGATTTCCACTCGGTCGCGCGCGCGCAGGACGTGGTCGAGCGCCACCACTTTTCCCCAAACGCCGACCGCATTCACGGCGAGGTCGATCTCCGGGCACGCATCGAGCAATCCGGACGCACGCAGCGCGTCGATCACGCGCGCACCGGCGGGTAACGTGACGCGCGCGGCATGCTGCCACTGCGGCAAGGCGTAGACGACTTCGATTTCCAGCGTTGGCGCCAACTTACTTGGGCACCTTGAGGGCGTAGAGCTGTTCGGCGCGGCGCACAAACGCATCGACCAAGGTGTTGGCAATGTAGCCGAACACCGGCGCGATGAAGCGCTCGGCCAGACGTGAGGCGAACTCGTACTCGAGTTCCAATTCCACGCGGCAGGCGTCTTCGCGCAGCGGCGTGAAGCGCCAGTGCCCCTGTAAGCGACGGAACGGGCCTTCCACGAGTTCGACTTCGAGTCGCAGCGGTGCGTTAGCAGAAGCGGCTGCCTCGGCGCTGATACGCCGGTTGCGCGTGGTGAAACTCTGGCGCAGATGATGATAGTCAATGTGAATGGTGGCCAGCTGCGTGCCTGCCTCTTCGGTAACGGCGCTAGCCGCGCGGCACCACGGCAGGAATTGCGGGTAGGCCGGCACATCCTCGACCAAGGCAGCCATGCGCTGCGCCGAAAAACCCACCAACACCGATTTCGCCACCCGCGCCATGCGCGCCAAAGCCCCACTGGTAGAATCGAACGCAAGTATAGCTACCCTCGCCGCGGCCTCCACCCGAGCGCGCGCTCGCTAGCAACCCAATCCATGAGCATCATCGAAAACCGCAAGGCGTTCCATGACTATTTCGTCGAAGAGCGCTTCGAGGCTGGCGTCGTGCTCGAGGGCTGGGAAGTGAAAGCGATCCGGGCTGGGCGCGTTCAGCTCAAAGAAGCCTACGTAGTCGTCCAGCACGGGGAGCTGCACTTGATTGGCTCGCACATTAGTGCGTTGCCGACCGCCTCGACGCACGTCAATCCGGACCCGGTACGCACGCGCAAGCTGCTGTTGCACAAAGACCAGATCCGCAAGCTGATTGGCAAAGTCGAGCAGGCCGGTTACACCCTGGTGCCGCTCAACCTCCACTATGCCAAAGGACGTATCAAAGCCGAGATCGGCCTGGCCAAGGGCAAAAAGCAGCACGACAAGCGCGCTTCTGAAAAAGAACGCGAATGGCAGCGCGAAAAACAACGTCTGATGCGCGCGAAGATCTGATATAGATACGGTAGTTATCATCATAAAATGGCTTTGGTACTTATTTAACACAGTAATCCCTAGCCAGTATCTGGACGGATTGTTACAGCATGCGCAAACGGGTTACTATCGGCCGCGTTCGGTGGTGCGCCAGGGTTAGCGCCCACAAGAAGCAATAACAAAGTTTCAATCTCTTGGAGACCGCAGACGATGACGAGGACCGTGTCGGGGTTCGTCTTGGCGATTGCCTTTGGCTACGGGGCGCAAACGGCCTATGCCGACCTTTATGGCTACGTAGACGAGGACGGCCGTACCCATGTCAGCAACCAAAAACTTAACGAGCGCTACCAGCTGATTCAGCGCACTGCGCCGGTCGCGAGCAAAGCGCCTGTCAGCTCAGACAATCGGACGGAGAATGTGTCGGCTGCTCCGACGGAGAGTTTGCCGAAGATCGGTGCGGCGGGACGCAAGAAGTACGCTTCATTGATCAAGCACGTAGCGCAACGCTACAACGTCGAGGCTGCACTCATTCACGCCATCATCTCGGTCGAGTCGGCTTATGATGCGCGCGCGGTTTCGCCGCGCGGCGCCACCGGTCTCATGCAATTGATGCCGGACACGGCGGGCCAGTACGGCGTGCTAAACATGTTCGACCCGCGCCAAAACATCATCGCGGGTACCAAGCACCTGCGGTATTTGATGAAGATTTTCGATAACGATCTCGCGCTCGCCCTTGCTGCCTACAACGCCGGACATAACACGGTTCTCAAATACGGTGCGATCCCGCCGATCACGGAGACGCGCAACTACGTGCCGCGTGTGCTCGGCTACTACCAGAAATATCGGGGCGAAATCTAGAACCGTCTGCGCCGCTCTAGGAAGGCGGCACGCGGCGGCAAGTGTGTGGGGTGGCGTATCGGACTCGAACCGATGACCCTTGGGACCACAACCCAATGCTCTACCAACTGAGCTAACGCCACCGTAGCAACCCGCATAGCAGCGCTGAAACGCTTTTGCCGACTCGTTGACGAGGCGCGCGGGTGACCAACCTGAAGAAGTGGCGATTTTAGCACGGCGTGCACTGCGTGAACCGCTAGTGCTCTAGCCCTCCGGCCAATTACCCTCGCGCCACGCTTGGCAACGCTCGTCCGCCTTAGGCGCATAGTAGATGCGCTTGGTCGTGGCGTTGACCACACATTCGCCGAGCACGTGATAGGCGGTGTCATAGACGGGCGTAGTAACCGGATCATCGTCACCGGCGCGCTCCAGCTTACCGTACACGATGACCACATCGCCGATCTTGAACTGACGTGTCTCCGCTGGTACTTGCGACGACACCCAAATCTCGCGCATTTCGGGATTCGGACGCGGTAGCAGAATGCGCAGCAGCGGCCGGCCTTCGTAGCCTTCTTCCATGCGCTGAATGCGCCCCGGAAACGCGATAGGCTTGCCACGCCATGCATCGAAACTCTGCTCGATGTCGGCAAGCGTCGAGCCGGAATGCGGCGCGGGAAACGGTTCGGCTTGCACAGCCGCGCCCGCGCATGAAAGAACTCCCAACAGGGCCAGAACTTGCAACTTCATTTCCATCTCCAACCAACGAAACTTGAAGCGGCACGCTATCACTCATTGCGCACACGCAACGCGACTGCAAAACAATTTTGCAATCAGCAACTACCGGTGTAGCAGCTCGGCCACACCGTAGCAAAGCGCGCGGGAAGAAGGAGACAAATTGCCCAAGCTTTGGGCAGGGCGCACAGCGTAAGGAAAGCCCTACGACTCGCCTGAATCAGGACGGGCTGCTAGTACTGCGCCCCAGAGGTTTGGATACAAACGAAAGCGATGGATTCGACTCGAGGGCAAGGCGCAAACCGCAGCAATACCCGTCGGTATTGCGAGAATTTGCGACACCGTAATCGGGGTGAAGACGCGCTTTCATGTGCCGGAACCTCTGGGTCGCGGTACTAGTGCAACGGCGCCAGCGCCGGCGCGCGGCGCCCAACTACAAAAGCGCATGCCTAAACCCGCTCTACGATAGTTGCAGTGGCCATGCCGTGCCCGATGCACATGGTTTGCAGCCCGAACTGGCCGCCGGTGGCTTCGAGCCCAGCGAGCATTTTGGCCATCAATCCCGCGCCGGTGGCGCCGAGCGGGTGGCCGTGCGCGATGGCGCCGCCCCATGGATTGACTTTGTCGAGATTCGCGCCGATCTCCTTCGCCCACGAGAGCACCACGGTAGCGAAGGCCTCGTTGACTTCGAACCAATCGATATCGCTCGCGCTCAAGCCCGCGCGCTGCAGCGCTTTCTGCGTCGCCGGGATGACGCCGGTCAACTGCATGGTCGGATCCGAGCCCACCACCACACGCGCGCGGAACTTGGCGCGCGCTCTGAAGCCGTCGGCTCGCGCCACATCCGCGTTCGCCACCAACACAGCAGAGGCGCCATCGGAAATTTGGCTCGAATTGGCAGCGGTGACACTGCCGCGGCCATCGGGACGAAACGCCGGTTTGAGTGCGGCAATCTTGGCGTCGTCGATCACGGCCCGCACGCCGTCGTCATGGTCCAGCGTGATCGCCTCGCCGGCGGCCCCAAGCGCGGCTACGGCCACGATTTCCTTGTTGCGGCGCATCTCACGTGCCGCCGCCGCCTTGCGATGCGACGCTTTGGAAAACTCATCGGCCTGCGCACGGGTGACGCCCCAGCGATCGCCGACGCGCTCCGCACTTTCGCCTTGATGGATCAAATCGTGGTGCTGCCACAACTCGGGATTGAGCGATTCGAAACCGCTGACCGGCTTGCCAAGACTGATGTCCAGAAACATCGGCACGCGCGACATGCTCTCCACGCCGCTGCCGATGGCGTAGTTCATGTCTCCTGCGGCAATGGCTTGCGCGGCGAAATGCACCGCTTGCTGCGACGATCCGCACATGCGGTTGAGCGATACCCCGGCCGTAGTGACGGGAAAGCCCGCGAGCAGCACCCCCAGGCGGCCGGGATTGGCGCCTTGCTCGCCCGCGAGGGTCACCGTGCCGTTGACGACGTCCTCGATCTTGGCGGCATCGATGCCGACCCGCTCGACTAAACCGCGCAGGGCGAGCGACAACAATTTATCCGGGCGCACTTCGCGCAACGCCCCGCTGCGGCGCGCAAAAGGGGT
>CAZAWU010000025.1:12434-16638 GCA_964488915.1 uncultured Burkholderiales bacterium
CGCCCGCCGTAGATGCCCTGAGACCACTGGCCGCACAGCCGGTTGCCATGCTGATAGAGCCAGAGCGAAGCGCCGGCCTCGTGCTTCTCGTCGCAACCGGTGGTGCCGCCTGTATCGCACAAGCTTGTGCGCGAAACCCACACGCCTCTAAACGCACTCGCCGCCAGCGCCGCGCCGGTGCCGGCCCACATCAGCGCAATGATCACGCAGCATGACGTTAGATTCAGCAATCGCATCAACAACCCCTCGCTTCTAACTTACTGGTCTGCAACGCACACGGCTCACTGCTTTTTATCTCAGCGGGCCCTCATGCGTGGGGCACCTTGCACAAACAATGTCCCGCATTGTCGCACGCACACAAGCGCCGCGACAGTCGCCGAGGGAACGACTATACTGTAATGAGATAGTGATGAAGAATGAGATCTGTTAATATAACTAGATCTATACTGGTAGCTATCCTGCCTCTTGCCAAGACCAGTCCTGATACATTTCACGCAGCTTGGTCTTCAGGAACTTGCCTGTGGATGTGCGCGGAATCGCATCGACAAAGGCATAAGCGTCGGGGATTTGCCACTTGGCGAACTGCTCACTCAGATAGCCGCGCAGCTCCTCCGGCGTTGCCTCTTGCCCGGCTTTCAGCACAACCACGGCGAGCGGGCGCTCGGCCCACTTCGGATGCGGCACGGCGATCACTGCCGCTTCCTGCACGGCCGGATGGCCCATGATGGCGTTCTCCAGATCAACGGAACTGATCCACTCGCCACCGGACTTGATCAAATCCTTGGTGCGGTCGGTCAGCTTTAAGTAGCCGTGGGCGTCGACCACACCGACGTCGCCGGTGCGCAGCCAGCCGTCTTCGCTAAAACTGTCCGACTGCGGCAGCTTGTAATAGCTGCCGGTGATCCACGGCCCGCGCACTTGCACTTCGCCGACTGACTGCCCGTCCCACGGCTGCGCGCCGGCATCACCCATGAGACGCAAATCGACGAACGGTAGCGCAACGCCCTGCTTGGTGCGCAGCGCGAATTGCTCGTCCACGCTCGCGCCCATCAGCTCCGGCTTGATAACACCGAGAGTGGCGATCGGCGAAGTCTCGGTCATGCCCCAGCCTTGCATAATGTGCATGTCGAGCTGCGCAAAGCTGCGCATAAGCGACTCCGGCACCGCCGAACCACCGCAAGTCATGCGCATGCCCGGTTGAAACTGCCAGCGGCCGGGGTTGGCGCGCAAAGTCTGCAACACGCCGAGCCAAACCGTAGGTACACCGCAGCTCACCGTGACGCGCTCGGCGGCGAAGAGCTCGCACACGCTTTCGCCGTCCAGATGCGGTCCGGGGAAAACGATCTTCGCACCCACCATCACCGCCACGTACGGCACCGCCCAAGCGTTGGCGTGAAACATCGGCACCACCGGCAGCACGCAGTCGGCCGCGCGCAGCGCCATCGAATCGGCCATCGCCGCTGCGAAGGCATGCAGCACGTTGGAGCGGTGCGAATAGACCACACCCTTCGGCCGCCCGGTTGTGCCGGAGGTGTAGCACATGCCGCACGGGTCGTTCTCGCCGATCTCCGGGAAGGTGAACTCGCCGCGCGCGCTTTGCAGAAACGTCTCGTAGTTCTCATAAGGCGCCAGTACCGCCGCCCCGCTGAAGGAAAACACGATTACGCGCTCGGGATTGATCTGCGCTTTGAATTTCTCGAACAGCGGCAACAGCACATCGTCGACTAAGATGAAGCGATCCTCGGCGTGATTGACGATGTAAGCGATCTCCTCCGGCGCCAAGCGCAAGTTCAGCGTGTGCAGCACGCCGCCCGCCGCGGGCACGCCGAAGTAAGCTTCCAGGTGTGCGTAGTGATTCCACATGAAGGTGGCCACACGCTCACCGCGCTGCAACCCCGCGCGCTGCAGCGCCTCGGCCAGACGCAGCGCGCGGCGTTGGAAGTCGCCGAAACTGTAGCGATGCAGTGACTTGTCGGGCAAGCGCGAGACGATCTCGCGCGTGGGATAGAACTTGCCCGCCCGCTCGAGAAACTGATTAAGCGTAAGCGGGTAATGCATCATGGTCGATTGCATGTATCCTCCGTCGCAGCCGCTCTGCGGCGGCCGTCTCGCATGTGCAGCGATTCTAGCAACGCCGTGGCCGAGACGGCAGCGCCTGCGTTCTCACAAGGTCCGCAAACCTCGGGCAAATTGCCCGAGGCCCCGTACGTCGCTCGCGCCCGCTGAGAGGTTTCGTAGAATTCCGGTAGCGGCCACGCAGTGAGCGATTTGAGCAGGGCGACGACGGCCGCAGAAAGTTGGGCGGACGGTGGATCTTCGATTGCATTTGGTGGTGCGCATCGTACTAACCGGGCTGCTGTGCCTTATGGGCGCCGCGCTCGTCGTGCTGTGGCAAACGGATCAAGAACTGCGTGCGACTTCGCAACAGACCGCAGAAAGCGTTGGACGATTGGCGGAAGTGCACTTGATCGAACGCAATATCGGTTTCCTGCGTTCCAGCCAACCGTCCAACTTCATCGAAATTCTGGACGCGGGTCGGCGCACCGGGCAGTGCATACGCTACGTCGCGGCGCGCGGTGAGTCGCTGGAGAGCAGTTGCCACGGTTGGGACAGCAGCAACAGCTCCGTACCGACTTGGTTTAGCACGCTGTTTTCAACCATTTTCGGCAGCGACCGGGCGGTTACGCGCGCGGTCGCCTTCCGCGGCAAGCCGCACGGCGCCGTCATCGTCGCGCCAGATCCGGCTCACGAACTTGCTGAAGCGTGGCGCCGCGTCGGCCCGCTGATCGGCTTATCGGCGACGACCGTTCTTGGCCTGTGCCTCCTCAGCTACTTCGTCATCGGCCGCGCCCTGCGCCCGGCGCGCGACATCCTCCGGGGATTGGACCGGCTCGCCGGCGGCGATCTCGCCGCGCGGCTGCCCGCATTCCAGCTCATCGAGCTAGGCCGCATCAGCAGCGGGGTGAACGCGCTGGCTTCGCACCTACAGGAGAACGTCGCAGCGCGCGAAGCCTTGACGCAAAAGCTGGTCAAGGTACAGGAGGAAGAACGGCGCTCGCTCGCGCACGAACTGCACGATGAATTTGGTCAATGTCTCGCCGCACTCAACGCAATGACCACCGTGGTCGTGGAAACAGCGTCGGCGCAGTGCCCGCAGTTGGTAGCCCAGGGCGAGCGCATCGCCAGCGTCGTTGGCCGCATGATGGATCTGCTGAAGAGCATGCTGTTGCGGCTGCGCCCGCCCGGCATCGACGAGCTCGGTTTGGTCGAATGCTTGAAGTCGCTGGTGTCCGGTTGGAACGGCGGTAGCGGCGGGCGCACGCTTTTCGAGCTGGAAGTCGCAGGAGACGTGACCGCGCTGCCGGAACCGATCAACGTCAGTATCTACCGCATTGTGCAGGAGTGTTTGACCAACGCCGCTAAGCACGCTGGCGCACACCATGTAGCGATCAAAGTGCAGCGCATCAACAGCAACAGCGGCTCTGAGCGTGGTGATCAAATCGATATCGTCGTCGAAGATGATGGCAAAGCCACGGGCACCGCGTTCGCCGCGGCGCCGGGTATGGGCTTGATCGGCATGCGCGAACGCGTCGCCGCGCTGGGCGGAGAGTTGACGCTCAAGCCACGCCCGGACAACGGGCTGCGCGTGCGCGCGCTGATCCCGGTGCAGCGTACCACATAGGAGCCTAACGATGCCTGCTAACCCGATCAAGATCATGCTGGTGGATGACCACGCCATCGTTCGCGAAGGCTATCGTGCGCTGCTGGAACGGCAGGAAGACATGCGTGTCATCGCCGAAGCCGCGGACGGCGATGAGGCGTATCAACTGTGCAAGCAAGAGCTGCCGGATGTGCTGATCGTCGACCTGTCGATGCCCGGTCAAGGCGGTTTGGAGGCGATACGGCGCGTCCATCAGCGCTGGCCGGAGGCGAAAATATTGGTGTTCAGCATGCACCAGAACGCCGCGTTCGCTGAACAAGCGGTGCGCGCCGGCGCGCAGGGCTACGTCACCAAGAGTAGCCTGCCGGATGTGTTGGTGCGCGCTGTGCGCGATGTGTTTCAAGGGCGCCAAGCGCTCAGCCCGGACGTTGCGCAGGCGCTGGCGCTGAGCAAACTCGGTGGAGAACGGGAGGCGCTGGCGCAATTGACCGCGCGCGAGTTCGAAATACTACGTTTACTCGTGGAGGCGCAGTCGACCGAGCA
>CAZAWU010000025.1:16738-20243 GCA_964488915.1 uncultured Burkholderiales bacterium
CCCTCGGTCTTTTGGAACAAACTGACCGCAATCAGCCAGACGCGCGTGATACGTTTAGGCATCTCGCCGCCTACTGCTTTGCGGTAGTGCTCGAACAGATTTTTGTCCTCGCTCAGCCATTTGCCGAGGTCGGCCGTGCCGGAACGCGCGACGATATGCGTCTCGCGATGATCCCAGCCCGGTAGCGGGCAGTGGAAACTCATGCCGATCGGTAAATTGGTGCTCCAGAAAAACGTGATGTCTCTGCCGTTGTCGAACTCCACCGCGATGCTCATGTAGTCGTGTGTCGGCAGCGAGTTTTCCGCGACCTGTGCCGGCAGCTTGTCCGCCTTCCACTTCCACGTCAGTTTGGTATTCGGTGTCAATTCGAACGCCGTGTCTTTCTGCAGAATCGCGACATCGTTGCGCGTGTGTAGATCGATCGCGCGTTTGGGGGCGCCTGGCGCCGGTTGCGGCGTAACTTCCGCGTATACCTGCGAAGGCCCCAGCTCCCACAGGTAGTACCAGTCGGCCGGCGGTTTGCGCACATCGCTTTGCCGCAAGCGTGCGGCTTCGGAGACTGCCCAGGTGGCTTTCGCGTCTTGCTGTGCAACGCGCTGCAATTGCTCTGCCGCGTCGGCGCCCGTTGCCCAACGGATGATCGCCACACTGACACCGCCGCCGGCATCGGGATTAACCGGCGCCGGATCGCCCAAGTACTTACCGCTTGGATCGAGCCAGCGCTGTCCCGGGTATAGCTTGACGCGCAGCGTTCCAGCTCCGTTGGCGGCGAAAGTGTTGGTCTCACGTTCACCGCGAAAGATCGGCCCGGCATCGGCGATCTTCGCCCAAACCGCTATCGGCGCCTCGAATGACAAGTTGTAGGTGCGCGACAGCATCATTTTGCCGTTCAGAACCATTGTGACTTTGTCGCCGTTCTCAAGCGCCATGCCAGTGTCCAGCCACGGTCCGACGTCGGCACTCAGATAAACGACTTTCAGTCCGGTGACCTTCTTGCCGGCGAGGGGCGCGAGCGCACCTTTGATCTGCTGCTCGAATTGCTGATGAGACACTTCGCTTAAGGCGGGCGTGTTCGAACTTGCGGCGATGCTGCTGCATGCCCCAAGCAGGGTAGCTGCAGATCCTGCTAACACGAGCATGGCCAATGTGCTTCTCATTTGCGTTTCCTCCGATTGATCACGTGCAGCGATTGAGGCTGCGTGATGCATGCTAGCGAGCCGATCACGGAGAGAAACCTGAAATTCGCCCGAGCAAGGGCGGGCAAATCGCCCGCGCTGAGAACGCGCAGCGACGCGCGAGCGAGCGCGACGAACCGATCGCGCTATGCGCGCCGGCCTGGCCTGGGCTAATCCACTAGGTCCGGTTGTTCTTTGATGATGCGCTGCCAGAGATTCTGAAAGGCGAACCAACCCGCGTAGTGACTGCCGATTTGCCGTTGCGTGCGCGCGGCCATTTCGTGATCGATCAAGATCGGCTTGCCGGCGGCTTCAGCCAGGAGTTGCGACTGGCAGCAGCGCTCCATGGTGATGAACCACCACGCGGCCTCGTCGACCGTCTGGCCCACCGTGAGCAAGCCGTGGTTACGCAGAATCGTCGCCTTACCCGCGCCCAAGCTCTTAGCGATGTTCTCACCCTCGGTGCTTTCGTACACGACGCCATGGAACTCATGGTGCACAGAGTGATCAAGATAAAACTGACAAGAATCCTGCGTGATCGGATCGAGCGGTCGCCCGAGCGAAGACCAGGTTTTGCCGTAGAGCGAATGCGCGTGCGCGGCGGCGCTGCAATCGGCACGCGCCGCGTGGATCGGCGCGTGGATGCGAAACGCGGCGAGATTGATCGGCCGGCCCTGCACCACCTTGCCGGTGTGATCGACCAGCGACAAGTCGGACGCCTTGATCAAGCTGAAATGCACGCCGATCGGGTTGACCCAGAAGTGATCCTTCAGCACGGGATCGCGCACTGTGATGTGCCCCGCAATACCTTCATCGAAGCCAAATTTCGAGAACAGGCGAAACGCCGCCGCCTGCCGCTGTTTCACGTGCTGGCGCTCTTGCTCCGGGTTGGCGAACACCGGCATTGCCGGCAGCGCAAAATTCGGATCGCGCGTGAGGATGTCACGGTGCTCCGCATCGAGATCGCCCCAGTTGCCTGTCGCCTGCGTCATGTCGTTCATATCTGTCTCCAAAACAATCTTCGTTGGATCCATTGTAAAGAACCTGGTGGACTTGCGTCATAGTGCGTCGGGACGCCGACGACGCTGTCAGACAACCGACGAGTCGGTCCGCCAAGTAATGGGTTCGCCGCGCGCGCGCAAGCGATCGGTCGAAATCGAAGTACGCCGAATCAACGCACTGCCCGCTTTGCAAAAAACTGTTGCTAAACCGCCGGCGTGCGCGGATTTTGCAGTCGGTGACGCATGGACTCCCCCACCGCACCACCTCTGTTCGAATTCCTGCTCGACCGCTCCGCCGCGCAATCGCACGCTTTGTTCCGTGCCGGCGTCGTCGGGCTGGCGCTGTCATACGCGCTCACCTCCGGCCTGAACGACGCGCCGCCGCTGACGCAGGCCGACTTCGCCATCATCGCCATCTCGATCCTCTTCAGTTTGAGTCTGGTTTTCGCCCCCGCGAGCAATCATCCGGCGCGCAAAGCACTGGAATGGCTGTTCGATCATGTTGCGCCTTGCTGGGCGCTGTGGCGCTTCGGGGTCGCGGCCGCCCCGCTGCTGGTATGCACGTTCTTCACCTGCATCGCGTACGGCTATCGTTTCGGCTGGCGCTACACGCTGTACTCCGCGGCCGTTTCAATCGCCGCGCTGCTCGCGCTCACGGAGTTCTCGCCTCAATGGATGCCACATCAGTGGTGGATCGCGGTGATGGCCACGAGCCTCTTGTTAGTGGCGCTCGCAACACCGCTCATGTTGAGCCGTCTACAAGAAGCGCAGCCACCGCCTTCCGTGCCTGAAGTGCTGCACGACGACTTGACCGGGCTTGGCAACGCGCACCTGCTGCGCGAACGGCTGCGCAACGCGCTGCGTCAAGCCGAGCGCTATGGCAATGGGGTGGGCTTGCTGCATTTCGGCCTCGACGACTTCGCGCGCATCAACGCCGAGCGCGGCAACCCGACCGGCGACTTGCTGCTGCGTCAAATCGCGCGACGCATCGAGCACAACATCCGCGGCGCCGATCTGTTGTGCCGCACTGGCGGCGACGAATTTATGTTGCTGGTCGAACGCCTCAACTCCGGCACCGGCTGCGAACGTTTGGCGGAAGTGATCTTGCGCGAGCTCAAGGCCATCGCGCACAGCACCGAGCGCGTCGCCGTCACCGCCAGCATCGGCATCGTAGTGCACCGCGCTGCGCCCGAGGAAGCTTTAGCGCGTTCGGCCCAGCAAGTCAGCCGCAGCGCCGAAGAGTTGATCGAGCAAGCGACGGCCGCCATGCACCGCGCCAAGCTGCAGGGCAAGGCTCGCTGGTGCGTCGCCGGCAGCGACGCTTCGCAC
>CAZAWU010000025.1:20343-28424 GCA_964488915.1 uncultured Burkholderiales bacterium
ATGAAGGCGCGCGGCGCGTTTGCCAAACCTTCCGCCATCGTTTCGCGGTACTTGATCTGTCCAGAGCTTACCCACGCGGCGAGCTGGCTCCACGCTTCCGGATAGCGCGACGCCCAGTCGAACACGATCATGCCTTGCATTTTGATGCGGTTGACTAAGATCGAGCGGTAGTTCTTGATGCCGTAAGCTTCGGTCGCGTTGTACTGCGAAATCATGCCGCAAACTACAAAGCGCGCGAAGACGTTCGCTTGCGCCAACGCCATGTCGGTAATCTCGCCGCCAACGTTGTCCCAATAAACGTCGATGCCTTTCGGCGCCGCGGCGCGCAAATTCTCGAATAGATCGCCCGACTTGTAATCGAGGCAAGCGTCGAAGCCGAGTTCGCTAGTGACGTAATCGCATTTTGATCTGCCGCCGGCAATGCCCACCACGCGGCAGCCTTTCAACTTGCTGATCTGTCCAACGATGCCACCAACCGCGCCCGCCGCGCCAGACACTACTACCGTCTCACCGGCTTTCGGTTGCCCGATTTCGCTTAGGCCGAAGTAGGCCGTGCAACCCGGCATGCCCACCATGCCGAGGAAGTACGACAGCGCAATCTTGCCGGCATCGACCTTGCGCACTTCCTCACCCGGTAACGCGGCATAGGTTTGCCAGCCGGTGCGGGCAACGACCTTGTCGCCGGCGTTGAAGTTCGGATGCCGCGACTCAATCACTTCGCCCGCGGCTTCTCCGGTCATCACCTCTCCGACTTCGAGGCTTTTCACATACGATTTGCTGGGGCTCATGCGCCCGCGCATGTACGGGTCGAGCGATAGATACTGGTTCTTGATCAGCACTTGGCCTTGCGCTGGTCTGACGACGTCCGCTTCCACGAGTTTGAAGTTCTCTTCCGTGACCCAGCCTTGCGGGCGGCTTTGCATCAGCACTTGTTGGTTTTTCATAGCGGTTCCTGAAGAATTGGGGGGCGGCGCACGGCGCCGGATGGGCATATGTTCCATGTTATTCTACCGCTGCCAATCCACGCGTCTTGCAACGCACCGGCGTAGCCAACAACATCGGCATGATCTACGCACTCAACGTCTTCAATTTTCAGCCCGGCAAAGAGCGCCAGTATCGAGACTATTCGATTGCCGCGGGCAAGATCATCTATGGCTTGGGTGGCCGTGTGGTCGCAAGCGGGGAAAAACCGTTTCGCCACATGCACGGCGATCGTTTACGCCAGGTGTTCGTCGTAGTCGAATTTCCTAGCGAAGCGGCGTTCCAGCAGATGCACGACGAGATGGAAAAGACCGGCTTGCATGCGATGCGCGAAGGCGCCACTACGGATTACATCTGGACCTTGTACCAACCATGGGATTTGCGCGCGTGGGTGAGATCGTTCCCAGATTGATCGATACTATCGTCTGTGTATTGCCATAAATAAGACTAAGCGCGAACTACATAAGCACTCTCC
This sequence comes from uncultured Burkholderiales bacterium, assembly GCA_964488915.1. Taxonomy (GTDB): domain Bacteria; phylum Pseudomonadota; class Gammaproteobacteria; order Burkholderiales; family JALYOK01; genus CADEHE01. Next base: position 21,800 of record CAZAWU010000025.1, read on the forward strand.
AACAAGTATAGACCGAAGCGACAAAATGACCGATCTCGTTTCTCTGACTCAGCACGGCGCCGTCGCCGTCATCACGCTCAACAGCCCGCCGGTGAACGCGCTGGGCGTGCCGGTAATCGATGGCATTCACCAACTCATTCAGCGCGCGCACGCCGACCCGGCAACGAAGGCCATCGTGCTCATCGGCGCCGGCCGCGCCTTCAGCGGCGGAGCGGACATTCGCGAGTTCGGCAAACCGCGTCCGGCAGACAAGCCGACGCTGCCGCAGCTGCTCGAGGTAATGGAAGCGTTCACCAAACCGACCGTCGCGGCAATCCATGGCGTCGCCATGGGCGGCGGCTTGGAGCTTGCGCTCGCGTGCGATTACCGCGTCGCCGCGCCGGGCGCGCAGATCGGTTTGCCGGAAGTGAAGATCGGTATTCTGCCCGGTGCGGGCGGCACGCAACGTTTGCCGCGGGCGATTGGCGTCGAGGCCGCGCTCGGTATGATCACCAGCGGTGATCCGGTTACGACCGAACAAGCGCACAAACTTGGCATCGTCGATGAAATGGCGGTGGGCGATCTGCTGCAAGCGGGGCTTGCCTTCGCGCAGAAAGTGATCGACGCAAAGCGCGGCACGCGTAAGCTCAGTCAACTCACACCTAAGCTGCCCCCGGGCGCGAGCAATATCACTGAGTATTTCGCCGCCGCCAAAGCGCGCATCGCGAAAGAGAAGCGCGGCTTCCCCGCGCCGCTCGCCTGCGCCGAGTGCGTCGAGGCTGCAGCGACGCTGCCGTTCGACAAAGGCCTAGCGCGCGAGCGTGACTTATTCCTAGGCTTGGTCAAGGGAACCGAGTCGGCCGCGCTGCGTTACCTGTTCTTCGCCGAGCGCCAAGCGCAGAAAATTCCGGACGTGCCGGAAGACACGCCCACACGCGCCATCAAAACCGCGGCCGTTATCGGTGCCGGCACCATGGGCGGCGGCATTGCGATGAACTTCGCCAACGCCGGCATTCCGGTAACGGTACTGGAAACGAGTCAAGACGCGCTCGACCGCGGCCTCGCCACCTGCAAGAAAAACTACGCCGCGACCGTCGCCAAAGGCCGCCTCACCCAAGAAGCGATGGAAAAGCGCGTGAGCTTGATGAAAGGTACGCTCTCCTTCGACGACATCAAGAACGCCGACATCATCGTCGAAGCGGTGTTCGAAGAAATGCCGATCAAGAAGGAAGTGTTCGGCAAGCTCGACGCCGTCGCCAAACCCAGCGCCATCCTGGCCACTAACACCTCGACCTTGGATGTGAACGCCATCGCCGCTGCCACCAGCCGCCCGCAAGAAGTGATCGGCACGCACTTCTTCTCGCCGGCGAATGTCATGCGCTTGCTGGAGATCGTGCGGGGTGCTGCAACCGCCAAGGACGTAATTGCCACCACCATGAAACTGGCGAAGACGATCAAAAAGACCGGCGTGCTGGTCGGCGTGTGCGACGGCTTCGTCGGCAATCGCATGATCTTCCCGTACGCGACACAAGCTTGGTTCTTGGTGGAAGAAGGCGCGTTGCCGCAGCAAGTGGACGGCGCGCTGCAGCAATGGGGCATGGCGATGGGTCCGTTTGCGATGAACGACTTGGCTGGCATGGATGTGAGCTGGCGCATCCGCAAAGGCAAGCCGCGCCCGCCCGGGCGCTACTCGCCGCTTGCCGATTGGATCTGCGAGAAAGGCCGCTACGGCCAGAAGACCGGTGCCGGGGTGTTCAAGTACGAAGCCGGCAACCGCACGCCGATCCCCGATCCGGAGATCGAAGCGCTGATCATCAAAGCTTCCAAAGAAGCCGGCATCACGCGCCGCGCGATTTCAGATCAGGAAATCATCGAGCGCTGCATCTACGCGCTGGTGAACGAAGGGGCGAAGATATTGGACGAAGGCATCGCGCTGCGCGCGAGCGATATCGACATCATCTACCGCGACGGCTACGGCTTCCCGGCGTATCGTGGGGGACCCATGTTCTACGCCGATACGGTCGGATTGAAGAACGTGCTCGCGGCAGTGGAGAAATATCACCAGCAGCACGGCGACTGGTGGAAGCCGGCGCCGTTGCTCAAGAAGCTGGCAGGTGAGGGGAAGCGGTTTACCGATGCTTGAGGCAACGACAGATGACGAGTAACGGGTGACAAGAGTGTGTGCGCAGCCGCGCTAAGCCCCGCCACCCGTCACGAGACACTCCTCACCAATGTACACACCCAGTCACTTCGCCGAACAGGACCTCCCGACTCTGCACGCCTTCATCCGCGCGCATAGCTTCGGCACGCTCGTCTCGCAAGTCGGCGGTGCGCCTTTCGCCACACACATCCCCTTCACGCTCGACACCAGCAAAGGCGACTACGGCACGCTCTATTGCCATGTCGCGCGTGCCAACAAGCATTGGCCAGCGCTGAAAGAGGATTCACAGTCGCTGGTGATCTTTCGCGGCCCGCACGTGTACATCTCGCCAAGTTGGTACACGGAAGCCGGTGTGCCGACTTGGAACTACACGGCGGTACACGCCTACGGCAAAGTGCGCCTCGTTGAAGATCGCGACGAGTTGATCGCACTGCTCGAATCACTCGTGCGCATCAACGAGGCGGCGAATGCGACCGACTACAAACTGGACCCCAGCGCACCCGAAGTCGCGCAGCGGCTCGGTTTCATCGTCGGCATGGAAATCCCAATCGAGGGTTTGCACGGAAAGTTCAAGCTCAACCAAAATCGTTCGCCGCGCGACCAGCACGCGGTGATCGAGCGGCTACAACAACGCGGCGCGGGCGACGATCTCGCCATCGCCCAACTCATGCAAAGAAATCTGAAAGGAAAATCATGACCGACGCAGTGATCGTCTCCACCGCCCGTACTCCCATTGGGAAAGCCTACAGAGGCGCTTTCAACTTCACTCACGGAGCTAAACTGGGGGGACATGTCATCAAGCACGCGGTCGAGCGGGCAAAAATCGAACCGCATGAAGTGGAAGACGTGATCATGGGTGTGGCCAACCCCGAAGGCGCGACCGGCTACAACATCGCGCGCCAATGCGCGATCCGCGCCGGACTGCCGGTGACGACCGCCGCGATGACCGTCAACCGCTTTTGCAGCTCGGGCTTGCAGGCGATCGCCATGGCCGCGCAGCGCGTCATCGTCGACAAAGTTCCTATCATGGTCGCGGGCGGATTGGAGTCGATCAGCATGGTGCAGAACGAGCACATGAACAACTGGCACGCGCACGAAGAATGGATCACGCGCCACAAGCCCGCGCTGTATTACACGATGATCCAAACCGCGGAAGTCGTGTCGCAGCGCTACAAGATCAGCCGCGAACGCCAAGACGAATACGGCCTGCAAAGCCAGCAGCGTACCGCCGCCGCCCAGGCCGCCGGACGCTTCAACGCCGAGATCGTGCCGCTGCACACCTACAAGCAAGTCACCGACAAGGACACCAACGTCACCAGCTTGGTTGAGGTGACGCTCGAAAAGGACGAAGGCAACCGCGCCGACACGACAATGCAGGGACTCGCCGGATTGAAGCCTGTGATCGGCCCCGAGGGCCACATCACCGCCGGCAATGCGAGCCAGCTGTCCGACGGCGCATCCGCTTGCGTGGTGATGGACGCGAAGGTCGCAGAGAAGCGTGGTATTCAACCGCTCGGTATCTTCCGCGGCTTTGAGGTCGCCGGATGCGAGCCGGATGAAATGGGCATCGGACCGATCTTCGCGGTACCGCGTTTGCTGGAGCGGCATGGCTTGAAGATGGACGACATCGGTTTGTGGGAATTGAACGAAGCGTTCGCGGTGCAAGTGATTTACTGCCGCGATCATCTCAAGATTCCCAACGATCGACTCAATGTCGATGGCGGGTCGGTTGCGATCGGTCATCCGTACGGGATGAGCGGGGCGCGCATGACGGGGCACGCACTCATTGAAGGCAAGCGGCGCGGGGTAAAGTACGTCGTCGTCACCATGTGTGTCGGCGGCGGGATGGGGGCGGCGGGCTTGTTTGAGGTGGTTTGACCGCTATTTCTTACCCTCTCCCTGCGCGCAGGGAGAGGGCTAGGGTGAGGGTCAGTGAAATCAAACCCATTCGCCAACAAACTGCGTAAAGATCAACCCGACGCAGAGCGCCATCTTTGGATGCGTCTGCGAAATCGCCAATTGAACGGACACAAATTCCGGCGACAGCACCCGATCGGGCCATACATTGCGGACTTTGTATGCACTGAACAGCATTTGATTGTGGAACTGGATGGTGGACAGCACGCGGATACAATTGCAAAGGACGAAGCGAGAACACGCTTTCGTCAGACCAAGGGTTTTAGAGTAGTCCGCTTTTGGGACAATGAGGTCTTGACTCAAACAGACGCGGTACTGGAGCGGGTTCTCGAATCTCTCAATCACCCCTCACCCTACCCTCTCCCCGTTCCACGGGGAGAGGGTTAAATGCCAAGATAACTCTCAGCCGAGAAACCACCATGAGCATCAAACAACTCTTCGACCTCACCGGGAAAATCGCCCTCATCACCGGCGGCTCGCGCGGTCTCGGATTGCAGATCGCCGAAGCGCTTGGCGAGATGGGCGCGAAAGTCGCGCTCAGCGCGCGCAAAGCGAACGAATTGGAAGACGCGCGCGCCTATCTCAAGACCATGAACATCGAAGCCATGATCGCGCCATGCGATATGGCGAAGACCGAAGCGATCGAGCCGCTGGTCGATCAAGTACTGGCGCACTACGGCAGCATCGATATCCTGGTAAACAACGCCGGGGCGACCTGGGGCGCACCGGCCGCGGAGCATCCGCTCGATGCGTGGCAGAAAGTCATCAACACCAACCTGACGGGCATCTTCGTGCTGTCGCAAACGGTCGGCAAACGCGTGTTCATCCCGAAGCGCAAAGGCAAGATCATCAACGTCGCTTCGATTGCCGGCCTGGTCGGCACCGATCCGCGCTGGATGGCGACGATCGCGTACAACACCTCGAAGGGCGGCGTGGTCAACTTCACGCGCTCGCTCGCGGCGGAGTGGGCGCAGTACAACATCAACGTCAACGCCATCGCACCGGGCGTATTTCCAAGCAAGATGTCCAAGGGCATGATCTCGCACGGCGAGGAGATGATCTTGAACGCGATCCCGATGCATCGCCTCGGCGGACCGGAAGAGCTGAAAGGCGTAGCGGTGCTGCTCGCCTCTGAGGCGTCTAACTACATCACGGGCCAAATCATCGCCGTCGACGGTGGCCTCGTCGCGATCTGAACAAATGGAGGAGAAGGCTTACGATCCGTTCAAGCTCGATGTTCCTTTTCTGCGCCACATCGGCATCGAGCCAGTGCTGGTGCAGCGCGACAAAGTCATCGGCCGCGTGGTGCCGCGCCCGGAGTTGATGAACAGTTGGGGCTCGGCGCACGGCGGCGTCGTCATGACCGCGCTCGATTGCATCATGAGCATTGCCGCGCGCACGGCGCATCATCACCAAGGCGGTGCGTTGACCGTGGAGATGAAGACCAGTTTCATCGCCGCGGCGGTCGGGCCATTCACGGTCGAAGGCCGCTTGCTGCATGGCGGGAGATCGTTGCAGTTCTGCGAAGCGGAAGCGCGCGACGAGCAAGGCAAATTGCTCGCGAAGTCGCTCGGGACGTTCAAGCTCCTCTAGCTCTTGTCGGGTTCTCTTCCTTCTCGCCGAGTTCCATCTGCAAGATGGCCGCTACCGCTCTTGTATAATCCCGGCTCCCTCCCGGCAGTCTTCGCGCATGGAACTCGCAAAAAGTTTTGAGCCTCAAGCGATCGAGGCTCGCTGGTATCCCTATTGGCTGGATAACGGCTACTTTAATGCCGGCGACGCGCCCGGCAAACCGTCCTTCTGCATTCAACTGCCGCCGCCGAATGTGACCGGCACGCTGCACATGGGCCACGCATTCAACCAAACCATCATGGATGCGCTTACGCGCTTCCATCGCATGTGCGGCGCGAACACACTTTGGCAGCCGGGCACCGACCACGCGGGCATCGCCACCGAAATGGTGGTGACGCGACAACTTGAGGCGAAGGGACAATCGAGAAACGCGCTTGGACGCGAAAAGTTCATCGAGAAAGTGTGGGAATGGAAGCAGGAGTCCGGCTCCACCATCACACGCCAGATGCGCCGCCTCGGCGCTTCGTGCGATTGGTCGCGCGAGTGCTTCACCATGGACGAGCCGCTCGCCAAACTGGTGACGCACACTTTCGTCAAGCTGTATCGCGATGGCCTGGTGTATCGCGGTGTGCGCTTGTCAAATTGGGACCCGGTGCTGCAGACGGTGATTTCCGATCTCGAAGTGCAGTCGCAGGAGGAAGACGGCACCATCTGGGAGATCAAGTATCCGCTCGTCGACGGCAGCGGTCACGTGATCGTTGCGACGACACGGCCGGAGACGATGCTAGGCGACGTCGCCGTCATGGTGCATCCGGAGGATGCGCGCTATCGCCACCTTGTCGGCAAGAAAGTGCGCTTGCCGCTGGCCGAGCGCGACATTCCCGTTATCGCCGATGAATACGTCGACAAGGAATTCGGCACCGGCTGCGTGAAAGTCACGCCGGCGCATGATTTCGGCGACTATCAAGTCGGCCAGCGCCACAAGCTGCCGCAGAT
>CAZAWU010000026.1:0-7183 GCA_964488915.1 uncultured Burkholderiales bacterium
GCATACGCACGTCGGCGCAGATAAGCACATGCATACGCATGTCGGAGCAAATAAGCACATGCATACGCATGTGCATGGCGACTATGTACACACCCACGCGCACGGTCATACGGCCGCAAGCCACGGACACCCGCCCGAGCGCACGCCGGCGCATTGGCTCGACCGCCGCTTCGGCGGCTGGCCGTGGTATCAATGGGCGCGCCCGGTGGTGATCGGTGTGGTGCACGGCCTTGCCGGGAGCGCGGCGGTGGTATTGCTCGTGATGGCAAGTACGCGGGATGTGGCGACGGCGTTGCTTTATCTGGTCGCTTTCGGGCTGGGTACGCTCGCCGGCATGGCGGCGCTAACCAGCGCGATGGCGGCGCCGCTGGCGCTGGCGGCACGGCGTATGCCGCGCTTCGGCCAGCGCGTACGGCTGTTGGCCGGAACGGCGAGTATCGTTTTTGGCGTATTCATGATCGCGCAGATCGGCGCGGCCAGCCAATGGTGGTTCAGCGCGCCCGCCTTGACGCCGCATGGTGCGGGGCACTGATGGTGGCACCGAACATGCGGTCTTCTGCGAATACATTGCGGCGCTGGTTCGCGGCCGCATTCCTGCTAGCCCTCGGCGTGGGCGGCGGCTTGCTGCTGCAGCGCCACTTCATGCCGGCCCCTAAACCCGTAGCGACGCCTGCTCCTACTGGGACCAGCTACGCACCCTTCACCCTGCGCAATCAACGCCCGGCGTTCAGTCCCGAGGAAGAAGCCTACGCGGCGGCGTTGTGGCCGATTCATTCGGAGGTCAAGGATCACGCGGTAAAAATGACTTTTGCCGGGCTTGCTTACAAATTGAAGGAAGCGGACGCTTCTGAATTCAAGCAGCGCATCGAGCCCGTGCAGAAGGGTTTTGCCGGCGTTGCGCAGCGCTTGAAGGTGTTGCAAGCGCCTGCCTCAATGGCCGCGCACCAAGACAATTACGTGCGCGCCATCGCGCTCTACGAACAAGCAGTTGCGCAGATGCTTAAAGCGGCGGATGATGGCGCCGAACAGCACTTGCTCAGCGCACAGGAAAAAACACAACAAGCGGGGGTGCTGTTGCTCAAAGTCGGCAACACCCTGTGGCCGACGGAATATAAGCCGAACTAAGATCCAGTGTTGTGCCCCGTTGGGGAGCGGGTGCGAATAAAAATCAAGCAGTTAAAAAGAAGACTTAATGTTTAGCTTCATTAACAAGGAGGAAGTCATGCTCAAGTGGAAACAACGCGTAGGTGTAGCGGCGCTGGCCGGCGCCGGGTTATTGGCGGCTCTGGGTGGTACCGTGGCCACGCAGGCGGCGGACGCGCAGTATTCGGTGTGGCTGGTCGAGTCCAGCCGCTTCATGGGTGTGCCTTTTGGTGCGTTCATGCCGGATCGTGCTTTCGTACCGGGCAGTACCAATCCAGGCAACAGCATCAACACAGTTGATCTGCCGGTAAATGTCGGCGTAATCAAAGGTGGCGGTGATGTGATTCTGTATGACACCGGCTGGAAGAACCAGGATTACTTAAAGATGACGGGCAGCGCGCACTGGGCGCCATTGCCGGAGCAGTTGAAGCTGCTCGGCATCGATGCCAAAGACGTTACCAAGATCGTCATCGGTCACGGCCACTGGGATCATGCCGGCCAGTTGATGGATTTCCCCAATGCGGTGCTGTACGTGCAGAAGGAAGAGCTGCGTGGCATCGAGTGGGCGCTCAACCATCCGCATCCGAAGATCAAGGCAGTCAACACCGATCCAGGCGGCTGCGCGCGCTCGCCCGCATGCGGTTATCCACCGGCGACGCTGGATGAGATCTACGGCAAGGTGCTGCGCGGCAAGGCGGTGATCGTCGACGGCGAGATGGAGATTGCGCCCGGCATCCGCATTCATCCGGCACACCGCGCGCATACCGCCGGTTCGCAGCTCTTGGAAGTTCCGACCGCGCGCGGCAAACTGCTATTCGGCAGCGACGTGTTTTCCTCGTGGGAAGGCATTCGCGATTGGCATATCGCCAACCCGCAGCAAACCGATACGGTGCAGCAATTCTTGGCGTACGAGAAGTGCTATCGCATCACCGGCGGCTACGAGAATTGCGTCGCCGCGCACGAACCGCTTTCCTATAGCGACAAGTATCCGCTGACCAAGAACTCGTGGGTTGGCATCAACGGTTCGCGCATGGCGGAAATCGCTTTGGCGAACGGCGAGCCTTCACGCAAGAAGTAAACCGCATCCGCTTGGAGCGAAGAGCCAGAGCTTATCTGGCTCTTCTTTTTTTATGCGCTCACCGATCGATGAGGCGTAGAGTCGCCAGTTGGGCGATCCTGGTTGGCGTGCTGCTCATGCCAGGGTTCGTGCATTCGCACGATGCGAGCACATACGGGGGGCTGTTCAGGTCCAGGGATCAAGGTCAGACTTGGTTTTCGATTGATACTGGTGTTTTCATCGGTGGTGCGCTAGGCATCGCCGTGCATCCAGTCGACCGTAACCATCTGCTCATGGCCACCGACGCTGGCTTGTTGCGCTCAACCAACGGCGGGCGCGAATGGACGCGCGAGCCGCAGCCGGAGTTCGATGGGCCGGTGTTCGCTGTTGCCTTCGATGCGAGCGGCGACACGGCTTGGGCAGCGACCACGCACGAGTTGCTTCGCTTCGATGTGGCCAATGGCTGGCGCAAAGCGCCTATCGAAGCCGGAGCTTTACCCGCGCAAGCCATCGTTTCAGGCAAAGACGCGCGTGTATACCTGGCGGGGCTAGAGGCGATTTTTGCCAGCGGCGATGGCGGACAAAGTTGGGCGCGCGCGTCGAATAATCTACCCGAGGGCGAGGTCGCGGCGTTCGCGCGCACGATGACGCGAGAACAGCAGGAAGTCTTGTTCATAGTCGCCAACGCCGCATTGTGGCGCAGCACCGACGGCGCGCGCAGTTGGCACAAACACGGCGCAGGTTTGCCCGAAGGAAAGTTGGAGACGATCTTCGCCCGCGGGCGGACCATGCATGCGCTGGCGCAGCAGCAGCTTTATGCGAGCGACGACCACGGAGCGAACTGGCGCAGCAAAGGTGCGCCGCTGCCCGAGACGCATCTGGTGGTGCGCGGGCTCGCGGTCAGTCCGGACGGCGGCATCGTTCTGGTCACCACGCATAAGGGGCTCTTTCGCAGCGTGGACGGCGGCGCCACCTGGGTACTTAAGGAGGGCAATTTGCCGATTCACTTGGAAGCGGGGCCGCTTGCAACGGATCCGCATGACGCAAACACCTACTACGCTGGCTACGCGCTGACGCCGTACGGCGAGACGTGGCGCCGTGCCAGCGACGCGCGCGCGCAGCGCCCACAGGCAGGCGCGATGAGCGGGCGCTGGGCGGCGCTGGTGGGTTTGACGCTGCTGTTTCTGTTGAGCGCGGCCGCATGGTGGTTCAGCGCGCAGCGGAGGCAACGTTGAGCTTGCCGCATGCGCTGCGCCGCCTTTCGATAGGCGCGTTGATCTTCCTACTTGCGGGCTGCGGGCGCGAAGCGGCGTTCACCGAGCAGCGCTCGCCGGTGGCAGCTGATATCCCAACAGCGATCGCCGTCGCGCCCGATGATACGGTGTGGTTCAGCATCGAGTTCTCGCGCGCGATCGGCCGCGTGCGCGGCGTGGAGGCACTGCGCGCGGGCAAAGTTGAGCGCATCGACAAGGGCTCGGAAAACTTGGAGCCGCTGGGGCTGGCCGCTGCCGCGGATGGTTCAGTGTGGTTCACCGATGCGCCAGCGCGCAAGATCACCCGCCTCAAGCCGGACGGGCAGTTCGAGTCCGCCCAGTTGGATACGCCCATCGCCAAGCTCGGCAAACTGGCAGTGGCGCCAGACGGAGCCGTGTGGTTCGCCGAAGGCAGCATGTACAGCTTGACGCGGCTACACAACGGCGTGCTCAAACGCCATGTAGTGCCGACCCCGCGCGGCAATCCCTATGCGGTGGCGGTGGATCGTGCTGGCAACGCGTGGGCGACGGTATCGAATGCGAACGAACTGCTGCGCGTGACGCCCGCAGGCGAAATTACTTCAATCGACGTTCCGAGTTACGGTTCGGCGCCGGGCGACATTGCCATCGATGCGCAAGGTGCGATTTGGTTCTTGCAATTTCGCACCAACAAGTTGGCGCGCTACGCTGAAGGCAAGTTCGAAGAGTTTCCAGTTCCCGGCGAAAAGGCTGGCCTCGCCGGGCTAGCGGCGGCGCCCGATGGCGCGCTGTGGTTTGCCATGCTGCGCAGGCACAGCTTGTGCCGCTACAAGAGCGGCGTGTTCACGGAGTTCGCGCTGCCGCGAGGGGACGCGCGCCCAGTGAGTGTGGCAATCGATAGCAAAGGCAATGTCTGGTATGCCGACCTTTCCGGGTGGATCGGTCTGTTAGCGAGAGCGCAAGCGCAAAGCGATTGAGTTGCGCAGCGCGTAGTGGATTCGCGGCAGTACAATGCGTTTCCAACTCTTCCATTGCTTCCGTATAGGCCGTGCCCCGCTCGCCGCGCCTGCTGCTCGCCGTACTAACGTTGCTCATCCTGCTGTTGGTCATTGCAGGCTTCGTGCTCGGGTGGTACGCCTTGCGCCTCGAGGCGCGCGACACACGCAAGCAAAGTGCGCAACTGGATGTCGTGAAGCTCGTGCTCGACGCGCGTTTTCTTGCTGCTGACATGAATGGCTGGCAGACAGCGTACGCGTTCGAAGTGCGGCGCGGCAAAAGCGCCGCGGCCCAAGACAGCGGTGCCGCACGTGCGCAGTTCTTGCGCGCTGCCGCGCTGCTGCGCGAGAAGTTTGCCCAACTAGAGCGCGTGAGCGTCGGGCCGGAACAGCGCGCGGCGCTCAACGAGGCGCGCGCAAATTTTGAGCGCTTCACTGAGCTGGATAAAGCGGTCGTCCAAGCATACCGCTCGGGTGAGGAAACGCGCATGGTGCAGGCGGATGCTCTTGTGCTCAACGAAGAGGTGGCACTGTTTGGCCGTCTAAGCGAGAAGCTCGATGCGGTCGTATTGGCGATGCGGCTCCAAGCCGCAGAGGCCGCCGATGCCACCAATCAGATCAATCGCGACGTGCGCCGTTGGCTCGCCGCGCTCGCGTTCCTGAGCATCGCGCTGTCGGCGTTCTTGGTTTGGCTGGTTGCGCGCGCGCTGGCCAAGCGGGATGCGCTCGCGCGGCAGCTCGACACGCTGGCGCGCACCGATGCCCTGACGGGGGTCGCTAACCGGCGTGCTTGGGACGAAGAGTTGCTGCGGGCGCTGGAGCGCAGCAAACGTACCCAGCAGCCGCTATGCGTGGTGCTGGTCGATCTCGACTATTTCAAGAAATTCAACGACGAGCACGGTCACCAAGCGGGCGACCGTTTGCTCTCCGACATGTCGGCCGCTTTCACGGCGGAGCTGCGCAAGGACGATCAAATCGCGCGCTACGGCGGCGAGGAGTTCGCCTTGTTGCTGAATGGCTGCGATGCCGCTCAGGCGCGCGCAACGCTGGAACGCCTGAGCAAAGTGATGCCGCAGCGGCAGACTTTCTCGGCGGGTATCGTGCAGTGCGATGGTTCGGAGGATCCGCGCGACGTGGTTGCGCTCGCCGATCGCGCTATGTACAAAGCCAAATCCACTGGCCGAAAGCGCGCCGTCATCGCGGACAAAGGAGCGATGACGCCGAGCGCCGCGCCCGGGGGGAAAGCGGAGCCTGAGTTCAAGGCCCGTCGCTGATTAGATCGGATTGGCCGCGGCAGCGAAGCCGCGCCGCGCGAGAAACGACTGCGCAAACTCTTCCGGCGGCACTGGTTTGCTGTGAAAAAACCCCTGGAATTCGTCGCAACCGGTTTCCTGCAGCAAGGCGAGCTGCCGCGACGTTTCCACACCTTCGGCGATGCAGCGCAGATTCAGGCTGCGCGCCAGACTGACGATAGCTGAAATAATCTGCGCGCCACCTTCGGCGAGATCGCCCACGAACGAGCGGTCGATTTTGACGGCGTCGATGGGCAGGCGCTTGAGATAGCTGAGCGAGGAATAGCCGGTACCGAAATCGTCGATTGCAATGTTCACACCGATCGCGCTCAGTTCTTGCAAGGTGTGCAGGCTTTCTTGCACGTCGCGCATCAGACAGCTTTCGGTCAACTCGACTTCGAGACAGCGCGCGTCGAGCCCGGTCTTGCTCAGGATCATGCGAATATCCGGCGCCAACTGATGGTCGAGCTGCAATGGCGATAGATTTACGCCGAGGCGAACGCTCGGATAGCCGGCGTCGAGCCAGCGCCGTAGTTGCGCGCACGCCGATTCGATCACCCAGCGCCCGAGCGGAACGATAAGCCCGCTTTCCTCGGCGACGCGTACGAATTCCTCCGGCGAAACTTGGCCTAACTGCTCGTGGCGCCAACGCAACAGCGCTTCGGCTCCGAGCAGCCGCCCATCGCTCACGTCTAGCTGCGGCTGATAGACGAGGGAGAACTCGCCGCGCTGCAACGCACCGCGCAGCGCGTGCTCGACCGCCGTGCGGCGCTGCAAGCGCACGTTCATATCGGCGGAGAAGAACTCGAACTTGCTTTTGCCGCCGGCTTTTGCTTGGTACATCGCGGTATCGGCATAGCGCATCAGCGTGTGTACATCGCCGCCGTCAGCGGGATACATGGCGATGCCGATGCTGCAGGTCACAATGAAGTCGCCCTCGTCGATGCGAATCGGTTCCCGCATCGCGCTGCCGATCTCGGCGGCAAGCACGGCTGCTTCGGCGTGCGCGGCGGCCACCGGCGCCGCGATCACGAATTCGTCGCCACCCAAGCGCGCCAAACTGTCTTGCGCGCGCGCGACCTTGCTGAGCCGCTGCGCAACTTGCACCAGCACGCGATCGCCGACGTCATGGCCAAGGCTGTCGTTGATGGTTTTGAAGTCATCTAGATCAAGAAATAGGAGCGCCACTTGGCCGCCGTTGCGCTGGGCGGCATGCATCGCATGCGGCAGGCGAACATGCAGCGCATTGCGATTGGGCAATTGAGTCAGCGCATCATGGTGCGCGAGGTGGCGGATGCGCTGGTTGCTACGGCGGCGATCCTCCGCCGCGGCCTTGAGCATGAGGGAGGTGACGCACAAAGCGATGACGAAGGCCTGCAGCAACCAAACATCGGCAACGCTTGCGGTGACTGCGTAGGGACCCAAGCCGAGAACGGTGCCGGACAGAGCAAGGGTGGCGACGAT
>CAZAWU010000026.1:7283-27729 GCA_964488915.1 uncultured Burkholderiales bacterium
CCGGCCAGCGCACTCGCCAATGCGCCGAGCGCAATGAAACTGAGCATCTGCTTGGTGTGCGTGAGGAGGTTGTCCAGCGTCGTGCCGAAGCGTCGCATCAGGTACAGCGCAAGCAGTAATTCGACGCCGCCCGCGGCGGCAAATCCGAAAGCGAGCGCGGGTTCGAGCCCACCGGTCAGACTGCTGAACACGTGTCCGATCAGAATGCCCGGCAGCATTGGCAGGCCGTAGCGCAGCAGTGCGGCGAGGCCGATAGCCGTGGGCAGCCACAACGGTGTGATTTGCAAAGCCGGGTAGAGAAACCAGAAAGAAACCCGGCTCGCGACAAAGTACGCGGCGATGATCGCTGCGGTCCTAATTAGCATTGAGCTAGTTGGACTGGCAACGCTCCCGACGTACATCGCGCCGTTTCTCCCCTTCGCTATTGTTGATTGACGTCTCAAGCACGACGCTGGAGCCGTGTCGCGAGCCGGCATATTACTCCCTCGGTGTACCGGCGTCCATGTAGGGCGCAGCTTGCTTCCTAAGGGGTCGGTGCCCGGTGTAAGCGTCCTAGGCCTACATCTTGATACAAAGCCAGGTTAACCCGGAGGGCGGGCTCCTGCGTTTCTAGGCTTGTCGCAACACACCAACGATCCGCGACAAAGGAGAATGCAATGAAACGCATGGGATTGATTGCAGCGCTGCTGACCAGCGCCGGGCTGTCCGGCCAAGCCAACGCTGTCGGGCATCTGGTCGACGTATCGGTTTACGATCGCGCCCAGGGCCGCGAATTGCCGGTCTACTACCACGATGGCAAGTACTACGTGGCCGGGCGTCCCGGCAACGAGTATCAAGTGACGCTGCGCAGCCAAACGGCGGAAGATCTGCTGGGCGTGATGTCGGTAGACGGCGTCAATGTGATTTCGGGTAAGACGGCCAATTGGAACCAGTCGGGTTATGTGTTGAATCCGTGGAACAGCACGGAAGTGAAGGGTTGGCGCAAGAGCGCCAGTGAGGTTGCGCGCTTTTACTTCACCGAGCTGCCTGATTCCTATGCCGCGCGTACCGGCCGGCCGGATGATGTCGGCGTGATCGGCGTGGCGGTGTTTCGCCGCAAACAGTATGAGCCGTACTACGAGTACGATCGCGATCAACCGGCGCACGACCGCGACGACCGCTGGCGCAAATACGAAGACTCGCGCGCCCCCGCCGCGCCTAGCACGCAGGGCCACGCGCGCCGCAACGGTGAAATGGCAAAGCGCCAGTCGCCCGCCGGCAGTGCGCCGCACAGCTACAGCCCGCCGCAAGCGGAGCAAAGTCTGGGCACCGGGCACGGTGAGCGTGAGCGCTCGAAAGTGCGCTACACCGACTTCGAGCGCGCTTCGAGCCAGCCCGATGAAGTGATCACGATTTACTACGACAGCTACCGCAATCTGGCCGCGCGCGGAATCGTGCCGCAGCATCGCCACTATGCGGGTCCGCGCGATCCGGAGCCATTCCCCCGCAACTTCGTACCGGACCCGCCAAGGTATCGCTGGTAGTATGATACATACGAGAGGATAAACGGCTATATAAGAGCTATTGGCATTCAAGAGAATAACGTAGTGGCAGTACAGGCAAAACTGGCGGCTGGGAGGACACTCCCGGCCGCTTGTTTTTTGCGGCTTGAGGTACACTCGCCGGCGCTTATGGAGACCGCTGACGAAGAGCTAATGCTGCGCTACCGTGACGGCGATGCGGGCGCTTTCGATCTGCTCTACGCACGGCACAGAGGCGGCCTGTTCCGCTACATCTCGCGCTTGATCGGCGAGCGCGGGGTGGCGGAGGAAGTTTTCCAGGATGTGTGGATGAACTTGGTGCGCGCGCGTATGACTTACACGGTACAGGCGAAATTCTCTACCTACCTGTACCGCATGGCGCACAATCGCGTCATCGATCATTTCCGCCGCAGTAAGGAAGTGCAGTTGGCCAGTTTCGACAGCGATCCTGAGGAGGATCCGCTCCATGCCGTCCCGGCGGATCCGAGCGCCAATCCGGAACGGCAGGCGAGCGCGCGGCAGCAGAGCGCGCGTCTGCTCGAACTGATTGCCGCGCTGCCAGCGGCGCAGCGCGAAGCGTTGTTGCTGCGCGAGGAGGCGGGGTTAAGTGTGGACGAGATCGCGCAGGCGACCGGCGTCGATCGCGAGACGGCAAAAAGCCGCTTGCGTTACGCCGTGGCTAAGCTCGAGCGTGGCATGCGGGGCTGGATGTGATGGCGCAACCGGAAGACAAATTACTGGACGACTACCTCGCGGGCAGGAGCGCTCTCTCGGAGACGTATCGGGCTGGCGGGGACGAACAGCCCGCCGCGCAAACCGATGAGACGATCAAAGCCGCGGCGCGGCGCGCAATAGGCGCGCGGCCGGCGCTCGCGCGCACTTCGCGCTGGCGCGCGTGGTATCTGCCGATGTCGGCCGCTGCCGTGCTCGTGTTGGCGTCTTTGCTGGTAATGCGCGTGAGCCAGGAACCCGAAAGTAAAGCGCGCTCGGACGAGCTGGCCCACGCACCAGCGCTACCGCCGCGCGTGGCCACTGCGCCCGTTGCCGAACCCGTGTTGCCGGGACCGGTAGAAGCGCCGCAATCTGCGCCAAGTACCGGCGCAGCGGCACCCGCGCAAGAAGCGCCGGCCGTCGCCGGCGGTAGCGTGGCTGCGGAGACCAAGCTGGGCGGCGCGCTGGCGAAACACGAGGGTATTTTGAACCACGCCAGGCAGCGCAGCGCGCCCGAGGGCGCGGACGCGCAGGGCGAACAGGCGAGATCGATGCACAAAGAGCAGCGCTTGATGGAAGAGCGTTCCAGCGGCGCAGCGTCGAGCGTTCCGGCAGTGCCCCCAGCCGACGCAGTGCCGGCGCCGGCAGATGTCCCCGAGGTGGCCGCCGCGGCGGCACCAGCCGCGGCTGTCCCCGCTTCGAAGGACGAAGAAGCAAGCGTGGCCGGCGCGCCCGAAGGAGAGCAAGCGGAGGACATCTTGGCTGACACCCCGCGCGATCTCGGCGGCGCGCCCGCAAGCCCGGCGGCATCGGCGCCGGCACCGGCGCAAGCAAAGATAGCGCGCCGCCAAGAGCAAATGTCCGCCGCGGGCGACGCAGCAGAGGACGCGGCGCTGGAGCGAGATCCCGAGCGTTGGCTTTCGCACGTGGAAGATCTGCAGCGTGCCGGCAAACTCAAGGAAGTAGAACGATCGCTGCGCGCATTCAAGCAGCGCTATCCCCAATATCCCCTGCCACGCGCGGTGGCAGAGCTGTGGCAAACGCTCGAAGCGGCCCAAGCTAACGAGCAGCACTAGCGCGAGAGATTCTCATTCGCGCGACTGCGCGGCACGCGCTTGGGTTTGTCAAACTTTGTGCCGCAAGTGAGTGCAGCGCGATCGCATTTGCAGTGCTGCTTCAGAGGAGAAAAGCGGTTTTTGCGCCAATAAAATTGGCGACTTGGCAACGCCGGTCCCCCTCTTGTAGCACGCTCTTCATCACGGAATAATCTGCGCACATTCCAACGCGATCGGCGCGCTACGCATCGATCGTGATTCGATGCTCATCGTGAAGGGGGAAATCATGGGACTACTCGATTCGCTCGCAGGCGCAGTGCTCGGCAAGGTGTTGGGAGGGGGACAGCAGCAAGCGCTGGTCGACGGCGTGCTCGGTTTGTTGGGGAAGGGTGGCGCGCAAACCGGTGGCTTGTCGGACCTGGTGGACTTGTTCAAACAGAAAGGGCTGGGTGATCAAGTCAGCTCTTGGGTTAGCACCGGGAAAAATCTCCCAGTGTCGGCCGATCAAATGCAACACGCCCTAGGCAGTGACTTGATCGCGCAACTCGCCGCCAAAGTCGGCGTTACGCCGGAACAAACATCGGGCGGTTTGGCGCATTTGCTGCCGCAACTGATCGATCAGCTCACGCCCGACGGAAGTCTGCCCGCGGGCGGTACGCTCGAGCAGGGATTGTCGGCACTACGCACAAAATTGCTTGGATAGTCGAGCGGAATGTTCCCGGCAACTGGCGCAGCGATCCAAATTTAGTACACCACTTTCCATCAAGAGGAGGCGAGATTGACACAGTATGGGGACATCAACGAGCTGTCGAGGGTGCGCATGACCGGCGGCAAACGTTCCGCGGATGTAGCGGAGACGCTGATTCGTTCGACGGGTGAGCGGCTGACCACGGCGCGCGTGCAGGTCTTGCGCGCGTTGTTGGAAGCGGGGCGTGCGCTCACGCATCACGAAGTGGAGCAGCGCGTCGCGGGCGAGATCCCGATCGATCGGGTGACCATCTACCGGGTGCTGGAGTGGCTAACCAAGGAGAAGTTGGCGCACAAAATCGCCGGCGACGATCGCGTGTGGCGCTTCGACGTGCCCGTGAACGGCAATAGCGAGAACCGCGCGCACTTTAAGTGCACCTCCTGCGGGGAAATCACCGGTCTCGAAAATCAGCTCGGACCGAAAGCGATGAAAATCCCAAGTGGCTATTCGGCCAAAGCGCTTGAAGTCGTGGTGCGCGGCTTATGCGCCACCTGCGCGAGCGCGCAGCACGATCCCACGCGCCACAACACTTAGTTCGCCCCACTATTGCTTGAAACCGCGGCGCCCCATGCGCCGCGGTTCTGTTTTGCGCCGGCTAAACGGGGGCGCCGCTATAATGCGCGCTCGCATGAACATCCAATAGGCAAAGCGCGCGTGGCCAAATCGGAATTTCGCTTCTCGCATCAAATGCGCGTGCGCTGGGCCGAGGTCGACAAGCAAGGCATCGTCTTCAACGGCCACTACCTCACGTACTTCGATGTCGGCGTGACCGAGTACTACCGCGCCATCGGCCTGCCGTATCCGGAAGGTTTGGCGCAGCACGGCACCGACCTGTACGCCAAAAAAGCCCTGATCGAGTATCACCGCTCAGCGGAATACGACGACGTGATCGATGTATGCATGCGCGTGGCACGCCTGGGACGCTCGAGCATGCAGTTCCTGCCCGAAATCTACCGCGCCGATGAGCTGCTGATCAGCGGCGAATTGGTGTACGTTAATGCGGATCCCGCAACGCGTAAGTCGGCGCCGTTGCCGGTATTCCTGCGCGAAGCGATCAAGGCGTTCGAACACACCGCTCCGATCGAGGCGTAGCGGCGCCACGCAGAGGCGGTGCGCACGCGCGGCTCTAGAGACGCGCGGCGACTCCGTTAGAATCGAAGGATGCGAGGACATTCCGAGCGTTCATCGCGTGCGCTTGCTGCTGTTGCCGATCGCGCGGGCGATGCAGGCGCACCGAGCAATGTGCGCACCATCGTACGCCTGCTGCTACCTTATCTGTGGGAGTTCCGCGGCCGCGTGTTGTTGGCGCTGACTTGCTTGGTGTGCGCCAAGCTCGCCAACGTTGGCGTGCCGCTGCTGCTTAAACAGATCGTCGACAGCCTGGACAAACCGCAGCAAATGCTCGCGGTACCGGTGGCGCTGCTGGTCGGCTACGGGCTGCTGCGCTTGGCTTCGACGGTGTTCGCCGATCTGCGCGACGTCGTCTTCGCCAAGGTGACACAACGCACCATCCGCCGCGTCGCGCTGCAAACTTTCCGGCATCTGCATAGCCTGAGCATCCGCTTTCATCTTGAGCGCCAAACCGGCGGCGTCTCGCGCGACATCGAGCGCGGCACGCGCGGCATTTCTACGCTGCTCAACTTCATGCTGTTCAGCATCCTGCCGACGCTGTTCGAAGTCTCACTCGTGTGCGCAATCCTGCTGACCAAGTTCGGCGCTACGTTCGCGGCGATTCTAGTTTGCACGTTGGCGGCTTACATCGTCTACACCGTGTCGGTGACCGAATGGCGCACCAAATACCGGCGCAGCATGAACGAGATGGACTCCAAGGCAAACACTAAAGCGATCGATAGCCTGCTGAACTACGAGACAGTCAAGTACTTCGGCAACGAAGAGTACGAAGCCAAACGCTACGATGAAAACCTGCAAAGTTGGGAGCGTGCAGCGGTGAAGAGCCAAGTCACGCTCGGCATGTTGAACGCCGGGCAGAGCGGGCTGATCGCAATCGGCGTTATGCTAATTCTCATACAGGCCTCCGCGGGTGTGGTGGCGGGCAGTATGACCTTGGGCGATCTGGTGCTGGTCAACGCGCTGTTGATTCAGATGTTTATCCCGCTCAACTTCCTCGGGATGGTGTACCGCGAGATCAAGCAGTCGGTGACCGACATCGAGAGGATGTTCAAACTCATTCAAGAGAATCGGGAAGTGGAGGATCAACCCGACGCGCGCGACCTGCATTTGACGGGCGCTTCGGTACGTTTCGACAAGGTCAGCTTCGGCTACGATGGCAACCGGCAGATTCTGTTCAACGTCGATTTTTCCATTCCAGCGGGCCACACCGTCGCCGTGGTGGGTGCCTCGGGGTCGGGTAAGTCGACGCTGGCGCGCTTGCTGTTTCGCTTCTACGACGTCGGCAGTGGCGGCATCAGTATCGACGGTCAGGACCTGCGCTGCGTCACTCAAACGAGCCTGCGCCGGGCGATCGGGGTGGTGCCCCAGGATACGGTGCTGTTCAACGACTCGATTTATTACAACATTGCGTACGGGCGCCCGGACGCGACGCGTGAGGAAGTCATGCGAGCGGCGCAAGCGGCGCACATCTACGATTTTGTCGAATCACTACCGAGGAAGTGGGATACGGCCGTGGGCGAGCGCGGCTTGAAGCTATCCGGTGGCGAGAAGCAGCGTGTGGCCATCGCGCGAACGTTGCTGAAGGATCCACGCATTCTGGTGTTTGACGAGGCGACTTCGGCGCTCGACTCCAAGACTGAGAAAACGATTCAAGCCGAACTGCAGGAGATTGCGCGCAGCCGCACGACGCTGGTTATCGCGCATCGGCTATCTACCATCGTCGATGCGCATCAGATCTTGGTCATGGAGAAGGGCAGAATCATTGAGCGCGGGACGCATGAGCAGTTGCTGCGCGAAGCGGGCGCGTACGCGCAAATGTGGAAGCTCCAGCAGGAGCAAGCGCAACAAGAGAGGGTAGGTACACCGGTTAGTGTTTCGGTATAAATGTCTACAAATCTCAATGGACAGTATAAGGAGGGTCCAGTATTTTCGCGGTCGAGCGAGGAACTGCCGCAAAGCGTCAGTCAAATGTGCCCCGGCTGGGCCATTCGGAGCGGCACTGGATCGCTGTTTGGTGGCCTCCCTACGCTCGCTCCGTCTCGGGCCCCGGGGGTGCACGCTGAACGGGTTGCATGCATGCCTTACCGATGATGCCAAATAAAATTGGTTATATGGCAACATCTTAGCCACAAGCTGCGATTGCCTATGGCGGTCACTCGAGTGTGAACCGAGCAGAAAATCCGGTCGTTGGCGCCCGATCTTTCACGCTAAAAGCGCCCGCGGCTGAGCTGCAATTCCCGACCTAACGCACCCGGCACGAAAGTTGCCATGCACTCCACGTTCGTCATTAAACGGGGAGAGCACAGGTGTACCGAATTTTCCACGCAATGTTGCTGTGCTGCGGCCTGGGCGCCGCCACTGGAGGCATTGCGGCGCAAGAACAACCTCAGAATGCGCAACCACAGCCGCAAAAGCGTCAGCGGCTGGACCTGTTCTTCGACTCAAGCTACCTCACGCCGGCAGCCAGTGAGCCGAGCGCGCCAAGTTACTCCTTCGAACCGGCGGCGGCAGCAGCGGCCGATCGTCCGCAGTTGTGGGCCTCCTCGGCGCTCGTGGTCGATCCGCTGGCCGATCAAGTTCTCCTGGAAAAGAACGCCGAGAGCGTGCAGCCGATCGCCTCCGTCACCAAGCTGATGACCGCCTTGGTCGTGCTCGGCAGCGGCGAACCGCTAGACGAACTTATCCGTATCACGCGCGCCGATGTCGGCTACGTACGCCACACGCGTTCGCGTTTCGGCGTCGGCCAGCGCGCGAGCAGAGCCGATCTGCTGCGCTTGATGCTCATGGCAAGCGATAACCGCGCGGCCATGGCGTTAGCCAACAATCACCCTGGCGGCTACCGGCGCTTCGTTGCCAAAATGAACGATATGGCGCGCGATCTCGGTATGGCCCATACCCACTTCGTCGATCCGGTCGGCATGAGCCCGAGCAACGTGTCACGCGCATTCGATCTAGTCACGCTGGTGCGCCTGGCCGCGCAACATCCGCTCATCCGCAAATACTCGACCACCGGCGAACTCACCTTGGCGAGCGCCGCGCGCAAGCGCAAGGCGCGCCTGAGTTTTGTGCGCAATACCAACGCCCTCACACGTAGCCACGACTGGGAGATCGAACTCTCTAAGACCGGCTACATCTCAAAGGCAGGTCATTGCCTGGTCATGCAAGCGAAAGTGGCGGACCGGCCCGTGGTTATCGTGCTGCTGGACTCCTTCGGGCGCAACGGGCGCTTGACCGATGCGCAGCACATCAAAGACTGGCTCGAACAACGCAACTTCCTGGTCGCCACCAGGATGTAGCGGGAAGTGCCGCGCTAGACTTCGTGCGCGGACGGGGCCGGCACCTCGACCGGCCCCTCGATCAAACGCGGCGCGCTACCCCGACGCGCCGGCAGCCACCAGCGCCTCCAGCGCGGCACCCGGTCGATGCCGATCGGGTAGATCCATAGTTGGCCCTGCGAGTCGATTCGCAAGCGTAAGAAGTTCTTGCAATCAGCGATGCGCAGCGATGAGAACGCCTCGTTGGCATGGCGCCCGAAGACATTGAGCGAAACCAGCAGGTAGATTCCCCACAGCAGCGAGCCGGCCACGGCGCCGCCGATGCCTACGATGGCGCCCGTGCCCAGCAGCGAAATCAAACGGTTTAACCCAGCCGCACCGACCCATTGCGCGCCGAGTATGGCCAAGGCGAAGGCGGCGGCGATGTGGGCGGTGGTATGCGCAATCCCGCCAAGAACACGGTAGAAGCGCGAATGCGTATCTGTAAAGAGCACGCCGCCCACGTAGATGGCCAGCAAAATGAGAATTTGTCCGGGCGTGATTTGATCAATCGCCGCGCGCGCATAAACGCCTGTGTCAGCGCCGAACACATCGTCGGTCCAGGTTAGGCGGTACGCGAGTGGCCATGCCGCGATCAGATAGAGCGCGCCGACGATCCAGCCAAAGGAAGGATTCAGCAACGGAAAGGCCAAGTTGCGCCAAGTCAGCCGCCGCGAGGTCTTGGCGTCGGGAAACGAATGCTGCTGCAGTTTGAAGCGCTCCGGCGCGCGGGCGCTGGGTGCGAGCACTTTGCCCTCAGGTAGGTCATGCGTGGGGTGCAGAAAGGCGCCGCCGCCGCCCGCCGTGATCTTCTGCCTGGTCTGATCCTGGGTGGCGAAGCGCCGGTAGTGATGATAGTCACCGGCGATGTACACCGAAACGCGGCGCTTGAGCACGTCTTGCTCCAAGATCTCCAAAGGCCGTTCGTTGAAGCGCGCGTCGCCCAGCGTAAAAGGCAGCGTATCGAGGCGCTGTTCGATCCGCGCGACACCTTGCGGCGCCCTCTGTCCGAGCATTGCCCGGCCTTCGCGCATCACGCGCGCCAGCGATTTCTCGCCGTACTTCTCGCGCAGGATCCAATAGGGCTCGCCCACGCACAGGATAATGCGGTCCTGCGAGTGCATCTGGCGCGCGACCGACTCGAAGAAGCGGTATTGGCGGTCGTCGATGTCGCAGTTCAACTGCACATCGGCGGCGAGCAGCCACCAGCCGTACGGCAGGCGCAGCGCGAAGTAGCTGCGATCTTGGCGCGTCGGGCTGCCAGCGATGCTGCGCTGCGCGCAGAACAGGCGCGTGAACGCCACTAAGCTGTCGTACCAGTCGTGATTGCCGGGGATGGCGTAGATGTCGCGCCGCTCCAGGCCCTGTGTGTGCCGCGCTGCTTGTTCGTAGGGTTCTATGAATCGGCGCTGATACAGGTCGCGGCTGGCGATCGGATAGACTTGATCGCCGCCGAACACCAACACACGTCCGCGCTGCGTCGAATGATTCTGCTGCGCCAAATCGCGCACGCTCAGCGAGTCTTGCGAAACATAGCGCGCCACCGCATAGGTCGAATCCCAGCCGTCGCCGCTGTCGGCGACGTAGTCCAACCAAAAATCCGCTTCCGCTTCGCCGCTGTAGTCGAAGAGCGGTTCGGCTTGTGCCTGGTGCAAGCTTTCTAGCCGGCGAAAATCGGTGTGCCGGCCGAGCGCGGCTGCCACCAGCACGTCGAAGCCGGTCTGTGCCAGCACCTTGGGGCTGTACCAGCGCACCATGCCTTCCGGTTTGTTCTTCTTACGCATGTGCACGCCGCGACCGCTCAGTTGCCCTCAGTTACCTGCAGTTACCCTCAGTGCGCTCAATGAGCTTGCCCCGCGCTCAGGCGCAGCGCGCGCGCCAGGCTCTGGCGCAGCCGCTCTGGCGCTACCGGTTTCTGCAGCCACTCCACCGCTGCGCCGGCGATACCGCTCGAATGCGCTTGCGCTTGGCGCATATCGCCGGTCAAGATGACGGCGGGCAAGTCCAGGCCATAACGTTGGCGCAACGCTTTGACTAACGCCACCCCATTTTCACCTTCGCGTAAGTGGAAATCGGTGACGATTACGTCGGGATGCTCGCCGCGCGTGCTCAAACCGCGCTCCAGTTCGGCCAAGCTGGCGCTGGCTAGCACGCGGCAACGCCAGCTCTTGAGCAAAGCGCGCAGCCCTTCGCGCGCACCGCTGTCGTCGTCCACCACCAGAACCACCTGATCGCTTAAATCGGGTTGTTGCTCTTGAGCCCTGTGGGTGGCGTTGGCGGTCAAGGCTGGCGCTGGCGATTTGCCGCTGCCGGCGCGTGGTACACGCAGCGAAAAGCAGGAACCCGCACCGACTTGCGAGTCGATGCGCACTTGATAGCCAAGCAAATCGGCCAAGCGCTTGACGATCGCCAAGCCGAGACCCAAGCCTTTGCCGCGGTCGCGCTCGGGGTTGCCAATCTGATAGAACTCCTCGAACACGCGCATGCGCTCCGTCTCCGGGATACCGATGCCGGTGTCCAGTACTTGGATCTCGATGCCGTCGGTCCGGCGCCGGCAGCCGAGCAAGACATGCCCGGGGGAAACACCTGTAGCGCCGCCGCGGCGTGCGGGGGTGTAGCGAATGGCGTTGGCTACCAAGTTACGTAGGATGCGCTCCAACAGCATGGGATCGCCGCTGGTGGCCAGCGAAGTCGGCTGCACACGCAGCAACAGCCCGCTTGCTGCCGCTTGCGGGGCGAAGTCGTTGCGCACGCGCTCGAACAGTGGTGCCAACGCGAAGGTGCTGATGCTCGGGGTGATCACGCCGGCATCGAGTTTGGAGATGTCGAGCAGCTCGTTGAACAGCGCTTCGAGCGCGTCGACCGAGGCGCGCATGCTGTGCACGATGCTGCGCGGTTCGGGCTGATGGACGCTTTGTTCGAGCACGCCGGTGAACAATCCCAGCGCGTGCAGCGGCTGGCGTAGGTCGTGGCTGGCCGCTGCGAGAAAGCGGGATTTGGCCTGATTGGCTTCTTCCGCCGCGCGTTGGGCCTGCTCGGCCATCAGCTTTTGCCGCTGCAGCTGTTCGATCAGTTCCATATTCTCGAAACGCATGCGCATCGACTGCACCACGCGCATGTTTACGCGCGCGCCAGTCATCAGCAGGAATCCCAGGAAAGCGAGGATCAGGAATGCGGTGACGATGCCGAGCGAGTCGGCTTCGAGCGCGTAGCGTAGCGCCAGCGGTAGGAGTACCGGCACGGCAAAGGCGTAGTGCGTGGGCCGGTACGCCGTGTTAGTTGCGACGGAACCGCTCACCAAACCGGTCAGCACCATGGTCAGCAGTGCCTGCAGCGGCAATGAATCCGGCACGAACATGATCCACGCGCCGATGCCCCACATGCAACCCGACACTAACGTCGCCAGACTGTAAACGTTCGCCCACCAGCGCGCATGCTGAGGCGGCGGCTTGGCGCGGCGGAAGTACAAGCTCTGCGCGAAGCGTCCGCTTTGCCAGACGACGACGGCGGCGAGCCACGTTAGCAACACTGCCGGCGCCACGTGACCCCAGAACGCGTAGACCAGCACGCAGCCGACCAGCATGAGCGTGAACGGTGCGGCGAGCATCGCTTGGTCGAGCGAACGGACCTGCTCGGCCAGCACCAGCTCGTCGCGGCTTGCGCCAGGCGAAGTTGCGTCTTGTGAGGTGCTACTTATACTATTAATAGCTAGGCCCTGAAATTAGCTCTGATATTGATTGACTGAAGGCTACATATATAAGTATAGAGTCCGGCGCGGATCTCGTAACCATCCCAGTCCAAATAGTATCGCGCCGCATTGACGGTGAAAGATATAGGTCGGGTGGGCTAGGCCGATTGCTCTACACGATCGCCGTTGTGCAACGTGCGGGCTGGCAACGCTAGAGCATGCGCCGACGCGTTGCCAAAAGACAACAGCGCATTCAATCCCTGCGCGCGATAGGGCGCAACAGGGATGCGAGCGAGCGCGCCTTATCCTAAAATGTAGACGCATGGGTTGACCCTCTCCGCCGGTCAGCCGGATGAACAAGCAAGCAGAAGAGCCAACGGGAGAACATGCAGCGCAATCGAACCCTTAACAATGTAAGGATCGGCGTCAGGCTCTTGCTGGGCACCGTGTGCATGTCGGCGGCGCTGAGCACCTACGCGCGCGCCGGCGAAGACAAACTGGCGGCGCTGCGCCCGAGCACCAAGCTCGCTGTGCCCGTCAAGAGCGAGACCGCCACGGCGTTCCCGCCGCGGTCAGTTCGCGCTGACCTGATGCTGCGGTCGGCCTCGGCCCTGGTCGCCGACCAGCTTACGCATCGCATCCTCTACGCCAAGAACGTCGACTCGGTGCAGCCAATAGCTTCCATCACTAAATTGATGACGGCGATGGTCGTGCTCGATAGCAAGCAGCGGCTCAACGAGCCGATCACGATCGCCGAAGCCGATCTCGATCAGCGCCGCCATACTGGCTCGCACTTGCGCGTGGGCGTGACTTTGCCGCGCGCGGCGCTGCTGCGCATCATGCTGATGGCCTCCGACAATCGCGCCGCCGCTGCGCTAGCGCGTAGCTTCCCCGGCGGAACGACCAAATTCGTCGCGCGCATGAACTTAGCCGCGGAGCGCGCTGGCTTAAAGAACACCATGTTTGCCGATGCCAGCGGGTTGAGCACAGCCAACGTCTCCACCGCGCGCGAACTCGCCACCTTGGTTCATCTCGCACACAAGTACGAAATCATCCGCGAGTATTCCACCACCGGCAGCTACCCGATCGTGCTGCAAACCCCGCGCGGCAACGTGCTGCACACTTTCCGCAACACCAACCTGTTAACGCGCGATGTCGGCTGGACCATCGGCTTGAGCAAGACGGGCTATATCAACGAATCCGGCCAATGCTTGGTGCTGCGCGCGATCGTCGCCGGACGCCCCGTCGCCATCGTTCTGCTGGATTCCTACGGCAAGTACTCGCGCATCGGCGACGCTAACCGGGTCAAGCAGTGGATCGAGCGTCACCGCGACGTCTTGCTGCGCTCATGAGGCTGGCCACGCCGCTGCATCCGGCCCGGCCGTGAGTTCCGGGCAACGGCAGGACAAATTAGCACGATTCGAGTTTCACGATCTCGCGCCGGTCACCGAATCCTTCCGCGACGATGTGATGCGCGGCTTGAGCCTGCCGCAGAAAAGCATTCCCGCGAAATATTTCTACGACGAACACGGTTCGCAGTTGTTCGAAGCGATCTGCGAACTGCCTGAGTACTATCCGACGCGCACCGAATTGGGCATCATGCAGCGCTACGCGCCGGAGATGGCGCAGCTCATGGGCCCGCGCAGCTTATTGATCGAGTACGGCAGCGGCTCCAGCAAGAAGACTCGTATGCTGATCGAGGCCGCGGCCCCGGCGGCATACATGCCGATCGACATTTCGCGCGTGCTGCTCGAAGCCACCGCTCGGGAACTAGCTGAGCATTATCCGGCACTGCATCTGGTCGCGGTGTGCGCGGATTATAGTAAGCCGCTGGTGTTGCCTAACAGCGATGCGTACAGTCACCAAAAGCGCGTGGTCTATTTTCCCGGATCCACCATCGGCAACTTCGACGCGGCGGAGACCGCCGCCTTTCTGCGCAATGTGAAGCAAGTCCTCGGCCCGGGCGGCGTGTTCCTGGTCGGCGTCGATCTAAAGAAAAACCCCGCCGTCCTACACGCCGCGTACAACGACGCGCAAGGCGTCACCGCGGCCTTCAACCTGAACTTGCTGCGGCGCATGAATCACGAACTCGGCTCAAACTTTGATTTAGCCGCGTTTCGTCACCACGCCTTTTACGATGCGCAGTTAGGGCGCATCGAGATGCATCTGGTGAGTTTAGTGAGCCAAAGCGTCACGCTGCAGGGGCGCCGCTTTACCTTTGCGCCCGGTGAAACGGTGCACACAGAAATCTCGTGCAAATACGGCATCGAGGAATTTCAGCAGCGCGCCGCCGCGGCCGGGCTACGCGCTGAAAAAGTGTGGGTGGATGAGGCGCGGTTGTTCAGCGTGCACTGCTTCACCGCATAGTGCTACCACTGGTAGGATGGCGTGAGCAATCGCTTTGATAGCGATTGCCCGGGTCATACTCCTAGCGTACGCCTTGTCGATTAGTGGTCGAACAACTCGCCGAACAGCCTCCACTCCTTGCCATCGAAACGCGCCATCTGCAGTTGCTCCAAAATGTAGTAGTCGGTCGGGCTGGTGTTGACCTTAATGCCAGGCAGGAGCATCGGCAGTTCAAGGTCCTTCAGGCTGGTTGCCTGTTTTATAATGTTTTCGTGCGTGAGCTCGTCGCCGCACGCCTTGAGTACGCGCACCAACAAGTTCGCGTGCATGTAGCCATAGGCGTTGTTGTAATCCTTCGGATCGCCGTCCGGGTAATATTTCTTCATGAACTCGAGGTACTGTTTTACGTCCGCTGAGTTGGCCCATTGCGGATCGTGGCTGTCTTTAAGGTAAGAAGCGGTCAGCAGGCCCACCGATTTTTCCAAGCCCGCCGGTTGTAGCACCGCGGCGACGCTGGATGCGACGTTGTTGACATAGGTCAGAGGCTTCCAGCCACTATCGTGAGCCTTGCGAATGGCTTGTGCGGCGAATTTCGGTATGGCGAAAATGAAGAACGTGTTCGCCCCTGAGCTTTGCAGCTTGATCACTTGCGAATCGATCGACGGCTCGGCGGTCTCGTAGCTCGCTTCCGCAACGATCATTGAAACTTTATCCTTTAAGCCCTCTTTCAGTCCCTTGAGGTAGTCCTTGCCGTAGTCGTCGTTCTGATACAAGACGGCGACTTTCGCATCCGGCTTGGTTTTGAGCAGGTGCTTGGCATATATGCTGGCTTCCGCCTGGTAAGCCGGCTGGCCACCCGTGGTCCACGGATAGTTCTTCGGATCACCCCACTTGGTCGCGCCCGTGGCGATAAATAGGTGTGGCATCTTCTTATTGTTAACGTACTTCTGAAACGCCGAGTTGGTGGGCGTACCTAAGTTCTGCCAAAGAAACAGCACTTGATCTTGCTCCACCAGGCGGCGTACTTGTTCAACGGCTTTCGGTGGGGTGTAGCCATCGTCCAGACTGATCAGGTTGATCTTGCGGCCGTTGATACCGCCTTGTTCGTTGATCATCTTCACATAGGCAGCCTCGGTCTTGCCGATGGTGCCGTAAGCGGACGCCGAACCGCTGTACGGCATGGTTTGGCCAATCTTGATTTCAGTGTCGCTCGCGCCGGTGTCGTATTTCTTCTGCGCGTGAGCGCCGGTCGCGAAAGCTAGCGTGAGTGAGGCGATGAAGCCAAGTGTGTGCCTGATCATGATGGTTCCCCTCGTTGGATCTTGTGTTGATCGATTCTAAGGCAAGAGTTGCGGGTTGGGGGATTCCGCGGCTAGCGCGCAGCGGCTCTGCCGGCAACCTTGCGCAAGAACCCGACTACCCCGGTCGGCATAACGTACGCAAAGAGCAAAAGGAAGACACCGTACACCGCGCCGGTCAAGTCCTTGGAAAGTTGGTCTGCGATATTCGGCGCGAACTGAATGAAGAAGCCGCCGAAGATTGGGCCCCAGATCGAAGCCACACCGCCCACGACGATGCCGACGAGAAAGAAGAACGAAATCGTCAGCGGAAAACTATCCGGTGCGACGAATTGCACGGCGATCGCCGATAGCGCGCCGGCCACGCCGGTGTAGAGCGCGCTGACACCGAAGGTCAGCGACTTGTACATGGCATTGTTCACGCCCATCGCCTCGGCGGCGACGGGATGATCGCGAATGGCGATAAGTGCGCGGCCGACGCGGCTGCGGATGAGGTTGCGCCCGAGCACGAACATGACGATGACAACGGCCAGCGTGAATAGGTAAAGCCATTGATCTTGCGTGAGCTTAAGGCCGAATGGCGCGTCGGGTTTCAGCAGATTGATGCCTTGCACACCGCCGGTCCAATCTTCCAGGTACTTGTACTTGAGCAGTTGCGGCAGCGCCACCGCCAGCGCGAGCGTGGCCAGCGCCAGATGGTGACCCGCCAAACGCAGCGCGGGCAAACCGAAAAGGAAGCCCACTACCAAGCAGATTACGCCGGCCACCGGCAGCGTCGACCAATACGGCGCGTTGGCCTTGTCCATCATGATCGCCGCCGCGTAGGCGCCGATGGCAAAGAAGGCGCCGTGGCCGAGCGAAATCTGGCCGTTGTAGCCGGTCAAGATGTTCAAGCCGAGCAGGGCGATGGCGTAGATCAACACCATCGTTAGTTGGAAGATGCGGTAGTCGGGCAACAGAAACGGCAGCGCCAGCGCGATGAGCGTTGCCACAAGCGCAATGAGCAGTTCCTGCTTCATACGCGGCTGACCACTTTATGGCCCCAGATACCGTTCGGGCGCACCAACAGCACGAGGATGATGATCACCAGCGCGATGGTGAGTTTCAGCTCGGTGCCGATCAGCGCGCCGATCACATTTTCGAGCACACCCATCATGAACCCGCCGATGACGGCCGCCCAGGGATTGTCGATGCCGCCCAAAATCGCACCGGCGAAGGCGTACAGCATGATGCCGGCCATCATGTTCGGATCGAGATACACAAGCGGAGCGATCATCATGCCGGCTACCGCGCCGATGGCGCCGGCGAACCCCCAACCCAGCGCCAGCATCCAGCCGACGCGAATGCCGACCAGGCGGCTCGAATTCGGGTTCTCCGCCGCCGCGCGCATCGCCAACCCTAGCGGGGTGACGCGGAAGAACAGATACATCGCAATGAGCACGAACAGCGCAATGCCGATGGCGCCCAACTCGTGGCTGGAGACGAACTTGTTGCCGAACGGCGGCTCAGAGGGGAACGGCGAGGGGAAAGTCTTGATGGTGTACGTGTAGATCCAGCCGGCCACACTGTTGAGAATCAACAGCAGCCCGATGAACACGCTGACCACAGTGAGCACCGGCGCCTTTTCCACCGGGCGGATCAGTGTGCGCTCGATGAACGCTCCGGCCAAGAAGGAAACCACGATAGTGATGAGGAACGCCAACCAGTACGGCACGCCGACGTTGATCAGTGACCAAGCGATGTAGGTCGAAAACATCGCCATCTCGCCTTGGGCGAAATTGATGTGGTTGGTGGCGTTATGGATCATGACCAGCGACAGCGCGAGGCTGGCATAGATACCGCCGCTGGCGAGACCGGCGAAGATTTGGTGGAGGAGGGCGTCCATAGGGTTCTCTTAACCGCCGCGCGCCCATCCCAGCCTTCCCCGTAGATGGGGGAAGGAACGAGGACCCCCTCCCTCTTCTAAGGGGAGGGTTAGGGTGGGGGTTGGTTGCTTGCGATTAGCGAAGCTGGTTGTCACGCTCGTATCAAAGTTCTTAATGGCTGGGTATCCACTCAATGTCCAACTCAATACCCTAAGTACGCCTTGCGCACCGAAGGGTCGCTGCGAATCTCTGCCGCGCCGCCCGACAGCACGACTTGCCCGGTCTCCATCAGGTAAGCCGTATCGGCGAGATCGAGCGCCAGTTCCGCATTCTGTTCCACCAATAAGATGCTGACCTTATCCTGCTGATTGATCGTTCTCATGATGCGAAAAATATCCTGTACCACCAGCGGGGCCAAGCCGAAGGAAGGCTCATCGAGCAGCATGAGTTTTGGCCGCAACATCAGCGCCCGCGATATCGCCAGCATCTGCTGCTCACCGCCGGAGAGCGTGCCGGCCTGCTGCGCGCGGCGCTCCTTTAGGCGTGGAAAGTAGCCGAACACGCGTTCCATGTCCTGCGCGATACCGCTCTTATCGCGATTGTGCGTGTAGGCCCCGAGGCGCAAGTTCTCTTCGGTGGTCAGATGCAGGAACGTGCCGCGCCCGTCCGGCACGTGCGCGATGCCCAAGCGCACGACATCTTCCGTGGCTTTGTTCTCGATCGGCTGGCCGGCAAAGCGTACGCTGCCGCGCCGCTGGCACATGCCGCAAATGGCGCGCAGCAGTGTGGTCTTGCCAGCGCCGTTGGCGCCGAGCACAGCCGTGACACCGCCTTCGCGCACGGCGAAGCTGATGCCTTTGAGCACCGGCGGGCCGGCGTAGCTCGCGTGCAAATCCTTGGCTTCGAGCAGCGCGGTCATGCGGCACGCGCGTGCGCAAGAGCGCGCTTCATGTTTTGCTGCCGCCGAGATAGGCGCGGATCACGTCGGCGTGATTCTGCACTTCGGCTGGCGTGCCATGCGCGATCTTGCGGCCGAAGTCGAGCGCGATGACGCGATCCGATACTTTCATCACCAGATTCATGTGATGTTCGACCAGCAACACCGTCACCTGCAGCCGGTCGCGGATATCGCGGATCAGTTCGAGCAGGTTCTCGACTTCGTTGTGGTTGAGTCCCGCCGCAGGCTCGTCCAACAGCAGCAGCTTGGGTTTCGAGGCCAGCGCGCGCGCCAGTTCAACGCGCTTCGCCGTACCGAACGACAAGTGCTGCACCGGCACACGGGCGAACTGCTGCAAGCCGAGAAACTCGACCAGCTGCTCCGCCGTGGACTGCATGTCCTGTTCTTCGCGCCGAGCGATAGGCAAGCGCAGCGCGTTGACTAAAAAACCCCCGCGCGTACGGCAGTGACAGCCGAGCATGGCGTTTTCCAGCACGGTCATAGTGCGGAACAGGGCCAGGTTCTGAAACGTGCGGCCGACGCCGATGGCAGCGATCAGATGTTTGGGTGTCTGCTGGATCGAGCGGCCCTCGAAGCGGATCTCACCTTGGTCGAACTGATAGAGGCGCGACAGACAATTGAACAGCGTCGTCTTGCCCGCGCCGTTCGGCCCAATTAAACCGGCGATCTCCCCGCGTGCGACGTCGAACGAAACGCCGTCCAACGCCACGATGCCGCCGAAGCGTACCGTGACGTTGTCAACTTCAAGAATGCTTTGCACTCGCGCTGCTGCCGCGTGTCCGGCACTGCCCCGCACGGTGACCGGCTGCGCGCCTGTCGATTCTTGTTGCAACCACTCCTCCTACCCGGCGTTACGTTTTATGAAAGCTGCTGGTGTAGATGCGACAGTACGCGCGCATGGTGTCATACAACTTCGCGGCCGTAAAGCGGACGCTGACAACGCGCGCACCGGTACGCAAAGGAGGGCGAGGCTGCCATCTCGCCATGATAAACTTTGGTTAGCGTTGACCGAGGTTTTCCAGCATGAATGCGCGCACGAACATCGAACACTTGCAGCCGGCCGTTGCCCGTCACCGGTTTAGCGTAGAGCAGTTCCACAAAATGGGCGAAGCGGGGATCCTGCACGAAGACTCGCGCGTCGAGCTAATCGATGGAGAACTTGTCACTAAGGCGCCGATTGGAAGCAAACATGCCGCGGCGGTTAATCGCATAAATCGGCTGCTGGCGGCATACGCTACTCTTCGTTTCTATTTGAGCGTGCAGAATCCCATCGTTCTAGGGGATGAATCCGAACCTGAGCCTGATTTCGCGCTCGCCACTCTGCCAGAGAGTAAGTACGCCGCCGCCCACCCGCGCCCGGGTGACATCCTGCTCGTCATCGAAGTCGCCGACACTACGCTCGAATACGACCGCAAGGTGAAACTGCCGCTTTATGCGGAGCACGGCATCCCCGAAGCTTGGCTGGTCGATCTCACCGCCAAGCAGCTCGAAATCCACTTGCAGCCCAGCCCGGACGGTTACCGGCAAATCCTCAGACCGGCGCGCGACGCCGTGGTTGCGCCGGCTTTCGCCCAGGACGCGCGTATCAATCTCGCCGAGCTGTTCGCGTAGCGAGCACCGCTATTCCACGCGCAGCCCCAACTCTTTGACGATCTTGCCGTAGCGCTCATAGTCGCTGCGGATGAGCGCCGCCGCTTGCTCCGGCGTATCCGCCACCGGCTCGTAACCCAGCGTATCGAGATACGCGACAAACTCCGGCGAGCGCAGCACCTCCCGCAGCACGCCGTTCAGCTTGCGTATGCGCTCGGGCGG
>CAZAWU010000027.1:0-10437 GCA_964488915.1 uncultured Burkholderiales bacterium
AATAGAACACGCTGGCAGGCACATCATGCAGTTCCATCGTCGCAAGAGAACCATAGCAGACAGTCGCCGACGCTTCGCGTCATCATCGCAAGCGCGCAATCGCAAAGCGCGTGCGTCACGTCTTCCCGGGCTGCGACTCAAGGCAAAAACATGCTGCCCGATCGCCGACCTTATGAGGTACGGCTCGACGGCTCCTCTGCAAATGTCATACGCTAAGGGTGTAGAATTTCTATGCAACCGAGGCTATCTCCAACGTCGTTGCCCTCTTCTTACATGACAGGACGGAGGCAAAGTTGAACGACCTGACATCCGGCGCAACCCTTTCCGCGGCAGAGCATGCTGCGGCGATGAGAACGTACTTTGCTCAGGGAATCGAACGTGCTCAAGCTGTTGGCAATCGCGGACCCATTCGCATGGGTTCCGATGGAAAACTTCACCGCGATATTCTTGATGCGTACTGGGAACTAGGGTTCTACGTTTTCGAAAGTGTCGTCGGCGTGGAAGAACTGAACGAGTTGCGTGCGGAGATCGCATGGATACTTGACCACGCGCCGGTAGGTCCGGACGCCAAGTTTGACGCCAGCGGCCGCCCCGCGTTCGGTACCGAATTCACGCGAGCGCCTTACCGCTTCGCTAAACCGCTAAGCGATCCGCTCGGCGGCACCAGCAAAAATAAAGGCCGCCATCCGGTCAAAATGCACGAGGCAACCCCACCTGACGGTGCGCCTGCCTACACCGTTGAGCTTCTCCACGGCAATCTGCAGCTGATGGATGCGGCGTTACGGCTCTACGGCCATCCCGGCCTACTGGCAGTGGCAGAGGCAGTGCTCGGGCCGGATTTCGTGCCATATAACGAAGTCACGTTTATTAAGGAGCCCGGTCTTGGGCCATCGGTGGCATGGCACCGAGACGGTACCACGCACTGGGATGCACCAGACTGGGATCACGGCGCGCATGGTTTCAATTTCATGACCCAACTGTACCCGAGCACCGCTGGTAATTGCGTTTGGATTCTGCCCGGCAGCCACAAGCTGCGCAGTATGAACATCGAAGAATTGATCCTTGAGGCGGGCTCGGAGCGCATACGCGGCGCGATTCCGTTGCTGGGTGCTGCCGGCGATACCTTTATCCTCAATCGGCAAATGCTGCACGGTTCGTTTGCCAATTCCTCGCCCGACAGGCGCGTCACACTGAACATGGGCTTCTTTCCGCGCGCGCGAGTCCAGAACGTTACCGCCACTCATCTCGATGGCCGTGTTGTCACCTTCACCGCCGAACAGATTCATGAGCGTAGCCGCATGATTGCCATTGGTGTCGACGCGCGCCGCCAGCGCTTCTCGGACGAAACGCCCTATTGCTACCAACCGCTCGTCGGCGAGGAGACGCAAAACCGCTGGGACGAAGCAACGCGGCAGAGCGTGGTTAGGAACTACAACCTGCGCGACATGTACATATAGCGGCGAACTTCCTTGGCTTCCCTGTCCTACGCAATTTCAGGGTTCCGGTCGTCAGCAGTTTTTGCGCGAACCGCGTTCTCATAGAACTTGAACGGCGGAAGTTCTTCGCCCTTCGGAGTCAAGCGTCGGCTTTCCGGAGAAGTACGGTGCTCGCGCGAACGTCGGTGCCACAAATCGTGTGCCAACGTCTTCGCACCCGGCCTTGTGCCGCGATCTACAAACTACGACCACCGCGTATTACCCCGACACCCAAGCCTTCGATGACAAACTCGTCGCGCTTGCCGTCGACGACGATCGGTTCGAACTCGCTGTTTTCGGGCAGCAGCCATAGCGCGTTGCCTTGCCGCTTGAGGCGCTTGACGGTGACTTCGTCGTTGATGCGGGCAACCACGATTTGCCCGGAGCGTGCGTCGCGCGCGCGATGCACGGCTAACAAGTCGCCGTCGAGAATGCCAGCCTCGCGCATGCTCATGCCGCGCACGCGCAGCAGGTAGTCGGCGCGCGGTTTGAACAACGCCGGATCAATCTGGTAGCGCGCTTGCACGTGCTCTTCCGCCAAGATGGGGGCACCGGCCGCCACGCGACCCACCACCGGCAAACCGCCGCTGCGCGCCCCGTCTTTGAGCACGATGCCGCGCGAGGCATTGGGCAGCAGTTCGAGTGCGCCCTTGCGTTCGAGCGCCTTGAGGTGATCGACGGCGGCGTTGATCGAGGCGAAACCGAGCGATGCGGCGATCTCGGCACGCGTGGGCGGGAAGCCGTTGGCGTCGGCGAACTCGCGGATGAATTCCAAAATTTCGCTTTGGCGGGTGGTGAGCTGAGCGTCCAACGCGTTACTCCCTCATTGGGTGAAACTGTATATACGTACAGCATACCAAAAAGCCCCGACCAAAGTGCAACGGAGCGCCTCAAGCGTGCGCGCGGGTGCGATGGTCGTGTACACTCAAATAAGTATTACCTGTACAATAAGTATGGAAGCCATTAATAAAGGCATACTAATGACAGGTAGGCTTCAGGGTGCGGTTCGCAGGTTGCCTAGACCGACGCGCTCCGATATCATCGCGCCACTAGAGGAGGGCGAGTCGGTTCGCCCTTTCGTTTTTTTGAACGATGTGCCGCCGGCGGCGGCAGCTACTGATTGGTAGGACAGCTCATGTTCGACAGCTTACGCGACCGTTCTTCACCCGCAGTCGTTTGGTCGGTGCGCATCATCCTGACGTTGATCGCGCTGACTTTTGCGGTGTGGGGGGTGGAGTCGTATTTCACTTCTAGCGCGGTCACCGAGGGCGTGGCCAGCGTGAACGGCTCCAAGATCACGCAGCAGGAGTTCGGCGAGGCGCTGCGCAATCAGCAAGAGCAGGTGCGCGAGCGCAGCCAAGGCCAGGTCAACGCGGAGATGTTTCGCACTCCGGAGTTCAAGCAATCGGTGCTGGACGTCATGATCAATCGCAGGCTGCTTGCCGGGGATACGCGCAAAGTAAGAATGGTGATATCGGATGCGCAACTGGCGGAGCGCATCCACGCCTTGCCGGTGTTCCAGGTCGACGGCAAGTTTTCCAAGGAAGTGTTCGAGTCGGCGGCGCGCAACCGGGGCTATTCATCGCAGGGCATGGAAGAGCTGTTGCGCGAAGACTTCGCGCTGCAGGACTACTACGAAAGCATGGCAGGCAGCGCGGTGATCCCGCAGGTCGCGGTGGAGCGCTTCATCAAGATTACCGAACAGCAGCGCGAGGTCAGTATCGCCAGCGTGAAAGCCGATCAGTTCTTGGCGTCGATCAATATCGACCCAGCGCAGACCAAGAAGTACTACGACGCGCACCTCGATGAATTCAAGATTCCCGAGCAGGCGAAGATCGAGTACGTGGTTTACTCGGCGCAGCAGCTTGCCGAGACGATCGACGTCAAGCCGGAAGAAATCTCCGCGATGTACAAGGAGCGCGAGAGCGAATTCGTCCAGAAAGAGGAACGCCAGGCCAGCCACATCCTGATCGCCGCCGATCCCAAGGCGGCCGATTCAGTGAAAGCCGCGGCGCGCAAGAAGGCAGAAGATCTACTGGCGCAGGTGAAAGCCGATCCGGGCAAGTTTGCCGATCTCGCCAAAGCGAATTCGCAAGATCCGGCCACGGCGGCCGATGGCGGCAAGCTCGATTTCGTCACCAAGGACGGCTTGTTCGCCGCGCCGTTCGAGGACGCGCTGTTCAAGATGCAGAAGGGGGAGATTGTTGGCCCGGTCGAAACCGAATTTGGCTACCACATCATCAAGCTCGACCAACTCAACCCGCAGCGCGGCAAAACACTCGCCGAGGTCAGCGACCAGCTCAAGCAGCAGATCCAGAAGCGCAAGGCGGGGCGCGAATTCGCGGAGAAGGCGGAAGTGTTCGGCGACTTGGTCTACGACCAAACCAAGGGCATCAAGGGCGCGGCTGAGGCGTTCAAGCTCGAAGTCAAGCAAAGCGATTGGCTGTCGAAGGGCGCCGGCAGCGCGGACATGACGCTGAGCAATCCCAAACTGTTGGAAGCGATCTTCTCCACCGCGGTGCTGAAGGAAAAGCGCACGACCGAGCCGGTTGAGGTTGCACCGAACGTGCTGGTGGCGGCGCGCGTGCTCGAAAGCAAGCCGGCTTCGACCAAAGCCTACGATAGCGTCGCGAGTGAAATTGCCGATCGGCTCAAGCGCGAGGAAGCGAACAAACAGGCCATCGCCAAAGGCAAAGCACTCCTGGCCGATCTCAAGGCCGGCAAAGCGCCTGCGGAGCTGACGTGGACTAAAGATAGTTTAGTGTCGCGGCAAAACTTCGGCGATATCAGCCCGGTGTTTCAGAAGACCGCTTTTTCCATCGACACGGTGAAGCTGCCGGGCTATGCGGGCCAAGACGATCCGGCCGGCGGCTACGCCATCGTGCGCGTGAGCAAAGTCGTTGACGTCGACAAGATCGACGATCTGCGCCGCGCGCCGGCGAAGGCGCGGCTGCAAGATGTTTACCGCAGCGCGACCGAGGCGGCGACGCTCGCCAGCTTGCGCGCGCGCGGCAAGATCAGCATCGCCGCCGACGCACTGATTGAAAAAGGCCAGTAGTTCCTAGCCTTCCATCCCAGGCACAACGCTGTTAAAGCCGGCGTCGACGTAGACGATCTCTCCGGTAATGCCGGAGGCAAGATCGCTTAGCAGGAACGCCGCGGTGTTGCCGACTTCTTCGATGGTCACGTTGCGGCGCAGCGGCGCTTGCTGCTCCACGAAGTTCAAGATCTTGCCGAAGCCGCCGATGCCGGCCGCCGCCAGTGTCTTGATCGGTCCCGCCGAAATCGCGTTGACGCGCACGTTCTTGGGCCCAAGGCTGTGCGCCAGGTAGCGCACGTTCGCTTCCAGGCTCGCTTTGGCCACGCCCATTACGTTGTAATTCACCACGCTGCGCTCGGCTCCGAGGTAGGTCAGTGTGATCATCGCGCCGGCGCGGCCTTGCATCATGGGCGCCGCCCCTTTGGCGAGCGCGGCGAAACTATAGGAGCTGACATCGTGTGCCACGCGGAAGGCTTCGCGCGTCACGCTATCCAGATAACTGCCGCTCAATGCCTCGCGCGGCGCGAAGGCGATCGAGTGCACCAAGCCGTCGAGGCTGTCCCAGCGCTGGCCGAGCTGCGCGTAGAGTTGCGCGATCTGCGCGTCGTCCGCGACGTCGCACGCGAAGACCAGATCCGAGGCGAATTCTTGCGCTAATTTGTCGACGCGGTCCTTGACGGCGTCGCCCTGGTAGGTGAACGCCAGCGCTGCGCCTTCGCGCTGTGCCGCCTTGGCGATGCCGTAGGCGATCGAGCGCGCGCTCAGCATGCCTGTGATTAGAATGCGCTTACCGGACAAGAAACCCATGCTCGCTCCCCGAGTTTGGTAGCGGCAATGATATACGAGTGCACCGGGCACGTGCCGCCTGCGAGCCGTATTCGCGCGCTAAGATTTTTGCTACAGTCTGCGCCGATCCACCTCGTTTGATCGGACTGCCAAGTGATGCGCTCTGGACGGTGCTTGCTGTTGGCTGCGGCCTTGCTGTGCGCGGTGAGCGCGCGCGCGGCCGATCCGAACAAAGTGCTGCGCATCGCGTTCCCGGTGGCGGAAACGGGGTTCGATCCGGTAGCGGTGTCCGATCTGTACTCGAACACGATATTGGACGCGGTACTCGATCCAATGCTCGCGTACGACTATCTAGCGCGCCCGGCCAAACTGGTGCCGAACACACTCGAAGCCATGCCCGTGGTGAGCGACAACGGTGCCACTTTTACTTTCAAGGTAAAGCGCGGCATCTTCTTCGCGCCCGATCCGGCCTTCAAAGGCAAGCAGCGCGAGTTGACCGCGCTCGACTACGCTTACAGTCTGAAGCGCCTGTTTGACCCCAAGCTCAAGTCCCCGTGGCTGTTTTTGCTCGAAGGCAAGATTCAAGGCCTGGATGACTTGATGCAGCGCGCACGCCAAGGCGGTAAGTTCGATTACGATGCGCCCGTGGCGGGGATCGAGGCGCTCGACGCACACACGCTGCGTATTAGGCTCAACGAGCCGGACTACAACTTGCTCTACATCTTCGCCATGCCGACGCTGGGGGCGCTGGCGCGCGAGGTGGTGGAGACCTACGGCGCCGATATCGGCAGCCACTTGGTCGGCACGGGCGCGTACTACTTGAAGGACTGGAAGCGCGGCAGCAAGATGCTGCTCGAACCCAATCCTAACTACCGCGAAGAGTATTTTAGAAGCGGTGCGGGCGGTGACGCACGGGACGCCGTGATTGCTGCAGCGCTGCAAGGCCAGCGCCTGCCGATCATCGGCCGTGTGCAAGTCAGCATCGTCGAAGAAAATCAGCCGCGCTGGTTGGAGTTTCTCAACGGCAATCTCGATCTCGCCGGTGTGCCCAACGAGTACACAAATTTGTACGTCCCGGGCGGCGAACTGGCGCCGAGCTTGGCTAAGCGCGGCATCACGTTGCAGCGCAGCGTCGGCATGTCGGTGACGTATCAGTACTTCAACATGAACGATCCCATCGTCGGCGGTTATACGCCGGAGAAAGTCGCTTTGCGCCGCGCCATCTCGCTGGGCTACAACCTGCCGCAAGAGATCTTGATCATCCGCAAAGGCCAAGCGATTCCCGCGCAATCGCCGATTCCGCCGAACGTGGCGGGCTACGACGAGAGCTTCCGCAACCCGCTGCTCGAGTACAACCCGGCCAAGGCCAAGGCGCTGCTCGATCAGTACGGCTACATTGACCGCGACGGCGACGGTTTTCGCGAACTGCCCGACGGCAAGGCGTTGGAGCTGGAGCAGCCCTCGGCGCCCACTTCGCTGGATCGCCAATACGACGAGTTGTGGAAGAAGAGCTTGAACGCGATTGGCATCAAAGTGCGCTTCAAGAAAGACAAGTGGCCTGAGCTGCTCAAGCAGTCGCGCGCCGGCAAATTGCAGATGAAGGGCAGTGCTTGGTCGGCCGACTACCCCGACGGGGACAACTTCCTGCAACTGCTCTATGGGCCTAATGGCGGCATGGCGAACGATGCGCGTTTCGATTTGCCGGAGTTCAACGAGCTGTATCGCAAGGCGCGCCGCTTGCCGGATTCGCCCGAGCGCACCAAGCTTTATCAAGATATGACCAAGTACGTCGTCGTCTACGCGCCGTGGAAACTCGGCATTCATCCGATCGAGAACGTGGTGGTGCACCCCTGGGTGCGCAACTTCCGGCGCAATCCAAACATCCTCGCGCCGTGGAAGTACCTCGATGTCGGCGTGCAGCGTCAGGCGCAGCGATGAGGCGGCGTTAGCTTGGGCGCATACCTCATCCGCCGTTTGTGGCAAATGATCCCCACCATGCTGGGGGTTATCCTGCTGGTGTTCTTCCTGTTCTCCAAGTTTGGCGGCGACCCGGCGCAAGTGCTGGCCGGCAAGATTACCGACCAGGCGCAGATCGACAACATCCGCAAAGAACTCGGCGTCGATCAGCCCGCTTATGTGCAGCTTGGGATTTTCGTCAAGCAGGTGTTCACGTTCGATTTTGGCCGCAGTTGGGTGACCAAGGAGGAGGTGTCGCACATCTTTAAAGACCGCGCCGGGCCTTCGCTGACCGTCATGGCGCCGATTTTGCTGATCGAACTGGTGCTAGGCGTTGCGCTGGCGATGTGGGTGGCGTACCGGCGCGGCAGCTTGACTGACCGCGCGGTCATGATCATCTGCATCGTAGCGATGTCGGTTAGTTTTCT
The DNA here is from genome assembly GCA_964488915.1 of uncultured Burkholderiales bacterium. Taxonomy (GTDB): domain Bacteria; phylum Pseudomonadota; class Gammaproteobacteria; order Burkholderiales; family JALYOK01; genus CADEHE01. The sequence goes on from CAZAWU010000027.1 coordinate 7,686, forward strand.
CGTCTACATCATCGCGGGCCAATATTTGTTCGGCTTCGTGCTGGGTTGGTTTCCGGTGCAAGGCTGGAGCGATGACCTGTGGCGCAACCTAACCTACTTCGCGCCGCTGCCGGTGCTGCTAGCGGTGCTGGTCGGGCTCGGGCCGACCATCCGCCTGTACCGATCGGTGTTCCTCGACGAGATCGGCCACGACTATGTGCGCACGGCGCGCGCGAAGGGCCTGAGCGAGCGCGCGGTCATGTTCAAGCACGTGCTGCGCAATGCGTTCATTCCGATCATCACCAACTTGGCGATGGCGCTGCCGGGACTCGTGCTTGGCGCGTTTTTGATCGAAATCTTCTTCTCTATCCCGGGGCTTGGCCGTGAGGTGAAGATCGCGGTCGATCGCAGCGATTTTCCGGTCATCAAGGCGATCACGGTGTACTTGGCGTTCGCCACCATGATCTTCAACTTGATCGCGGACTTGCTCTATCGCTGGGCCGATCCGCGCGTGGAGCTGCGCTGATGAAGAGCAGCGCTGGGCTCGCGACAGGGATGGATGTTTCGCCCGGTGTGTGGCGCCTGGCTTGGCGGCGCCTGCGGCGCGACCGCGTCGGTATGGCCTCGCTCTATGTGGTGTGCGCGTTCCTGCTGCTGATCGCAGCCTCGCATCTGGGCTTGGTAGCAGGCGACTGGCAGCAAGAGAAGGGCGTGTCGTTTGCCAACCCGAGCTTCTTGCCGAATTTGGAGAACCGCGAGGCGCAGCAGAGCCTGCAGTTGCAGAACGCCCAAGCGCAGGCCGACCCGCAGCGCTTGGCCGAGTTCAATGCCGCCGACCCCCTCGCCGCGAGCAGCACCCAAGTCCAGGAGCGTGCTCAGGCGTACCAAACCAAGGAAACGGCGCGTGCAACGACGCTGCCTTTCGGCGGCGACAAGTGGGGGCGCAGCGTGCTGGCCAAGATGATCAAGGGCGCCGAGATTTCGATCGCCGTCGGACTGCTTGCGGCGCTGATCGCAACCTTTCTCGGCACGACGTTCGGCGCGTTGGCCGGTTACCTCGGCGGCTGGGTGAACGATGCGCTCGAGTGGTTTTATAACGTTTTTACTTCGATTCCCTACCTGCTGCTGATCTTTGCCATCATCGCCGTGGTCAAGGCCAACCCGGCGCTGCAGTCGCAAGGCTTGCTCACCATCGTGTTGGTGCTGGGTCTGACCGGCTGGACCGGCGTGTACCGATTGGTGCGCGCGGAGTATCTCAAACACGCGCAACGCGAATACGTGCGCGCGGCGGATGCTATCGGCGCTTCCGTGTGGCGGCGCATGTTCGTGCACATTCTGCCGAACATCAGCCACATCATTCTGGTGCAGCTCTCGCTCTTGGTAGTAGGTTTCATCAAAGCAGAGGTGATCTTGAGCTTCCTGGGCTTCGGTGTACCGGTCGATATGGTCTCTTGGGGCACAATGCTGGAGGAAGCGCAAAACGAATTAGTGATCGGCAAGTGGTGGCAGTTGGTCGGCGCTGGCTTGCTGACGATGGCGGTGTTCGTCACCGCGTTCAGCTTGCTTACCGACGCGCTGCGCGATGCGCTCGATCCGAAACTCAAGTAGTCGCCGATGAATACGCCCTACACCCACGTTGCTGTTGCGGCGCAAGCGCCGCCCCTGTTGCGCGTGGACCGGTTGAGCATCGGCTTTCGCACCGATCGGGACCGCGTCGTGCAAGCCACACGCGCGGTGAGTTTTGCGGTGCCGCGCGAAACCGTAGTGGCGTTGGTCGGAGAGTCCGGCAGCGGCAAGAGCGTGACCGCGCTGGCGGTCATGGGGTTGCTGCCGAAAGAAAGCGCGGTGATCGGGCGCGACAGCGGCATCTACTACAACGGCATCAATCTGCTGTTCGCGCTGCCGGCCCAAGCGCGCGCCGTGCGCGGCAAAGAGATCGCCATGATCTTCCAGGAGCCGATGAGCGCGCTCAATCCGGTCATTCGCGTGGGCGATCAGATCCAGGAGGTGCTGCGCCTACACTTGAGGATGAGTGCGCGCAGCGCGCGCATGCGCGCGGCGGAATTACTGCACGAAGTCGGCATCGCCGATCCGCTGCGGCGGCTCGACAGCTACCCGCATGAGCTTTCCGGCGGGCAGCAACAGCGCGTCATGATCGCGATGGCGATCGCTTGCGAGCCGAAGTTGTTGATCGCCGACGAACCCACCACGGCGCTGGACGTGACGATTCAACATCAAATTCTGGAGTTGCTGCAGCGCGTGAAAGTGCGCCATCGCATGTCGATCCTGTTCATCACGCACGACTTGGCGCTGGTCAAACGCTACGCCGATCAAGTCGTGGTACTGCAGGACGGTGACGTGCGTGAGCAAGGCGCCGCGCAGCAGATTTTCAGCGCACCGCGCGATGCGTACACGCGTGCGCTGCTGGCATGCAGGCCGCGCATTGACCGGCGTCCGCTGCGCTTGCCGGTGGTAGAGGATTTCTTGAACGGGGAGGGCGGCAAGCGTGCGCTGAGCGAGCAAGAGCGCCCGCGCGGCACCAGTGCGGACGATGCGATCGTGCTTGCAGTCAACAATTTGAGCAAGCGCTTCTATCTGCGCAGCGGATTGTTCAAGAAAACGCCGCTGGAGGCGGTCAAACAAGTTTCGTTTCGGCTGCCGCGAGGCAAGACCGTGGGGCTGGTGGGCGAATCAGGCTCGGGCAAATCGACCCTGGGTCTGTCGCTGTTGCGCTTGCATGCCGCCGATAGCGGCGAAGTGCTGTTCGACGGCA
>CAZAWU010000027.1:10537-22136 GCA_964488915.1 uncultured Burkholderiales bacterium
CTGTCGCTGTTGCGCTTGCATGCCGCCGATAGCGGCGAAGTGCTGTTCGACGGCAGCGACATTCTGCGCTTGTCGGCGGCGCAGTTCCGTGCGTACAAGCGGCGTATCCAGATCATCTTTCAGAACCCTTACGCCTCGCTCAATCCGCGCTTTACCGTCGGGCAAATTCTGCTCGAGCCGATGCAGCTACATGGCATCGGCGCCGATGCTAAAGAGCGAGCTGGTCTGGCGTTGGAATTGCTGCGCAAGGTGGGTCTGGATGAGGCAGCGTATGCAAAGTATCCGCACGAGTTCTCCGGCGGCCAGCGTCAGCGCATCGCGATTGCACGCTGTTTGACGCTCAAACCGGAAGTGATCGTGTGCGACGAGTGCGTCTCGGCGCTCGATGTGTCGATTCAAGCGCAGGTGCTCAATCTGCTGCAGGATTTGCAGGATGAGTTCGCCTTGAGCTACGTCTTCATCTCGCACGACTTGGCGGTGGTACGGCACATGTCCGACTACGTGTTGGTGATGCGTGCGGGCGAAGTCGTCGAGCAAGGCGAAGTCGATGCGATCTACCGCGCGCCAGGGCATCCTTATACACGGCAATTGTTGGCGGTTTTGCAAGCGTAGTCGTATACCTTAAATAGTAAGGACTCGAAAATCAAGTCCAATATGACTCACATTAGGATGCTAATGCCAGTACAAGGGGTGTGGCGCGCATGAAGCGGCCTGCACCGAGTACGCGAAGGCCGCCGTATTGGTCGCAAGCTTGTACGGAGTTGAGCGAACGCGATCCGACCTTGGCGGCGATCATCGCGCAGTTTCCGCAAAGCGAACTGCGCTACCGCAGCGATCCAGTCATTACGTTGGCGCGCGCCATCGTTTCGCAGCAGATTTCGGTGAAGGCGGCGGAGAGCATCTGGAATCGCTTGCTGGAGACGCTCGGCGAATTGTCCCCGCAGCGGCTCGCGCTGGCGCGTACGCCTGCGCTGCGCAAAGCCGGTTTGTCGGAGCGCAAGGCCGAATATCTGAAGAGCGTCGGCATGCACTTCCACAAACGTGTTCTGCTGCCCGAGCGCTGGCACGAGATGGAGGACGAGGATGTGATCGTCGATTTGTGCCAGCTCAAAGGTATCGGACGCTGGACGGCGGAGATGTTCCTCATTTTCAATCTGCAGCGCCCGGATGTTTTTCCGCTCGCCGACATCGGCTTGGTCAGAGCGATCAGCCGCCATTACAACGACGGGCGCCCCATTGGGCCGCGCAAGCTGGCACAGCTCGACAAGCGCTGGCGCCCGTGGCGCACGGTGGCGACGTGGTATCTGTGGCGCAGCTTGGATCCGATACCGGTCGAGTACTAAGCATTCTTGCCGTGCGGCCGGCGTGCTAAGGTAGCGCCACGACTAACGCCGAGGTTTCCCGATGCTGATATCAAGCGAAAAATCGCAACTGCTCGTCATCGACATTCAAGAGCGCCTGGCGCCGGCGGTGCAAGACCCGCAGCGCGCGATCGACAATTCGATCAAGTTGCTGCAGGCCGCGGCGCGCTTGGAGGTGCCGCTTACCGTTTCTGAGCAGTATCCTAAAGGCTTGGGGCGCAGTGTCGCCGCGTTGTTGGAACGCGCGCCCGCGCAATGCATCGTCGAGAAAGTCCACTTCTCTTGTGCGGCTTCGCCCGAAGTGCGCGCGCGCCTCGCCGCGCAGGGGCGCGATCAGATCGTCATCACCGGCATGGAAACGCACGTGTGCGTGCTGCAGACGGCGTTGGGGTTGCGCGCGGCGGGCAAAGAGGTGTTCGTGGTGCAGGACGCCGTGTCTTCGCGCACGATCGAGAACAAACTGGCTGGCATCGAGCGTATGCGCGCCTGCGGCGTACACATCGTCAGCACCGAGATGGTGCTGTTCGAGTGGCTGCACCGCGCTGGCACGCCGGAATTCAAGGCGCTCTCGGCGCTCATCAAGTAGAGCGATCCGCTTTGGCCGGCCCAGGGCGAGCCTAAGAGGGGTTGACAGTCCGCGCTTGCCTAGGTACCCTCTGAAACGAGCGTTTAAATCCGGAGGGTTGAGTGGCCAATGACGTCGTAAGTCTGCCCGTCAAAACTCAAATGGAAGCGGGTGCACGCGAAGCAATGGGTGGCAGCGCCGCGACGAAGCAGCGCATTCTGGATGTCGCCGAGCGTCTGTTTGTAGAGCGCGGTTTCTCCTCCACCAGCTTGCGCATGATTACCACCGAGGCGGAGGTCAATCTTGCCGCGGTCAATTACCACTTCGGTTCCAAAGAGGGGATGATCGAAGAGGTGCTCAAGCGCCGCTTAGCGCCTTTGAACCGCGAGCGCGTGGCGGCGCTGGATGAGCTCGAGGCGAGCAGCGCTACACCGCCGGAGGCGCGTGCCATTCTCAAAGCCTACATCTCCGCGGTGGTCAAAGTCAGCCGCGATCCGACCGAAGGTGGGTTTCTGTTCCTGCGTCTGCTCGGACGCGCTTTCACCGAACCAAACGAAATCGTCAAACGCCAGATGCAGCAGCAGTACGACGAAGTCGCGCGCCGCTACCGGCGTGCGTTCACACGCGCGCTGCCGCAACTGCCGGAACAAGAACTCATTTGGCGCATGCATTTCATGTTCGGTGCGATCGCCTACGCCATGGCGGGTATCGACATCATGCAAATCGTCGCTTCTTGCGAGTTGAAGGACGTAAACGATTTTCACGCGCTGTGTGAGCGGCTGGTGCACTTCCTATCTGCGGGTCTGCAGGCGCCGGTGCCGGCGGTATAGCGTGTCATCGATTCTGAGCGGTAAGGTAGCGAGGTAGCGGATGGTCAGTGTTGTCGTGACGGTGTTGATTTTGTTGGTCGTGGTCATGGGCTTGGCCTATGTGCGCGCGCAAGGTGTGGCGTGGGCCGTGGCGATCGGTGTGGCGCTGTTGGCGCTGAACGCGGCCGGTTTTCTCGGACCGGTGGCGACGGTGTTGCTGGGCACGCTGCTGGCGCTCGCCATCGTCGTGCTCGGCGCGCGCAATCTGCGGCTAGCGTACGTCATTCGGCCGCTGTTCGATATGTACAAGAAAGTCCTGCCGCAGGTCTCGCAAACCGAGCAAGAAGCGCTCGATGCCGGTACCGTGTGGTGGGATGGTGATCTGTTTAGCGGCAACCCGGATTGGAGCAAGCTGCTCAGTTTCCCGCAGCCGCGCCTATCCGCAGAAGAGCAGGCGTTCATCGACGGGCCGGTGGAAGACGTCTGTGCGATGCTGGACGACTGGAAGGTGTCGCACGAGTTGCTCGACCTACCGCCGGAAGCATGGCGCTACTTGAAGGATAAGGGTTTCCTCGGGCTCATCATCCCGAAGCAATACGGCGGACTCGGCTTTTCCGCCTTCGCCCACTCGCAAGTAGTGATGAAACTCTCCACGCGCTGCAATGCCGCGGCGGTCAGTGTGATGGTGCCGAACTCGCTCGGACCGGCGGAGTTGCTGCTGCACTACGGCACCGACGAGCAGAAGAATTACTACCTACCGCGTCTCGCCAAGGGCTTGGAAGTGCCGTGTTTCGCCTTGACGGGGCCGGAGGCGGGTTCCGATGCGGCATCCATTCCTGACTACGGCATCGTTTGCCGCGGCGACTGGCAAGGTGAGCGCGATGTGCTCGGCGTGCGCCTGACCTGGGAGAAACGCTACATCACTCTCGGGCCGGTAGCCACGTTACTCGGGCTGGCGTTCAAGCTGTTCGACCCGGACAAGCTGCTGGGCGAAAACGAAGATCGCGGCATCACGCTGGCGCTCATTCCCACTAACCTGCCCGGCGTGAATATCGGCCGGCGTCACCTCCCGCTCAACGGCGTGTTCCAGAACGGTCCTAACTCGGGCAAGGATGTGTTCATTCCACTCGAGCAGATCATCGGCGGCGTGAACTACGTCGGCCAAGGCTGGAAGATGCTCATGAATTGCTTGGCCGCGGGGCGCTCGATTTCTTTGCCCTCGCAGAGCGTGGCGGCAGCCAAGCTCGCCGCGCGCACCACCGGCGCCTACGCGCGCGTGCGTACCCAGTTCAACATGCCGATCGGCCGCTTCGAGGGCGTGGAGGAAGCATTGGCGCGCATTGGCGGCAACGCTTACATGATGGATGCCGCGCGCGCCATGACTGCCGGCGCGGTCGATCTTGGCGAGAAACCGGCGGTGCTCTCCGCGATCGTCAAGTATCACTTGACCGAGCGCATGCGCACAGTGATCAACGAAGCGATGGACGTGCACGGCGGCAAAGGCATCTGCCTGGGGCCGAGCAATTATCTCGGGCGGGCGTATCAGTTGCTGCCGGTGGCGATTACTGTCGAAGGCGCCAACATCTTGACGCGCAGCATGATCATCTTCGGCCAGGGCGCGATCCGCTCGCATCCGTTCGTGCTAAAGGAAATCGCGGCCGCGCAGGAAGGCAACGCGCAAAAAGCGCTGGAATTATTCGACGAGGCGCTGCGCGGCCACGTACGCTTCGCCATCGCCAACGCGGCGCGCGCGTTCGTACTAGGACTGACCGGCGGGCGCGGTGTACAAGTGCCGGGCGGACCCGAAACCAAGCGCTACTATCAAATGCTGACGCGTTTTGCCGCCGGCTTCGGGCTGCTGGCGGATGTGGCCATGTTGATACTCGGCGGTGCGCTCAAGCGCAGGGAGAAAATCTCCGCGCGCCTGGGCGACGTGCTGAGCTATCTCTACCTGTGCTCGGCGGCGCTCAAGAAATACGAAGACCAAGGCCGCGAGAAAGCGGAACTGCCGCTGCTGCAATGGTCAGTGCACGATGCATTCTTCCGCATGCAAGTGGCGTTCGACGGCGTGCTGAGTAACTTCCCGAATCGATTCGTGGCGGGCGTGCTGCGGCGTTTGATATTCCCGAAAGGCTTGACGCTGTTCGCGCCGAGCGATCAGCTTGGCCACCAAGTCGCCGATTTGCTGCTCAACCCTTCCGCCGCGCGCGACCGTTTGACCGCCGGCATGTACTTGCCCAAAGCGGACGGCGAAATCCTTGCGCAGATGGAACTGGCGCTTACTTCCGCGATCAACTGTGAACCGATTTACGCCAAGCTGCGCCGCGCGCAAAAGGAGCACGGATTCAGCGCCAAGACTTTCGAGGAAGTGGTCGGCAAAGCGACCGAACTCGGCGCCATCAATGCCCAGGAAGCCGAACAGCTGCGCCGCGCGCGCGCGCATACCCGCGTGGTGATCATGGTGGACGACTTCCCGCAGGATTTCGGCCGTTCGGCGTTGGAGAAGCCGGCGCTGAAGTCGGTGGCCGCGGCATGATCGGTACGTGATCTGGTCAAGTGATCGTTCGCTATCTGCGCAGCCGGGCGGTGAGCGCACGGATGCTGCGGTGCCTGCTCAATGTCTGGCCGCCGTTCGTTGGCGCTGGAATCCGGGTGCTGCATATCGCACCGGACTTTATGCGGGTGAGCGTGCGCATGCGCTTAGGGTTGCTCAACCGCAACGCGTTCGGAACGCATTTCGGCGGATCGTTGTTTGCGATGACCGACCCGTTCTATGCATTGATGGTGCTGCATCAGCTTGGAAGCGATTATGTTGTTTGGGATCGCGCCGCCCGTATCGAATACCTGGCGCCGGGGCGCGGTAGGGTCTACGCCGAGTTCGCGCTTTCGCCGCAGACGATGCAAGAGATCGTGCATGCAACGTCGGCGGGAGAGCGGTTTGAGCCGCGCTTCTTGGTTAAGGTCAAGGACGCGTCGGGCAACGAAGTGGCGAGCGTCGAACGTGTGTTGTACGTTCGGCGCAAGCGCGCAGCGGTAGCAACGGAGCAACTATAGATTTCAATATTCGGGAGCCGACGATCGTGCAGAACAAGAATGTCATAGCGGTGCAGGAGGCGGGGTCATTGGGCGGTTTGTTGCGGGAGCGCGCCAAGCGTACCCCCGATGCCCTTGCGTTCCAGCAGTACATCGAGAGCAGCGGACGCTGGGAAGACTGGAATTGGGCGCAAGCGCTCGAGCAGGCGAGCCGCTGGCAGAGTGCGCTACGCAAGGAAGGCTTGCAGCGCGGCGATCGCGTCGCGGTCATGCTGCGCAACTGCCGCGAGTGGGCCGTGTTCGATTTGGCCGCGCTAGCGCTCGGTTTGGTGGTGGTGCCTTTATTTACCGATGATCGGCCGGACAACGCCGCTTACGTGCTGAACGATTCGGGTAGTAAGTTGGTGCTGTTCGAGGGGCAGGAGCAGTGGGAACGGCTGCATACGGTGCTCGATCAGCTAACTAACGTGCAGCGCTTCGTTAGCTTGCAGCGTGTGGCCGACGGCGAGCGGCGCTTGCAGAATGTAGCGGAGTGGTTGCCGCCGCAGGGGCAAGCCTTCGAGGTTGCCGCTATGCCGCTCAGCGATCTAGCCACCATCGTCTACACCTCGGGCACGACCGGGCGGCCGAAGGGCGTCATGCTTTCGCACGGCAATATCCTCAGCAACGCATACGCTGGCTTGGAGAGCTTCGCCGTGATCGGTCCCGGCGACCTGTTTCTGTCTTTCCTGCCGTTGTCGCACATGTTGGAGCGCACCGGCGGCTACTACGCCGCGATTATGTCCGGCTGTGGCATCGCTTACGCGCGCTCAGTGCAGCAACTCGCGGAAGACCTCGCTTCGCGCAAACCCACCATCCTCATTTCGGTGCCGCGTATTTACGAGCGTGTGTTCGCGCGCATCAACGAACAGCTCGCCGCTGGCTCGCCGCTCAAACGCAAGCTGTTCCATCTGGCCGTGGAGGTTGGGTGGTGCAAATTCGAACACAGTCAAGGCCGCGGCGAGTGGCATCCGAAACTCTTGGCATGGCCGGTGTTAAGGGCGCTGGTGGCGAAGAAGATCATGGGGCGCTTGGGCGGACGCTTGCGCTTTGCCGTGAGCGGCGGCGCGGCGCTCGCTCCTGATATCGCGCGCGTGTTCATCGGCCTCGGTTTGCCGGTGTTGCAAGGTTACGGGCTGACCGAAACCAGTCCGGTGCTGTGCGTTGCGCGCGAGAACGACAATATTCCCGCCAGCGTTGGGCCGGCAGTGCCGGGCACTGAACTCAAAATCGGCGCGAACAGCGAATTGCTCGCGCGTGGTCCACAAATAATGATGGGCTACTGGAACAATCCAGAAGCCACACGCGCGGTGCTCGACGCTGACGGCTGGTTTCACACCGGCGACCAGGCACGCATCGATCCGGACGGCAAGGTTTACATCACGGGGCGCATCAAGGATGTGCTGGTGATGGCGAACGGCGAGAAAGTGCCGCCGGTCGATATGGAGCTGGCGATCGCCACCGACCCGCTGTTTGAGCAAGTGATGGTGCTGGGCGAGGGCAAGTCGTACCTATCGGTGCTGTGCGTGCTCAGCCAGGAGGCGTGGGCCAAGGTTGCGCAACAGCAGGGCCTGCGCGACAGTCCGCAGAGCGAAGCGGCGGAGAAGCTGCTGATCGAGCGCGTGACGCAGAAGATCGCAGCATTCCCCGGCTACGCCAAAGTGCGGCGCGTGGGCGTGGTGGCGGAGCCTTGGACCATTGATAACGGTATGTTGACGCCGACCATGAAGGTCAAGCGCGCGCGCGTGCTGCAGCAGCACGCGGCGGATGTGGCCAAGCTGTATCCCAATGCGTAGCCCGCGAGCAGCGCGCCGTAGGCAAGCATGAGCACATTGCCCGAACGCCAACCGACCCTGCGCGTGGTTACCATGCCCGCGGATACCAATTCGCTCGGCAACATTTTCGGCGGCTGGATCATGTCGCAAGTCGACATCGCCGGCAGCATCCCAGCGGTGCGTCGCGCCAAGGGCAAGGTGGCGACGGTGGCGGTGAATTCGTTTGAGTTTCATCAGCCGGTGCTGGTCGGCGATGTAGTCAGTTTTTATGCGGACCTCACGCGCGTCGGCCGCACATCCATCACCGTGCATGTTGATGTGTACGCCGAGCGCCTGCATGCGGGCGAATACGAGGTGACCAAGGTGACACAGGCGGATCTAACTTTCGTTGCGCTGGACGAGCACGGGAGGCCACGCCCGTTGCCAGAGTAGCTGATGCAGTGTAGTGGCACGTTGGGCAACGTTGCCCAGTGGCAGTAAACTAGGCGGGGAGGGCGTTGCCCGAACTCGGTTCCACAACTGATGGAGGATTGGTTCATGATCAAGATGAAGAAGACGCAGTTGAGCGCTGCGCTCATCGCTGCCCTCGGCGCAGGCCACGCGGGCGCCGCCGGATTTCAGTTGTTCGAGCAAGGTGTGAGCGGGCTGGGAACGGCGTATGCCTCCGGCGCGGCGGCGGAGGATGCCAGCACGATCTACTGGAATCCGGCCGGCATGACCTATCTACCGGGCAAGAACCTCACGCTCGGGTTGCATCTGATCGACGCCAGCGCCACGTTCAACAATGAAGGTTCTAACTTTCCAAGCCTGGGTGGCGTAGCCGTAACGGGCGGCAATGGTGGTGACGCTGGCGATCTGGCGCCGGTGCCCAACACGTTTTACTCGCACGCGATCAACGATCAACTGCGCGTGGGCGTCGGCATGAGTTCCATCTTCGGACTAAAAACCGAGTACGACGAGGGTTGGGTCGGGCGTTATCAAGCGCTCATATCCGACTTGCGCACCATCAATATCAACCCTTCGCTCGCGTACAGGATCAACGACAAATTCTCCATCGGCGGCGGTTTGAACTTGGTGCGTGCCGACGTCGAGTTGAGCAACGCGCTCAACTTCGGCTTGATTGGCGGCTTGCAGGTGCCCGCCGGGCTCGGCGGTCCGGTACTGACGCTTAATCAGCAGCGTGATGGCCTGGTCAAGCTCGAAGGCGACGATTGGGCGTACGGTTTCAATTTTGGTTTGATGGCGCAAGTAAGCCAGGCTGCGCGCATCGGGTTTTCGTTTCGTTCGAAAGTGAAAGTGGAAGTCGAAGGCGATGCGACGTTCAGCATCCCCAGCTTGTCGCCGCCGTTCCCCGGTGCGATCAGCACCGGCGTGGCCGCTGCATTTGCCGATACCGGCGTGAGTGCGACGGTGGAGTTGCCGGAGATCGTATCGCTCAATACGCACGTTCAGGTGAACGATCGCTGGGCGGTGATGGGTGATGTCACCTGGACCAACTGGAGCCGCTTCGAGGAGCTGCGTATCAAGTTCGACGACGGCCGCGCGGATTCGGTGACGCCTGAAGAATGGGACGACAGCTACAAGTTTTCTGTGGGAGCGAGCTACAAGCTAAACGAAAAGTGGGTGTTGCGTGGCGGCTTGGCCTATGACAAGAGCCCGGTCGACGACGTGTTCCGCACACCGCGTATTCCGGACGGAGACCGTACGTGGATAGCCTTCGGTGCGCGCTACAACATCTCGGACCACAACTCGATCGATTTCGGTTTCGCCTATATCGCTATCGACGATCCGGAGCTGAACAAGACCAGCGATGAGAGCGTGCCGCAAATCCGCACATTGCTGCGCGGCGATTACGATGCCGATGTCAAAGTCTTGAGCTTTGCATACAATCATAAATTTTAGATACATGCTGATGGATATGCCCATGAGCGGCCACCATGGCCATTCATGGGTGTGTACAAATAGCAGTAGCGCCCGCCTCACCCACTGTTAGCCGTTCGCACTGGAATTCGCCATGCAGCTCGCTTCCACCCGTTTTCGCAAAGTTGCCGTGCTCGGCGCCGGCGTTATGGGCGCGCAAATCGCCGCGCACTTGGTCAACTTGAAGGTCAGCGCCGTGTTGTTCGAACTGCCGGCGAAAGAGGGCGATCCGAACGGTTTGGTCAAGAAGGCGCTCGACAGCTTGGCGAAACTGGAGCCAAGCCCGATCGCCTCTCCGGAGGTGCTGCAGCAAATCGTTCCGGCGAACTATGACCAGCATTTGGAAGGCTTAAGCGAGTGCGATCTCATCATCGAAGCGATCGCCGAGCGCATGGATTGGAAGAAGTCGCTGTACGAGCGCATTGCGCCGTTCGTGGCCGAGCACGCGATCATCGCCAGCAACACTTCTGGATTGAGCATTACGCAGTTGGCGCAGGCGCTGCCCGAGCAGCTGCGTCCGCGTTTCTGTGGCGTGCATTTTTTCAATCCGCCGCGCTACATGCATTTGGTGGAGCTGATCGCGCACGCCGGCACACGGCCCGAGGTGATGGATCAGCTCGAAGGCTTCCTCACCACCGCGCTCGGCAAAGGCGTCATCCGCGCCAAGGACACGCCCAATTTCATCGCCAATCGCGTCGGCGTGTTCTCGATGCTGGCGATGCATCATTGCGTGCAGTTCGGTTTGGGCTTCGATACCGTCGATGCGTTGACCGGGCCGGCCATCGGCCGGCCGAAGAGCGCGACATTCCGCACAGCGGATGTGGTCGGGTTGGACACGCTCGCGCATGTGATCAACACCATGCGCGATACGCTGCCGAACGATCCGTGGCATTCGATCTACAAAGCGCCGGATTGGTTGCAAGCGCTGATCGACAAAGGTGCGCTCGGGCAGAAAACAAAAATCGGCATTTACCGCAAGCCGGCCAAAGACATCGAAGTGCTCGATCTCGCCAAGCGCGACTATCGTGTGTCTGCCGGCGAGCCGGATGCGGAAATGGCGGAGATTCTGAAGATCAAGAGCCCCGCCGAGCAACTCGCACGGCTGCGCAGCGGCAAAGGCGCGCAAGCGCAGTTTCTTTGGGCGTGTTTCCGCGACGTGTTCCACTACAGCGCTGTGCATCTCGAATCGATTGCGGAGAATGCTCGCGATCTTGACTTGGCGATCCGCTGGGGTTTCGGTTGGAAAACCGGACCGTTCGAGACTTGGCAGGCGGCAGGCTGGCAGCAAGTCGCCAAGTGGATCAGCGAAGATATCGCTGCCGGCAAGGCGCTTGCCAAAGTGCCGCTGCCGGCTTGGGCAGAAGAGGGCCATCGCAGCGGCGTGCACAGCGCGCAAGGTTCTTGGGCGCCGCTGGCGAAGGGCTACGCGCCGCGCTCGCGCTTGCCGATCTATCAGCGCCAACCCTATCCGGACCCGGTGTTGGGCGAGACGCAGGCTAAAGGGTCGACGATTTTTGAGACCGATGCGGTTCGCTGCTGGCACAGCGGCGACGACATCGCCGTGCTCTCTTTCAAGAGCAAGATGCATTCGATCGGCGCCGATGTGCTCGACGGCACGCAGCGCGCGATCGAGGAGGCCGAGAAAGGCTGCGCCGCGCTGGTGATCTGGCAGGACGAGCCGCCGTTTTCTATCGGCGCAAATCTGTCCGGCGCGCCCAGCGCCAAGAAACCGGATGAGAAACCCTCGGCACTCGGTTCGATGTTCAAGAAGTTCAAGCGCGAAGCGCAATCGATGGCGCTGAAAGCGGCGTTCAAGCTGAACGTCGCCGACAAAGTCATGGCGGCGAAGCTGGAAGAAGTCGAGCGCTTGGTGGCGCAGTTCCAGCACACCACTAGTGCGCTGCGTTATTGCGCGGTGCCGACCGTGGCCGCGGTCGACGGTATGGCGCTCGGCGGGGGCTGTGAGTTCATCATGCACTGCGACCGCACGGTGGCGACGCTGGAATCGTACGTCGGCCTGGTCGAAGTGGGCGTCGGCCTGCTGCCTGCGGGCGGCGGCTGCAAAGAGCTGGCGCTGCGCGCTGCGCGCGAAGCCAA
>CAZAWU010000027.1:22236-25210 GCA_964488915.1 uncultured Burkholderiales bacterium
TGCCTGCGGGCGGCGGCTGCAAAGAGCTGGCGCTGCGCGCTGCGCGCGAAGCCAAAGGCGGGGACATTTTCCAGTTCTTGAAGAACTACTTTCAGAATGTGGCGATGGGACAAGTCTCGCGCAGCGCCGAGCAGGCGCGTGATTACGGTTACTTGCGCGCGAGCGACCACATCATCGCCAATCGTTTCGAGCTGCTGCATGTGGCGAAATCGGTAGCGCGCTCGCTCGCGGAAGCCGGCTATCGCCCGCCGCTGCCCCCCAAGTTCCCCGTTGCCGGCAAGTCCGGCATCGCCACGCTCAAGGCCGGCATGGTGAATATGCTCGAAGGCGGCTACATCAGCCAACACGATTTTCTGATCGGCAGCAAGATCGCTCATGTGATGTGCGGCGGTGAAGTCGAGGCGGGCAGTTTGGTGGATGAAGACTGGATGCTCGATCTCGAGCGGCAAGCGTTCATCGAACTGGCCGCGACGGAAAAGACGCAGGAGCGCATTCAGTACATGCTGAAGAATGGGAAGCCGCTGAGGAATTAACCATGACCAAACAAGTTCAAGACGCCTACATCGTCGCCGCCGTGCGCACACCGGTCGGCAAAGCTCCGCGCGGCATGCTGCGCAATGTGCGCCCGGACGACATGCTCGCGCACGTCATCAAGCATGCGCTGGCGCAAGTGCCGTCGCTGGACAAGAATTTGATCGGCGATGTCATCGTCGGCTGCGCGATCCCGGAAGCAGAGCAGGGGATGAATGTGGCGCGCATCGGTTTGCTGCTGGCCGGTTTGCCGGAATCAGTCGCCGGCATCACGGTGAATCGCTTTTGCGCTTCGGGGCTTTCCGCGGTGTCGATGGCGGCGGATCGCATCCGTCTCGGCGAGGACGATGTCATGATCGGCGCCGGCACGGAAACGATGAGCCTGATACCCATGGGCGGCAACAAGATGGCGTTCAACAACGCGCTGTTCGACGGCAACCACAATCTCGGCATCGCTTACGGCATGGGCATGACCGCGGAGAAAGTCGCGCAGCAGTGGAAAGTTGGACGCGAAGCGCAGGATCAGTTTGCGCTCGCGAGCCATCAGAAAGCGCTGAAGGCGGCCGACACCGGTGAATTCAAAGACGAGATCGCGCCCTACACGATCAACGATGCTGTGCCCGATCTTGACAACGATACCGTTGCCACAAAATCGCGCACGGTCGATCGCGACGAAGGTCCGCGCGCCGATACTTCGCTTGAAGGTCTCGCCAAACTGCGTCCGGTGTTCGCCGCAAAAGGCTCAGTGACTGCGGGCAATAGCTCGCAAACCAGCGATGGCGCGGGGGCGGTGATTTTAGTGAGCGAAAAGATTCTTAAACAATTTCATCTGAAACCGCTGGCGCGCTTCGTCGGCTTTTCGGTTGCGGGCGTGCCGCCGCAGATCATGGGCATCGGCCCGATCGAGGCGATCCCGAAGGTGCTGAAACAAACCGGCATCAACGCGGCCGACTTGGATTGGATCGAACTGAACGAAGCCTTCGCCGCGCAGTCCATCGCCGTGATCAATGAATTGAAACTCGACGCCAGCAAGGTGAATCCCCTGGGCGGCGCCATCGCGCTCGGCCATCCGCTCGGCGCGACCGGCGCGATTCGCACGGCAACGCTGGTTCACGGCTTGCGCCGCCGCAAGCAGAAGTACGGCATGGTGACGATGTGTGTCGGTACCGGCATGGGTGCGGCGGGGATCTTCGAGGCGATGTAGAGGCCGATTAACGGTGCTGCGGTACGAATAATCTCCACATCCGCGCCACCGATCGAAGCCGTTGCGGTTCGCACGAGACGTACGAAGAGCTAGTGCATCTTAAGCGTGGCCTTCACTTCCGGCGTGTACAAACAGCCGCGCAATTCGTTCTTGAACTGCCGCAGCCAGCGCCCGTCAGCCAATTGCTTGCCAATGCGCGCGCGCTCGTCCAGATCGACGAATTCCAAGTAGCTGCCGTAGCCCATGCGGCGTGAGGCGCCTTGAATCATCTTGAACGATTCGGTCCATTCCTCTTTGGCTTTTTCTTCCCCGGCCGCGGCGTCGACAGGCAGCAGGCAGCGGACATACTCGGCATCGGGCAATTCTTTGTGCTGGTACAGATCGCGCGCGAGTTGCAGCAAGACTTTGCCTTGGTCAGCGCTGAAGTTTTTGAGCCCACTCACCCAGGCGTCGCCGGCAGCTAAGGCGCTCCCGGCATACAGACTGCTGGCCAGCGCCAACAGGGTAAGCAGTTTGGTTTTCTTTGCTTTCATTGCGTTTCTCCGGTTAGATTACGGTTTAGGCTGCGTATTGAATGTGATCGCGCAGCCAGCGTCAAGCGCCTAACGCCCATCGAGGCGTTTCGGCGCACCGGTGGCGGCGAAAGGCTCAGGCTTGCCTTGGTCTGTGCGAATATCGGCTGAGGCCATGAATCGCATAAGGGAGAATATGAAGCTCGACTCAGCAGTTTGCATCGTTACCGGCTCCGCTGTCGGCGTCGGTTCGGCCAGCGCCGTGCAGCTTGCGCGCAAGGGCGCAAGAGTTGTCGTCAACTACAGCAAGAGCGAAAAAGAGGCGCGCGCGACGCTGTCGCAATGTCAAGCGGCCGGCGGCGAAGCGATTTTGGTGCAAGGCGACGTCGCCATCGATGCCGATTGCCGCCGCGTGGCGCAAGCCGCGCTCGATAAGTGGGGCCGCATCGATGCGCTCATTAACAACGCGGCGATCACCAAGTTCGTCGATCAGCGCGACCTGGAAGGTTTGACCGCCGAGGATTTTCAGCGCTTGTATGCGGTGAACGTCATCGGCCCATATCAAATGACGCGCGCGTGCACGCCCGCACTGCAGAACCAGGGCGGCGCGGTGGTGATGATTTCGTCGATGTCGGGCATCTCGGGGGTGGGCTCGTCCAACGCCTATGTGGCCACCAAAGGTGCGCTCAATACGCTGACGCTGGCGCTGGCGCGCGCGCTCGCGCCG
>CAZAWU010000027.1:25310-27518 GCA_964488915.1 uncultured Burkholderiales bacterium
GTTTATCTCGACTACAACGCCACCACACCGGTGGCGCCGGAGGTGGTGCAAGCCATTCTGCCATTCTTGCAGCAGCATTTCGGCAATGCCTCCTCGGTTCATGCCTACGGACGTGCGGCGCGCGCGGCGCTCGACAAGGCGCGTGCGCAAGTCGCTGCGCTGATTGCCGCGCAAGCGGACGAAATCATTTTTACCGGCGGTGCAACGGAAGCCAATAACCTTGCGTTGCGCGGTGTCACTGCTACGCTGCAAGGACGCAAGCGCCACTTGATCGTCTCCGCCGTCGAACATCCCGCCGTGCTCGAACCGGCGCTGGCGCTGCAGCGCGCCGGTTGGGCGCTCGACGTGGTCGGCGTCGATCGGCAGGGACTGGTCGATCCGGACGACGTGCGCAAGGCGCTGCGCGACGATACTGCACTGGTGTCAATCATGCACGCCAACAACGAAGTCGGCACTATCGAGCCGATCGCCGAAATTGCCGCGCTTGCTCACGCTCGCGGCGCGCTAGTGCACACCGATGCCGCACAGACAGCCGGTAAAGTGCCCATCGATGTCGGCGCTCTGGACGTGGACTTGCTCACGCTCGCCGGGCATAAGTTCTACGCTACCAAGGGCGTCGGCGCCCTGTATCTCAAACGCGGCACGCCACTGCAACCTGATGTGCGTGGCGGCGGGCAGGAGCGCGGTTTGCGGCCTGGCACGGAAAACGTTGCACTCGTCGCGGGCATGGGCGCGGCGGCGGAACTCGTCGTGCGTGAAGTCATCGAGGTGGCTCCACGCCTGCAAAGTCTGCGTGACGAACTGCACAGTCGCCTGGCGGAAGCGATTCCGGGTTTGCAACTGAACGGTCATCCGGCGCTGCGTTTGCCGAATACGCTGAACGTATCGTTCCCGCAGGTCAACAACGCCGAATTGCTCGGCCTGCTGGAAGATGAAGTCGCCGCATCGCTTGGCTCGGCGTGTCATTCGGCAAGCGGCACAGTGAGTGGCGTCCTCGGTGCGATGGGCGTCAACGCGCAGCGCGCGATGGGTGCGGTGCGTTTTTCCGTGGGGGCACACACGACATTGGACGAGATCAACCACGCCGTCGCCGCGCTTACACGAGCTTGGCGGCAATTGAGGCAAGCGGCCGGCGTCGCCGCGCAGTGAAATCAGACATTCCGGCTGCAATCACAATCCAATCACGGAGGGACCTATGACTTTGCGCTGGCAGCGCCGCCCCGAAGGCTCCAACTGGGGGGACTTCGGCCCAGACGATCAACGCGGACGCATGAATTTGCTCACGCCGGAGAGAGTGAAGCAAGGCATCGCCGAAGTGAAAGAGGGCAAGACGTTTTGCTTGAGCCTGCCGCTCGATCTGCCCGGCGGCAACGTGCTCAATCCGCGCCGTCATCCGCCGCGCCGTTTCGCCACTATGCGCAGCGGGCGCGCCAACTTTAATTGCGCGCTGTCGCATGAAAACCCGGATCACACCGATGTCGTCAGCGACGATGTCGTCCTGCTTACCTTGCAGTACTCAACCCAGTGGGATTCTCTTGCTCATGTTGGAAGCCAGTTCGACGCTGATGGAGATGGCAGTACTGAGATCGTGTACTACAACGGCTGGCGCGCGGGCGAGCATGTGGTCAACTGCGAGAACCCGAGCGCGCATGAGCCCTGGGCACGTTTCGAAGGCGTGGAAGCGAAGCGGCTCGGGATCGAGAACATGGCCACGGCGTGCGTGCAGGGGCGCGCGGTGATGATCGATCTGCACGCGCACTTCGGCCGCGAAAAGAAGTACGTGGGCTACGACGACTTGATGCGCATCCTGCATCAGGACAAGGTCGTGGTGGAAAAAGGCGACATGGTGTGCTTCCACACCAATTTCGCGCAAGCCATCGTCGAGATGGGCGGCGTACCGAACAAAGAGGTGTTGGAGAATTCTTGTGCGGGACTCGATGGCCGTGATGGCAAACTTCTCAACTGGATCACCGACAGCGGTCTGAGCGCGCTGATTGCCGATAATTATGCGGTGGAGGCTTATCCCCCGCGCCCCGGCAGCGGCAAGCACGCGCATTTGCCGCTGCACGAGCATTGTTTGTTCAAGCTCGGTATTCACCTCGGCGAAATCTGGTATCTCACCGAGCTGGCCGATTGGTTGCGCGCGCACGGACGCAACCGCTTTTTGTTGACCGCGCCGCCGCTGCGTTTGCCCGGCGCGGTGGGGTC
>CAZAWU010000028.1:0-4433 GCA_964488915.1 uncultured Burkholderiales bacterium
TGGCGGAGAGAGAGGGATTCGAACCCTCGATACGCTTTTAACGTATACACGCTTTCCAGGCGTGCGCCTTAGACCGCTCGGCCATCTCTCCTGGCGCTGCCAAGCCGGCAATCTACCACAAGCACTGCGCCCGCTCGAAAATGACGCCCATGGCGAGCGTCTGCCATCGCAACGACGAGTTGCCTCACCCTCCCGCCGTCACCCGCTGCCCATTCCTCCACTTCTGCCACCACGGCGCTCGCACGCGAATACGGCGCCAAAACAGCCACAGGGCGATCGCCAGCATGGCAGCGTGAATGGCCCACACGCCAACCCCAAAGGAGAGCTTGCCTTGGTTTATCCACGCCATGCTCACGCTGTTTAAGTTGTTGTAGATGGTGTAGACGAGGATAGCGATGAGCAAATTGGTCGAGCGCCCGGCGCGTGGATTGACGTGGCTGAGCGGGATCGCCATGACACCGAGCACCAGCAAGCTGATGGGAAAACTCAAGCGCCAGAACAACTCCGCGCGATTGGCCGGCGTCGGCTCGCGCAGCAAGCGCATAAAGCTGAGCGCACGCGGCTCCTCATTGATCGCCTTGGGTTTGCGCTGCGCGACGCGCATGGCGTACTGCTCGAAATCCACGGTACCGAACTCGGCACTGCCCGGCGTGCCCTGATAGTGGCGGCCAGATTGCAGCACCAAGAAACGCTCGCCGTCCGGCTTGACATCTTGATAGCCGCGCGATGCCACCGTGATGCCAACTTTGCCGTCCTCGACCGAATGCACGAAAATGTTACCCACCGCGCTCGCGTCGCGTGTCAGTTCTTCCACGAAAAACACGCGATCGGCGCGCCGCGACTCGATGAATACCCCCGGCGTGATGAGCGAGGCATCGTCGCGCGTGGTGAGCTGCTGCTGGAATTGCGCGCTGCGCGCCTGAGCCCAAGGCCAAAGCTGCAGCGTGATCAGCGCCACCAATGCTGCCAACGGCAGCGCGAACAGCAACACCGGCGTGAACCAGGAAGTGAGGCTGCGCCCGGAGGAAAACCAAACAACCATTTCGGAGTCGCGATAGCTGCGGCTTAGGCTCAGCAGCACGGCAATGAACACCGTCAGCGTCACCACTACCGGCAGGTACTGCACGGCCGCGAACGCCAGCATGCTCGCCACCGCGTCGGCGTAAATCTTGCCTCCGGCCGCGCGGCCGAGCAGCCGAATCGCGCTGCTCGAAAGCATGATCGCCAGCAGCGTCGCGCCGACCACGGCGCTCAGCTGAGCAAATTCGCGCACGATGCTGCGCGTGAAAATCATCGGCGAGGTCGCGGGTTCTTTGACTTTTGGCAGCGCTTCTGAGGATAATGCGCCGGCGGCATGGGCTACGGCGAGTGGAGGGATACGGCGGTGGAATTTAGCATAAAAAGCGCAACTTCTGATAAGCATAAGACCGACTGCGTGGTCGTCGGCGTATTCGATAATAACCGGCTGACCAGTGCTGCGGCGAGCCTGGACCAGGCGAGCAAAAAGCAACTTTCCTCGCTCGGGCGCCACGGAGATTTGCCGCAGAAGGTCGGTGCGACTTTGCTGCTGCAAGCACAAGGGGCGGTGGGCGCCCAGCGCATCATGCTGGTGGGCCTCGGCGCCGAGCAAGAGTTCAAGGAAAAGCAATATCGCGAGGTAGTTCGCGCCGTGGTGCGCGCGCTCATGCAAACCGGCGCGAGCGACGCCGTGCTGCACCTGCCGGAATTGGACGTCAACAACCGCGACCTGCGCTGGCGCCTCGAGCAGGCGGTGTTGGGCGCAGCCGAGTGCGAGTATCGCTTCGACAACTTCAAGAGCAAGCGCAACAACAAGGCGGCGGCACTGAAGTCGATCGCACTCAACGTCGCCTACAAAGCGGAAGTCGGCAAAGCCGAAACCGCAGCGCGCAACGCTGCCGCGATCGCAGCAGGCGTGGCGTTCGCCAAGGATCTCGGCAATACGCCGCCGAATGTCTGCACACCGACGTACCTCGCACAGCAAGCCAAGGATCTCGCCAAGCGCCATCACTTGAAAGTGGAAGTGCTGGAACAGCGCGACATGGAAAAGCTCGGCATGGGTTCGCTGCTCTCCGTTACACGCGGCAGCGCCCAGCCGCCCAAGTTCATCGTGTTGCATCACGACGGCGGCAAGAAGAAGGATCGACCCTGCGTCTTGGTCGGCAAGGGCATCACTTTTGACACCGGCGGCATTTCGCTCAAGCCCGCGCCGGACATGGACGAAATGAAGTTCGACATGAGCGGCGCCGGCAGCGTACTTGGCACCATGCGAGCTGTGGCGCAGATGAAGTTGCCGCTCAACGTCATCGGTTTGATTCCCACCTGCGAGAACATGCCGAGCGGCACCGCAACGCGTCCGGGCGATATCGTCACCTCCATGTCCGGCCAAACCATCGAGATCCTCAACACCGACGCGGAAGGGCGTTTAATTTTGTGCGATGCGCTCACTTACGCGGAACGCTTCGAGCCGCAGGCGGTCATCGACATCGCCACTCTGACGGGCGCCTGCGTGATCGCGCTCGGCCACGTGGTGCACGGTTTGTATGCCAACAATGAAGACTTGTTAGAAGAAGTGCGTGAGGCCGGCGACGCAGGCTACGATCGTGCCTGGCCGATGCCGCTACTGGACGACTATCAAGAACAGCTCAACAGCAACTTCGCTGACATGGCCAATATCGGCGGACGTCCCGCCGGCAGCGTCACCGCCGCGTGCTACCTCGCGCGCTTCGCCAAGAAATTCGCCTGGGCGCACCTCGATATCGCCGGCACGGCGTACCGCTCCGGCAAAGAGAAGGGCTCGACGGGCAGACCGGTGGGGTTGCTGACGCACTTCTTGATGGGAAGAGCGAAGCAGTGAACATGAAAAGTGCAGAGTGAAACGTGAGGTGTGAAACGTAGTGATTTCCGCATCCTACCCTTCACTCTTCACCTTCACTCTTCAACCTCTGCAGCATGACCCAAATCGACTTCTACATCCACACCGAAGACAAACTCAAGACTGCGTGCCAACTCGTCGCCAAGGCGTTCGAGCGCAAGCTCAAGGTCGCGGTTGTGACGCCTGATGCGGCGACGACGCAGTTGCTCGACCGCGCGCTGTGGACACAAGCGCAAATTAGCTTTATCCCGCATTGCCGCGCGGACAGCCCCTTGCTGCAAGACACACCGGTGGTTGTCGACCACGAGCAGCCGGCGCTGCCACACGACGATGTACTCATCAACTTAGGCGTCGAACGGCCACAGCACTTCAGCCGCTTCCAGCGCCTAATCGAAATCGTCAGCCGCGATGACGCAGACAAAGCGGCCGCGCGCCAGCGCTTCAAGTTTTACCGCGACCGCGGCTACGACATCCGCACGCACGACATGAGCCGCTGAGTTCGCCGATGCCGGACAAGCCGACTTCACACGACGCTTTGATCGCGAAGATGGACGCGCTCGTGGGACGGCATCGCGCCGAACCCGCGAACGACCCGGACGAAATTCCAGTATTGACACAAATTGTCGGTAAGGCCGTCGTCAAGACGAACGTAGACCTTGCGAGCGAGACCATTGGCGCCGCAACGCCGCCGAAACCGCAGGAGAAGGCTGGCGCCGGCGCGCCCGATCTGAACGCGCTCATTGAAGCGCAGGTCGTTGCGACTCTGAAACAAGAGCTCGGCGATCAGTGGCAACCTCAAGTGCAGGTGCAAATCGCTCTTGCCATCCGCGAAACGATGGAACAGGAGAGCGAGCAGCTCGCGCGCCGGATCGCGGCGCGCGTCAGTGAGCTGCTGCGCCTTACATAGAGCACGAGATACTGATTTTTTGTGTCCAGCCGGAAGCGGAAGGATCGGTGTGCAGGCCGCGCGCGCTGCTCCAAATCAGGGCACTACCAACACTTTACCGTAGGTATTGCGGCTGCCCAGATCCTTCAGCGCTTGCGGCGTTTCCGACAACTTGTACTCGCGCGCAATTACCGGCTTGATATCGCCGCGCGCGCACATGGCGAATACGTCATCCAGAGTCGGCTTGATCACCGCGGGATTGGCGCGCTTGTGCCCGCCCCAGAACACGCCGATGGCGGAAGCATTCTTCAGCAAGAGGCGATTGGCCGGGATTTCCGCGATGCGGCCGCTGGCGAAGCCGACGATCAGCAAGCGCCCGTCCCAGGCAATGCAGCGCAGCGACTTGTCCGTAACGTCGCCCCCGACGGAATCGTAAATTACGTCGGCACCCTTACCGTCGGTTAGCGTCTTTACTTTCTCGACGAAATCTTCGGCGTTGTAGTCGATGGCCACATCCGCGCCATACTTCAAACAGATGGCCACTTTCTCCGGCCCGCCGGCGGTGGCGATCACCTTCGCGCCCCACGCCTTGCCGATTTGGATCGCCGCCAAACCCACGCCACCTGCACCCGCGTGCACCAGCAGCGTTTCGCC
>CAZAWU010000028.1:4533-27506 GCA_964488915.1 uncultured Burkholderiales bacterium
TCGAGGAAGTTCAGCGCAGCCGCTTCGATTTTGACCAACGCTTGGCCTTTGCTGGGCTGCGGTACGGCGACGTCTTCAAACGACATCTCTTCAGGTTTGCACCATTTGCGAACAACCCAGGCTTTCATTGGTTTTCCCCTTGGCGATTGATTACCCCGGCACCCATACCCTAGGCAGACGGCAGCTTGTAGTCTTGGAAATCTTCGCGCAGCTTAGTCTTCAGCAGCTTACCGGTGGCCGTATGCGGCAAGCTGTCGACGAAGGCGACATCGTCCGGCATCCACCACTTCGCGATCCTGCCCTCGTAGAACTTGAGTAGTTCTTCCTTCGTCACTTGCGCGTCCTTTTTCTTTACCACGATCAGCAGCGGCCGTTCGTCCCACTTGGGGTGGCGCACACCGATTACCGCCGCCTCCTGCACCGCCGGATGCGCCACCGCCAGGTTTTCTAGATCGATCGAACTGATCCACTCGCCGCCGGACTTGATCACATCCTTCGAGCGATCGGTGATCTGCATGTAACCGTCCGCGTCGATGTTGGCCACATCGCCGGTGGGGAACCAGCCGTCTTTGAGCGGATTGCCGCCCTCAGCCTTGAAGTAGCCCGTAGTGATCCACGGCCCGCGCACCATGAGATTGCCGAACGCTTTGCCATCCCAAGGCAACTCCTTGCCCTCGTCGTCGACGATTTTCATCTCCACACCGAAGATCACGCGGCCCTGTTTGTATTGCAGGGCGTCGCGCTCTGGTCTCGGCATAGCGTCGTGTTTGTTCTTGAAGGTGTTGACGGTGCCGAGCGGGCTCATCTCCGTCATCCCCCAGGCGTGCAGCACTTGCACGCCGTAGTCGTCCTGGAAACTGCGAATCATGGCCGGTGGGCAGGCGGAACCGCCGATGACCGTACGCTTGAGCGTGGAAAAACGCAGATTGTTTTGCTTCATGTGCGCGAGCAAACCCATCCACACCGTCGGCACGCCAGCGCTAACCGTAACCTTCTCCTGCTCAAACAGTTCGTAGACGCTCTTGCCGTCGAGCGCCGCACCGGGGAACACGAGCTTGCAGCCGGTCAGCGCGCCGCTGTAGGGAATGCTCCAGGCATTGACGTGAAACATTGGCACCACGGGCAGCACGCTGTCGCGCGCCGACATGTTGAGCGCATCCGGCAGGGCCGCGCCGTAGGCATGCAAGATAGTCGAGCGATGGCTGTAAAGCACGCCCTTCGGGTTGCCGGTGGTGCCCGAGGTGTAGCACAGTGACGATGCGGTGTTTTCGTCGAATACCGGCCATTCGTAGCCGTCACTCTGCGCGGCGAGCAGTTCTTCGTAGCACAGCAAGTTGATTTTGCTCGGCGGCATGTGCGCGCGGTCGGTCATCGTTACCCAGCCTTTGACTTTCGGGCATTTGTCCGCCAGCGCTTCGATCAGCGGTAAGAACGTCAGATCGAAAAACAGGTAAGCGTCTTCGGCGTGATTGACGATGTACACCAGCTGTTCGGGGAATAGGCGTGGGTTGATGGTGTGCATCACCGCGCCCATGCCGGACACTGCGAAGTAGGTTTCGAAGTGGCGGTAACCGTTCCATGCCAGCGTGGCCACGCGTTCACCCGGCTGCACGCCGAGCGCGCGCAAAGCGTTGGCCAGCCGCCGGCAGCGCGCGTGCGCTTCGCGGTAGGTGTAGCGGTGAATGCCGCCCTCCACGGTGCGCGAAACGATCTGTGCGTCGCCGTGATTGCGATCGGCGTGCTGCAGCAGCGCTGAGATCATCAGCGGCATGTCCATCATCAAACCACGCATAGCGCCACCTCTTAAGAATTCGGATAGACCTTCTTGCGCAAGCGCTGCATGCCGCGCAGCCAGCGATCGTAATCGCTCGCCTTGCGCTGCATGAACTCACGCACTTCGGCATGCGGCAAGATCAAGAACTGCTCGACCTGCATGCCTGCGACCACAGCCTCCGCCACCTCCTCCGGGCTAACGGAGCCATCCAGCAGAAAAGAATCCTTGCTGCCGTCCTCGCCCAGCAGCATCTTGGTGCGCACGCCTTGCGGACAGAGGCAACTCACTTTGATGCCGTGATCGCCATAGGTCAGCGCCAGCCACTCGGCGAAGCCGACCGCGGCATGCTTGGTCACTCCGTACGGCGCCGAACCGATCTGGTTCAGCAACCCCGCCGCCGAAGCCGTTTGCAGCAAATAGCCCGAGCCGCGTGCGAGCATGTGCGGCAGCACCGCGCGCGCCGCGAAGACGTGCGCCATGACGTTCACGTCCCAGATCTTCTGCCAGTCGGCGTTCGCCGTGTTTTGGTCGCCCTCGAAGTAGATGCCGGCATTGGAACAGAACACGTCGATTTGCCCGAATTGATCCAGGCTGCCTTGCACCACACGCTGAATATCGGCCTCACGCGCGACGTTCGCGCCAATGGCGAGCGCGCTGGTCGACGGGATCGAAGACACCGTATCCTGGGCGCCGCCGAGGTCTATGTCCGCCGCCACCACGGCGCGGGCGCCTTCCCGCGCGAAACGCCGGCATAGCGCGCGGCCTATACCGCCGCCGCCACCCGTCACTACCACTACCTTGTCGCGTATCTGCACGCCGTTGCACACCCCATGGAATGAAACAAATTCTAACAGTCCAACCACGGCGCGGGCTGTGGTCGAACACCGCTCAACCTGCGACAATCGCTGCCAAAACTTGCCGATTGGCCATGAGCGCAGAACAACTTAGTTTCCCCTTTGCCCGGCCGCCCGAGTACGGCACTCCGCTAGAAGTTGTACCGGGCATTTACTGGCTGCGCATGCCGCTGCCGTTTGCGCTCGACCATATCAATCTGTGGCTGCTGCGTGATGGGCACGGCTGGACGATCGTCGATACCGGCATCGGCAGCGACTCGACGCGCGGGCACTGGGAAAACGTCTTCGGCACGCTGTTCGAAGACGGCTTCGTGACGCAGCTGATCGTCACCCACCATCACCCGGACCACGCCGGCAACGCCGATTGGCTGGCGCAACGCTGGGGCGTACCGGTCATGATGACCGGCGGCGAATTCCTTGCCGCGCACGTACTACACGCCAGCATTGGCGGCTGGGACCGTACACGTGGTATCGAACTCTACGCCCAGCACGGCGTCGATGCGGCCATGGTCGAGCGCCAGCGGGCGCGCGGCAACGGCTACCCCAAGCTGGTGCCGAGCTTGCCGGGGAGCTTTGTGCGGTTAGTCGATGGCGACGAAATCAGCATCAATGACCACTTCTGGCGCGTGATTGTCGGCCATGGCCACACCATGGAGCACGCCGCACTGTACTGCGCCGATCTCGGCATCCTTATCTCCGGCGACCAGGTGTTGCCGCGCATCACCACCAACGTCAGCGTCTGGCCCGACCAGCCGGAAGCCGACCCGCTCAAGCGTTTCGTCGATTCCATGAGCCGCTACGAACCGCTACCGGCCGACACCTTGGTGCTGCCATCGCATGACCGGGTGTTCCGCGGCCTGCACGCACGCCTTGCCATGCTGCGCAGCCACCACGCTCAGCGCCTGGAAGAAGTGCGCAGCGCTTGCAGCCAGGCGCGCACGGCCGCCGAGATCGTGCCGGTCTTGTTCAAACGGGAGTTGGATGATCATCAGTTCATGTTCGCCATCGGCGAAACTCTGGCGCATTTGAACCTTCTTTGGCATCGAGGCGCCTTGCAACGAATAGCCGACGCCGAAGGACAGTATCAGTTCATCGCCGCGCCTTAGCCTACCCGTGGCAACGGATACCGCCCCATGGGTATGGCCATTAATCCTATGTAGCCTGAGATCTCCGATGACACTAGTATCGGTAAAACGAAAAATCGGGTATCATGGCAACATACGGCAACGTTGACCCGAACGGCGGCGAATCGCTCACGGGCTCGTTGCCCAGCGGCATTGGCACAGCGGGTGAGCGAATGAACAATATTTCAGAGAACCTTCTGACCGACACGCAGAAGCTCGAATGGCTGCGTGCCGCGGAGCAGGAAAGCGCACACATTACGCTGGCGGAGTTGGCCGGCTTGGCCGCCAACGTCTGCCGCACCCCTTACGCCGCCTTGAGCCTGGACGGCGACGAAGGCACCCTCGTCACGTTTGGCTTTGAGCAAGGGCGCAGCGCCGAGATCGCCGCGCTGGCCGCACCGCTGCAAAGCGAAACCGGCGACATCATCTGCATCGAAGACACAGCAACGCGCGTCGAGTTCAAACATCACCCGCTGGTCACGGCTGCACCGGCACTGCGTTTCATCGCTTTAGCGACGCTAACCAATTCCGCCGGGTTTCCGCTCGGCTGGCTGGCCGTATTCGATACGCAACCGCGCCGTTTGATCCCTTCCGAGGTGGACGGGCTACACGCCTTCGCGCGCCAAGTCGTCGATCAAGTCGATTTGCGCCGTAAGATGCGCGAGCTGGCGCGGCTGCGGCAAGTCACGCTCGAAGCGGAACAGCAACTCAAGTTCGCGCTGGAGAGTTCCACCCTGTCCGCATGGGACTGGGACATCGCCAATCAGCGCGTCACCATTGGCAAGGATTGGGCTGCGGTGCTCGGACAGCGCGCCAACTGGCGCTGGATCGATGCGAACGAAATGGTGGAGCTAATCCATCCGGAAGACCGTGCCGACATCCGCAACCGCGTTATCGCCACGCTGAAGGGCCAGACACCCACCTTCTACGCCGAGCATCGCATGCGCGATGTCTCCGGCACATGGCGCTGGGTGTTGATGCGCGGCAAAGTCACTGAGCGCGGTGCGGACGGGCGCGCCAAACGCGTCATCGGCACCTTTGAGGACATCACCAGGCGCAAGCGCGCCGAGCACAATCTGCTGCGCGAGAAAAATTTCTCGCTGACGCTGATGGACAGCCTGCCGGGCATCTTCATGTTGCTCGATGAGGATGGGCGCATCGTGCGCTGGAACGGCAACTTGGAGCGCAGCTCCGGTTACGCCGGCAGCGAAATCGTCGGACTGGACGCACTTGACCTGTTCGCCGAGCCCGACAAACCGATCATCGAGCATCGCATTCACGCCGCGCTCACCCAGCATCACTCGCACTGCGAAGCGCGCTTCATGGCAAAAAACGGCGACACTTCCACGCTGTTGTTCAGTGCCCGTCTGGTCGACATGGACGGCAAGCGCTACGTCGCCTGCGTCGGCACCGACATCTCCGAGCAGAAGCGCGCCGAAGAGCGCGCCGAGTTTCTCGCGACGCGCGATGCGCTCACTGGCCTGCCCAACCGCACGCTCCTGCGCGACCGGCTCTATCAAGGCATCTCCAACGCGCGCCGGCGCAGCCGGCGCCTGGCGGTCATGTTCCTCGACCTCGACCGCTTCAAAACCGTCAACGACTCGCTCGGCCATCACGTCGGCGACGAGCTGCTCAAACATGTCGCCAAGCGCATCGGCGTTTGCCTGCGGCAAAACGACACGCTCGCGCGCTTGGGTGGCGACGAATTCATCGTCGTGCTGAACGAGCTGCGCGAACACGAGGGCGCGGCGGTGGTCGCGCGCAAGATCATCGATTCTGTAAGCCAACCGCTCGAAGTCGACGGGCACACACTCGACATTTCTTGCAGCATCGGTGTCAGCATGTTCCCCAGCGATGGCGAAGACGCCGACACACTGATGAAGCACGCCGACACCGCGATGTATCATGCGAAGGAGAGCGCGCGCGGATCGTATCAGTTCTTCTCGCCGCGCATGAACGCATCGCTGCTGGAGCGCATGGCGATCGAAACCGATCTGAAGAAAGCGATCGTCAACAACCAGTTCCTGCTGCACTACCAACCCAAAGTGGATCTCGGCACCGGCAGAGCGGAAGGCTTCGAAGCGCTGGTGCGTTGGCAGCATCCCTCGCGCGGCTTGCTGCTGCCTGAGCAATTCATTCCGGTGGCGGAGGAAACGGGCCTCATCATTCCGCTCGGCGAATGGGTGTTGCGCGCCGTCTGCCGCCAGATTCAAACCTGGCGCCAGGCCGGCTTACGTTCGCCCTCGGTTGCGATCAACTTATCCGCGGCGCAACTGATGCGCCGCGATGCGCTGCTCGACATGCTCACCAGCGTGTTGAATGAAACGCAACTTGAACCGAGCGCGTTGGAATTCGAGATCACCGAGAGTCTGCTGCTACGCGACCTCGACGGTGAGTTCGCCACGCTCAAGAGCCTCGGCGAACTCGGCATGACACTCACGATCGACGACTTCGGCAAGGGCTACTCTTCGCTCAGCTATTTGAAGCGCCTGCCGATCGACGCTCTGAAAATCGACCGCTCGTTCGTCAACGACGTCGTCATCGACGCCGACGACTCCGTCATCGTCAGTGCCATCGTCGCCATGGCGCACCGCCTAGGCTTACGCGTGATCGCCGAGGGCGTCGAAACCCAAGAGCAAGTCCAAGCGCTCACACAGCTCGACTGCGATATGTACCAAGGCTACCACTTCAGCCATCCGCTGCCGGCGAGCGAAGCGGAGCGGTATTTGTTGGCGGCGTAGAGATTTCAAACAACTGGGCCGATCGTTTTTCCGATCGGCCCAGCTTGCGTCACCCCTACCGTGGAGGCACAGGGACCCACCAGTGGTTGAACTTCGGTTCGTTTGGCTTACCGATGCTCAGCAAGTACGCCCGCAGATTGGTTAGATCGGCAGACGTCACAATACCGCGATACGGTCGCATACCCCCATCCTCACCGCTTAATATGTCGTCGACGTCGTCTTCGCCCGCGACGGCTGGGCCCATGCCGCCGCCGCCGCGATTGCCGTGGCAACCCGAGCAGTTGTATTTGAGATAGGCGCGGCGTCCTTCACCCGCTGGGTCGAGGGCATGCGCCGACAACGCTATTAGGGAACAAGCAACACCCAACAAACTAATCCACTTTCGCATGGTCAATACTCCTATAAATGTAAGGATTGATCTACTGGCCACCTGTCACGGACGATGAAGGTTGTCCCTTTAGATCGGCCAGCGGAACCCCGTAGTCTTGCAAGATTGATAGAATTTCTCGCCCTCTTCGCTGCAACACACCGTTGAGTTCGGCGCGCAACGCATTGTTGCCTTGGCGCACCCCGATCGCGATCGCGTAGGAAAAGGGTAAGGACGGTTCTCGCGGATCAGACAGCATCGGCGTAAACACAACCTCGCTCTCGTGGGATTTGCCGTAATAGCCTGCGAACGGTCCCCACATCAGCGCCGCGTCGATTTCGTCTCGCGCAACTGCCGCCACCATATGCGCCCGCGAATCTCGCTCGAACGGGCGTGACCACATGGAGAAACCCACGACATTGCCTGTTAGACCGCGCCGCGCCAGCGCGCGTGCGGGCGGTGTGTTAACACCGTCCGCTCCGATGGCCTCGAGCCCGATCTTGAGTGTCGGCAGTTTCGGGTCGTCGAAACCACTAAGCGCAAGATCGCGCCTCCTCGCAGTCACCAATACGTAAGAGGAGACGTAATAGGGTTGCGTTGCCGCTACACCCGGCAGTCCCTCCGGGACACCCATGACCAGTTCACACTTGCCATCGCGCAAGAACCTCGGCCGAAACCCACGTGGCTGCGGGTTCCAGGCATATCGAAGGGTTGCGTGCAAGTCGTCCGCGATCAAGCGTGCGATCTGGTTCTCGAATCCCTGCGCTTGGTCGTTGGAAAAAGGCAGATTGTCCCGGTCCGCGCACACAACTAACTCGCGCTCTGGTTGCCCCTGTCCGGATTGCGCAGAGCCAACCAGCATTTGCACCGAAAGAATCGCCAACCCAATGCCGGTACGTCGCGCTAAAGGTGTGCGGGGCTTCACATCGCCTCCCGGCTTAGGGCAGCTTAAAGACATGCACGAAACCACTGGTAACGGTTGCTTGAGCAGCAGCAGACACAGGGCCAACACCAGAAGCCCTCGCGGCCCTGGCCACCGGGGAAGCAGCTTCGGCTCCATCGTCGTCGCCCCAAATAGTGCCTTGCGGACAGGGCCCACCGGAAAATCCTCCGTTGAGGTAGCCTGTACCTGTGTAAATCGCTACGCGCTGCTTGCCATCCGGCCCAAGGTAAGTAATAGGGTTACTGGTGATGCCGCATTCAAGCTGCTTTTGGAACAAGAGTTTGCCGCTTTTGGCATCCACGGCTTTAAACCACTTATCCAGCGTGCCGTAAAACACCACGTCGCCCGCGGTCGCGAGTGCGCCGCCGTAAAGTGCGAGAGGCTCTTGAATGCTCCATGCCTTGACACCGTGTGCTGCGTCCCAAGCGAAAAACTCGCCGCTTAGGGACGTGAACTCGAGATTGATTCCGACGAACGGTGTACCCGAAATGTAGTTCGCGCGCAGCGGCTCCATGTTGTTGCAGGCGTTGATGCCAGGAACATAGAAGAGTTGCGTTTTCGGGGAGAAGGCGGCGGGGACGAATTCCTTGGCGCCCAAAGGCGTAGGACAAATGTTCTTGGTCATCACGCCCTCGTGGGTCCACATCCCAGGATTGACGACCGGCGCTCCGGTCGCAAGGTCGACATGGCTGGCCCATGTGACGTTCGTGTACTTCGGCGCTGAAATGACCTCACCGGTGGCGCGATCGAATGCATAGGCGAATCCGTTCTTGTCGAAATGCACCAACGCCTTGCGTACTCGTCCACCGATAGTCAAATCGGCCACGATGCTTTCGTTCATGGAGTCGAAGTCCCAGCTCTCGTGTGGCGTCAACTGATATACCCACGCCACTTCGCCGGTATCCGCGTTGCGCGCAAAGATACTCGCCCCCCATTTGTTGTCGCCGGGTCGCATGTCCGGGTTCCACACACCCGGATTGGCGGTGCCGTAGTAAACCAAATTCAGCGCCGGGTCATAAGTGAACCAGGCCCACGCTGTCGCGCCGCCCTGCTGCCATAAAGTGCCGCCCCAACTGGTCGAGCCGAGGTTAGCGCCGCGGTCTTTGGCATAGTACGGACGCGAGTTCGAGGTGATCTTTACATCCGCATCCGGCCCGGTGTTGAAGGCTTTCCAGACCGGCGCACCGGTTTTGACGTTGAGCGCTTGGACCCACCCGCGCACACCTAACTCGCCACCAGCGTTGCCAACGATGACTTTGTCTTTGACCACGATCGGGGCGCCCGTGAGCGATTCGCCCTTTTTCACGTCGCCTAGTCTGGTGCGCCAGACGAGGTTACCGGTAAGTGCGTTCACGGCCACGGTGGTGTCGTCGAGCACGTTGTAGATGATCTTGCCGTCGGCATAGGCAGCACCACGATTGACCACATCGCAGCACGCCACACCTTGCGCAAACTCGCTCGCATTCGGATTGAATTTCCACAGCACTTTGCCCGGTGTGCGCAGATCAAGAGCGATGAGATTGTTCGGATACGGGGTTACCACATACATCGTGCTGCCGATGACCAGCGGCTGACCTTGATGGCTGGCCTTGGTACCGGTAGCGAAGGAAAACTCCTCAACCAGCGTGCCGACGTTGCTCACGGTGATTTGCGTTAGTTCGCTGTAGCGCGTGCCTTGCGGTGTGCCCAGAGCCGTGGTCCACTCCTTGCCGGCCGCCTGCGCCAGCGCCAATTGTGGCGACGCAACCGCTGTTAGGGCGAGCACCAGCGCGGCGGTGAACGCCCGCGACCTTGTGCGCGGCGCCGCCTTAGTCCGGGGGGCGGACCGAGTTTGATTCATTCCTGGTACGAGGTACATGATGATCTCCTATAGAAGAGGCAAGTCCGTGGCGAGCGCAAGTTCGCGGCACGGCCGCGAAAAGCGACGCCCTTCGCTGTGAAACTTAGGATTTGTTCTCGCTGGCGCCGGACATTCGGCGCTACTTGGTCGCGCTTCGATTTGTGCTTTGCGCGGATTTTTCTGCACGACCAATTGTATGTGTAAGTTTTTTACACTTTTGTGAACGGTAGCATCAATCTAGCCTCGATGTCAAACGGTCTTTATGTAATAAAAGAGCGATCGAGCACATTGGAGTTGTCTTTGTGCTATCTTGTTACACGCTCACCGCGGCCACCCGCTCAGTAGCAACGCGGTGCGGCGCGGCTTTAGGAGCCGAGAACAAACATGACCGGACTTAATCTGCACAATGACTTGCAGGTGAGCTTCGAGGCGGTTGCGAAAGTTCTGCAGCCGTTGGTGAAATTCATGATCGCGCGCGGCATCACTTACCCCGCCGCCATCGAGATGATCAAAGCCGTGTTTGTCGACGTCGCTGCCTCGGAGTTCACCCTTGCGGACAAACGCAATACCGACAGCCGCATCAGTATGTTGACGGGGGTGCATCGGGCGGAAGTGAAGCGGCTCAGCGCCGCCGCGCGCAGAAAGCTGCCAGCGAAGTCAACGGCTGTGTCATTGGGCGCGCAAGTAGTGGCGCGCTGGATGAGTGATCGCGCTTACACTGACAAGCGCGGCAATCCGCTGCCGCTCCCCCGATCGGTCCAGGACGATGCCAAACCTTCCTTCGAGGCTTTGGTCGCTTCCGTGCGGACCGATATTCGCGCGCGGCCGATGTTGGATGAGTGGTTACGCCTCGGCGTGGTGGAACTGGACGCAAAGGATCGCGTGCACTTGAGAGTCAATGCCTTCGTGCCAAAAAAGGATTTTCAAGAAAAGCTATTTTTTCTGGCCAAGAATTTGCACGATCATGCGGCTGTTAGCGTCGGCAACGTGCTAGGCGATGGTGAGCCGAGACTCGACACCAGCGTCTACTACCACCGCCTAAGCACAGCGTCTGTAGAGACTCTGCGTAAGCTCGCGACCCTGGCCGGAATGCGGACGATCCACGAAGTTAACCGGTTGGCGGCCGATCTCGACCGCCTAGACGCAACGCACGGCAAAGCCGATCGCCGCATGACGTTTGGCATCTACTTCTATAGCGGTCCCAGCGAAACTCCGACTCAGGCAGCATCACCGGCACAGACCCCGCCGGTATCCCCGAAAAAGGGAAAAGCCCGCAGATGATTTCCGCCCTTCCGGCACGCCCGCCTTTCAAGCTCGCCTTGCGCGCGGTCGCCACAGCTCTGTGTTGCTGCTTGTATGGCTGCGGCGGGGGCGGTGGGGCGCAACTGGCCAGCGGTGGAGTAGGCGGGACCGGAGGGGGCGGGGGTCAAGGAGCGGGCGGCGGGGGTGGAGTCGGCGGTACGGGCGTCGTCGCCCTTGGTACGATCGCGCGCACCGAAAGCAGCAAAATCGTCATCGGCAGCATTGGTTTCGAAATCACGCCAACCACCGCGGTGCTGGTAGACGACAACGCTAGCACACCAGCGGCATTGCGCAGCGGCATGCTCGTCCTCGCGGAAGGCTACAAAGACACGGCCACCCAGACGACCCAAGCCGAAAAGGTGATTTATCGCAGCAACGTCCGCGGTCCGGTCGAGAGCATTAGCGCGGACTGCAAGTCCGCGACAGTGTTGGGTCAACCCGTTGCCGTCCGGTCAACAACCGAACCGCCGCTCGCGCGCGGTGCTTGCGATCTCACTATAGGCGAACTGCTCGATGTGAGCGGTCCGGTCTCCGATGCTGAGCGCAATAGCATCGTCGCTTCGTTCATTCGACGCGCGGCTACGCCCACGACATTGCAGGTCATCGGAGCCATCGCGTCCGCTGACGAGCATAAGCTCACCGTCGGCGGGCTCACCGTCGACTTTGAAAACGCGCAGATCAGTCCAGCCTCAGCGCGACTAGTAGCGGGCGCTACCGTCGTCGTTAATGGGCAGCTGAGTGGTCCTCAGCTCTTGAATGCCGCCGAGATAGAATTAGTCGAGGCAGGTATCCCCGGAGCGGCAGGGCAAGAAGGCCATCTGAAAGGCTACATCGACAATCTGAGCGGCACTTCATTCACGGTCAACGGCCAAGCCGTGAACGCAGCTACTGCCGTACTCAATCCGCCAGGGCTTGTATTCGCGAACGGACAGCGTGTGGAAATCGAAGGCAGATTCGACGCGCAGGGAATACTAGTGGCTTCGCATATCGAGGCGGAGGTTGAAGAGGATTGAGCGCCTGCGATGAACCCCCGCTGAACAGCGCGCAGGAAGTGCGTGCCGCCGAAAGGTCACAGCCGCGCGACGCCTTTGCGCACCGTATCATTTTACTTCGTGAGCAACCTCTTCATGGCATGCTCCAAGCCGGAGAGCGTGAGCGGAAACATGCGTCCCTCCATGAGCTTGAGCGTGGTCTGAATCGAGATGGCATAGTTCCAATGGCTCTCGGGAATGGGATTGAGCCACACGGAATGCTTGAAGTGATCGGTTAGGCGCTTCAACCACACCGCGCCCGGCTCTTCATTCATGTGCTCGATGCTGCCGCCAGGCTCGAGAATCTCGTACGGGCTCATGTGTGCGTCGCCGACGAAGACCAGTTTGTAATCGGGGCCGTACTTGTGAATGATGTCGTAGGTTTTGGTGCGTTCGTTGAAGCGGCGCCGATTGTCTTTCCACACGCTCTCGTAGAGGAAGTTGTGGAAGTAAAAATACTCGAGATGCTTGAATTCGGAGCGTGCGGCGGAGAACACTTCTTCGCACACTCTAATGTGATCGTCCATGGAACCGCCGATGTCCATGAATAGCAGCACTTTAATGGTATTGCGCAGTTCGGGGACTAACTTGAGATCGAGCCAGCCGGCGTTGTCCGCGGTCGCGCGGATGGTGCCGCCGAGGTCAAGCTCCTCCGGCACGCCCTCGCGCGCGAACTTGCGCAAACGGCGCAGCGCGATCTTGATGTTGCGCGTGCCGAGTTCGACGTCGTCGTCGAGATTGCGGTACTCGCGCTTGTCCCATACTTTCACCGCGCGGCGGTTGCGCGAGCCTTCCTGGCCGATGCGGATGCCTTCGGGGTTGAAGCCGTAGGCGCCGAACGGCGAAGTACCCGCGGTACCGATCCATTTGCTGCCGCCTTGGTGGCGGCCTTTTTGTTCTTCCAGGCGTTGTTTCAGGGTTTCGAGCAATTTATCCAAACCGCCGAGTGCTTGGACCAACGCTTTCTCTTCGTCAGTCAACACACGCTCGGCCAATTTGCGCAGCCACTCTTCGGGTAGTTGAAATGCGAGCGCGTCCGGCAAGCTTTGCACGCCACGGAAATATTCGGCGAAGGCGCGGTCGAATTTATCGAAGTGCGTTTCGTCTTTGACCAAACTCGCGCGCGACAGGTAATAAAACTCGTCCAAATCGGCGAACACGACGCCGCGCTGCAGCGCTTCCAGCAACGTCATGAACTCCTTGATCGAGACGGGGAGTTGGTGCTGCTTCAGCGTAAAAAAGAAATCAATGAGCATACTCTATAGAGCAGTCTTCGTTAAATCACTACAGTTTTGATTCATCACGCATTACCCTCCGTTGTACCGACTCAATGCGAGGGTGGATTGACCCGCAACCGCCGCAGCGTTCGGTAGCACCATAGCGCGACGAGCGCGCTGACGAGCGCAATGCCCAGCAGCAGCCCTGGATTGCCCGGCTGGCCGGTCTGCAGCAGCAACGCGCCGGCCAGCGCCGTAACGGCGGCGAGTAAAGCGAACCCGATGATGATGGCCCAGCGTGTCAGGGTTTCGCCGAAACTCATGACTGTGCGCCGCGAGTGCGCGCAATCACGCGCCGCAGACCATGTGTGAGCCGGGCGGCAGCCACCTGGATCTGCCTAGCGCCCGCGCCGCGACATGAAAGCAAGGCGCTCAAACAACTGCACGTCCTGCTCGTTCTTGAGCAGCGCGCCGTAGAGCGGCGGGATGAACTTGCTGCTGTCTTGGCTGCGCAGCGCCTCGGGGGGAATGTCTTCCGCCATCAGGAGCTTCAACCAATCAAGCAGTTCGGAGGTCGACGGCTTCTTCTTCAAGCCCGGCACTTCGCGCAGCTCAAAGAACACGTCCAGCGCTTGGCGTGTCAGGTCCTTCTTGATGTTGGGGTAATGCACGTCGACGATGCGCTGCATCGTCTCTTTGTCGGGAAAGCGGATGTAGTGAAAAAAGCAGCGGCGCAAAAACGCGTCGGGCAATTCTTTCTCGTTGTTGCTGGTGATGAACACGACCGGGCGGTTGCGCGCCTGCACCAGTTCGCGCGTCTCGTACACATAGAACTCCATGCGGTCGAGTTCGCGCAACAAGTCATTGGGGAATTCGATGTCGGCTTTGTCGATCTCGTCGATCAACAGCACCGAGCGCTGGCCGGCGGCGAACGCATCCCAAAGTTTTCCCTGCACGATGTAATTGCGGATATCGTGCACGCGGCCGTCGCCCAACTGCGAATCGCGCAAGCGCGACACCGCGTCGTACTCGTACAAACCGTGTTGCGCCTTGGTGGTGGACTTCACATGCCACTCATGCAGCGGCATACCGAGCGCGCGCGCGACCTCCTGCGCCAACAGCGTCTTGCCGGTGCCGGGCTCGCCCTTGATAAGCAATGGGCGCTCCAGCGTAATCGCGGCGTTCACCGCCAGCATCAAGTCGTCGGTGGCGACGTAGGAATCCGTTCCGGCAAAGCGCATGTGTCTCTCGAGGCTAACTAACCGCGGCATTATACCGAGCGCCCAGAGCTACCCTGCCGCTACAATAGCGGCGCCTAATTGCAACGAATGACGGAGCAAGACCATGCAAGACCCCGATAGCTTGGGCAGCAGCAACCTTTCCGGCAACACCACGCTTGCCGACATCGTCGCGGCCAATCCGTCGCGCCGGCACTTCATCTTCGGTGGCTTGAGCGCGACCGCCCTCGCTTTGCTTGGCGCCTGCGCCGGCCCCCAGTCTAAGACCGCTTCCGGCGGCACGGTTGCGCGCCCGTTCGCGCAACCGGCGATCACCTTCACCCCTATTCCCATTTCGAAGGAAGACGCGCTGCACGTTCCGGCCGGTTACCGCGCATCGGTGTTGATCGCATGGGGCGATCCAATCTCCGATGGCCCGGCGTTCAAGCAGGATGCCAGCCAGAGCGCGGCGGACCAGCTCAAGCAGTCGGGCATGCATCACGACGGCATGCAATTCTTCCCGTTCGCCTGGGCGGATCGGCCGGACGCGCAGCCGCGTGCCGAAGATTCCAAGCACGGGCTCATCTGCTGCAACCATGAATACGCCGACGACGGTTTGCTGCATCCCGATGGTATGGCGAACTGGAGCGCCGAGAAAGTAGCGAAATCGCAGGCCGCGCATGGGGTCAGCATCATCGAAGTCGCGCAACAGAATGGCCGCTGGCAGGTCGTGCGACCGTCCAAGTACGCGCGGCGCATCACACCCAATACGCCGGCGCGCGTGGCAGGCCCTGCTGCCGGGTCGGACTTGATGAAGTCCGCACTGCACACCGACGGCATCAATGCGCACGGCATTCTCAACAATTGCGCCAACGGCTACACGCCGTGGGGGACATATCTGACCTGCGACGAAAACTTTACCTTCTACATGGTCAATCAGTCCGGCAACATTCCGCCCGATCAGAAGCGCTACAACATCAACGAAAAGGGCTTGGGCTACCGTTGGCACGAATTCGACGAGCGTTTCGATACCGCGAAACATCCGCACGAGGCGAACCAGTTCGGCTGGGTGACGGAGATCGATCCGTTCGATCCGCAAAGTGTGCCGGTCAAGCGCACCGCGCTTGGGCGTTTCAAACACGAGGGCGCCATGACGGTGGTGGCGCCGGATGGACGCGTGGTGGTCTACATGGGCGACGACGAGCGTTTCGAGTACGTCTATAAGTTCATCAGCCGCGACCGGTTCAATCCCACCGATCGCCGCGCCAACTTTAAATTACTCGATCACGGCACGCTCTACGTGGCGCGCTACGACGCTGACGGCAAAGGCGTTTGGTTGCCGCTGGTGGCGGGCCAGGGCGGGCTGACGGCGCAAGCAGGATTCCCCGACCAAGCCAGCGTGAGCGTGAAGACGCGCCAAGCCGCGGACATCGCCGGTGCGACAAAAATGGACCGGCCGGAACGCGTCGCGGTGCATCCAGTCACGGGCGACTGCTACGTCACACTCACCAACAACGAGGACCGCGGCAAGGAAGGCAAGCCCGGCCCGAACGCCGCCAATCCGCGCGCGCAGAATATCTACGGGCACATCCTGCATTGGAAAGAAGCGGGCGCCGACCCGAGCGCAACGGCGTTCGAGTGGAACCTGTTCGTGCAGTGTGGCGATCCGGCGCAAGAACAAGTCGACCGGAAAGGCAACATCAAAGGCGACCTCTTCGCTTGCCCGGACGGTTTGTGGTTCGATCCGCGCGGCGTCTTGTGGGTTCAAACCGACGCGTTCGTACGCGAAATGGGCAAACCCGAGTTCGCCAACATCGGCAACAATCAAATGCTGTGCGCCGATGTGAGTACTGGGCAGATCAAGCGCTTCTTGACCGCGCCCAAGGGCGCGGAAGTCACGGGCATCACCATGACGCCTGACATGCGAACTTTGTTCGTCAATATTCAGCATCCGGGCGAAAGCAACACCATGCGCAGCGACCCGGCGAAGCCAAAGGCCGTCAGCAGTTGGCCGGATGGTGACGCAGGACAACGGCCGCGTTCAGCCACGGTGGTCATTCAGAAGGAGGATGGCGGGGTCGTTGGGACGTAGCGACGAGGTAGGGCGAACCCTGCTAACCCTTTTTGGACGCGCGTGCGTTTGTGGTCTGTATCCCTTCCACATTGGAGTCGACATGAAGCGCAACACCCTCCCGCCCTCGCCCCGAGTTCTGGCAATGGCAGTGAGCGCGCTGTGCCTCAGCGTACCAGCTTTGGCGCAGAACGCGGACACAGCGATCACTATCTATTCCAGCGCGCAACCCGGTTCGATCCCACCTGAATTGTTTCGCAGCGGCGGCAATTGGCAAGCCGTGCCCGGCTACGCCATGGTGCGGCAAGAGCGCAGTATTGATCTCAAAAAAGGCCGCAACATCGTGCGCTTCACCGATGTGGCGGCGCTGATCGACCCAACCACCGTGTCCTTTGCCTCGCTTACCGATCCGGACGCCACGCGGGTGGTCGAACAGAATTTCCAGTTCGATCTCGTCAGCAACGATAAGCTGATGCAGAAGTACATTGACCGCGACATCGCCATCGAGCAGGCGCACGGCAACAACGTCGAGACCACGCAAGGCAAGCTGCTCTCCACACAAGGCGGCTTGGTCATTCAGAACAAAGACGGCAGCGTGGACGTGGTGCAGAGCTACAGCCGCGTCAAGCTACCGAGCTTGCCCGGCGGGCTGCTGACTCGCCCGACGTTGGTTTGGGACATCGCCGCGAAGAAAGAGGGCCCGCACCGCGCCCGCGTCAGCTACCAAACGCAGGGCATGAGCTGGTGGGCGGACTACAACTTGATCTTTGCCGAGGCAGCCGGCAAGGACGTCGATCAGTGCAAGCTGGACGTCTCGGCGTGGGTATCGATCATCAACCAATCCGGTGCAAGCTACAACGACACCAAACTGAAACTGATTGCCGGCGATGTACAGCGTGCGCAGCCGGCTCTGGCGAAAGGTAGGGCCATGATGCGCGCCGAAGCGGCGATGGCGGCGGATGCCGCGGTGCCGGAGTTTCAGGAAAAAGCCTTCTTCGAGTACCACCTATACACGCTCAGCCAGCCGACCACGCTGCCGGACAATTCCACCAAGCAGATCGAGCTTTTCCCGCGCGCGGCGGATGTCGATTGCGACAAACTGATGGTCTACGACGGCATCGGGCCGGGCTACGGGTTCTACGGCGGGCTCAATACCGACCAAGCATTCGGCGCGCAGTCGAACAAAAAAGTCGACGTCTACCTTGCATTCAAGAACAGCAAGCAAAACAACATGGGTATGCCGCTGCCGAAGGGACGCGTGCGCGTTTCCAAGCTGGACGAGGCGGACAAGACCTTGGAGTTTGTTGGCGAAGACGTGATCGACCACACACCGCGCGACGAGAACATCCGCATCAAACTCGGGCAGGCGTTTGACGTGGTCGGCGAGCGCCGCCAAGTCGATTTCAAGATCGACACCAAGCGCAAGGTGCTCGAGGAGGAATTCGAGATCAAAGTGCGCAACCAGAAGAACGAGGCGGCGAAAGTACTTGTCGCTGAACATCTCTACCGCTGGAACAACTGGGACATCTTGTCGAAGACGCACAATTTCGACAAGAAGGACGCGCACACCATACATTTCCCCCTGCGCTTGGCCAAAGGGGAAGAAGCCGTGGTGCGTTACCGTGTGCGCTATACCT
This sequence comes from uncultured Burkholderiales bacterium, assembly GCA_964488915.1. Taxonomy (GTDB): domain Bacteria; phylum Pseudomonadota; class Gammaproteobacteria; order Burkholderiales; family JALYOK01; genus CADEHE01. The sequence continues at coordinate 22,652 of CAZAWU010000028.1, forward strand.
GGTAGCGCTCTTCTGCGGCGCGCGACTCCGACTATTTGGCGCTGCGTGCCGGGCGCGCAACGTGCCAGCGTCCGGCGCGCAGCACGAGTTTCGCTAGTTTGACCGCGTGCGCAGCGCCGCAGGCGGCACAGAGTTTGCCGCGGCGCGGGTGGTGTAAACCCGGATCGGCTGACGCGTAGCTCAACTCGAAGCTCTCTTCAACTCGGCTCGGTTGCGTGCCCTCCCCGGCGCTCACGAATTCCGATTCCACTTCCGCATAACGCAGCACCAAGTAGCGAGAGCGCGAGTCGCCCGCCGGCAACGCGAAGTCTTGGACGCTGTCGACGACGATTTCGTTGCCCTCGCAGTCGAGGGCCAAGCCTGGGCTAACGCGCACCTCGCCGCCCACGATTGCCACCTTCAGCCCGCTCACCAAACCGGCGCCGTGCAGCATGCGGTTGTCTTGCTTGCTCTTCTCGCGTACGTATTCTTGTTCGGCGCGCAGATCGTCCACAGATAGCAATTGCCCAGGAAAATAGTTGACGCGAACGAAACGCGTAAGCTTGCTCATAACGTCAAGCGATCGATTTGCACGACGCGATAGGCCGGCCGGTAGACGTTGCGAAAGAGTTCGGAGTGATGTGCGACGGGATAGCGGTCGGCGACGACTCGCGCGACGTATACGCGGACGTCTTCAGACTTAAAAGAGATTTCGCCGCTGTCGGCGAAATCTCCCAAGCAGCCGCAAAAACGCTCGAGCTTGTTCCAATCCGGCGGACGATCGTTGGCAGTGACGACGAAGGCGTGCGCCAAGGCTGCGAGGTCGTGCCCAGCGGCGACGTATGCGCGCAAATGCACGCGAGCCAGTTGACCGTCGGGTGAGATCGGATCGATCAGCGGTTCGGTCGGCCCTGGTACGAGGCTGCGCACTTCGTCTCGCAGCCTTTTGAGTACGTCGGCAACGCTTGGGAGAGTGGAACTTGGCGCTGCTTGCGCGGCACTGGATAACGAGTTTGGGCCTGTGTGCGCGGCGCTAGATAACGAGTTCGGCGCCGCATGCGCAGCGCTAGATAACGAGTTCGGCGCCGCATGCGCGGCGCCGGTGGCCGCTTGATGCAGCAGCTTGTAGACGTCGTCAATTTGCATCTGCGGGTAGCGCTGCAGGTGTTGCTTGAGCAGGTTGCTTACGAACTTCATCGCGACCTCGAATAATCGGGAGAGCCTAATACTACGGCATCGGGCAACGCGGCGCCGGTGAACGTCCGCCGTCGCGCACTTTGCGAGCCGGAATCCAAAAACGAGTCCGCGCGATCCCTGTATCTAATTGAATTTACGTAGTATTTGTCGGTTTTGCGGGCCACAGAAATTCACATTTCCGGCCTCAAGCTTTGCGCGTTGCGGCCATTAATAACGACAAGATGACAAGAAACCAACAAACAGACCAGGACCGCTCGCTCGTTCCGGGCCACGCGGCCTATATCGGCGTGCTCAGCCGCGCGCTCGCCGCGCTCGTTGGGCTTGCCATCCCCGTTTCTTATTTCGCCTTGCAGCACCAGTACCATCAAGGGACTCTGAATACAGAGGCGAACATCGGCGCGGCGATGGTCGCACACAAGCTGGTCGACGATCTGCGCAACCCCGCGTTGCTGAATTCGCCAGGCGCTGAACTCGAACTACTCGAATCTGTCGAGCATGACATCGACGCCAACGAGTACAACGAGCGTTACGAGGCACGCGAGCTACTAAGTCCGAACGGCAAAATCGTCGTGACCGCCGGAGCCGATCGCTTACCCTGGCCGACACTGCAAACGACCAGCCCCATCCGCCACGATGGACAGCTACTCGGCCACTACCGCATGCAGCGCTCGCTCGCACCGATGGTCGTCACCACAGGATGGTTGCTCTTGGCGGGCGCTGCCACCGCCTGGACGCTGTGTTTCGTCATGCGCCGTTTACCCCTTCTCGCACTGGAGAGGGCGCAGCAGCGCTTATCGCGCATGGCGCGCTATGACGCCATCACCGATCTGCCCAATCGCGCGGAACTGCTCGACCGCATCAGCGTCGCCCTGGAAGGCGCCAATCGCACCGGCTCGAAAGTCGCCGTGCTGCACCTCGACCTCGACCGGTTCAAAGTCGTCAACGACAGCATCGGTCATCAAGTCGGCGACGAGTTGCTGCGCGTTGCAGCGCAGCGCATCGCCAATTCCGTGCGCGGCACCGACACCGTCGCACGCTTAGCGAGCGATGAGTTCGCGCTACTGCTGCCCGATATAGTCAGCAAGTCGCACGCCACCGTGGTTGCGGAGAAGCTGCTCGCCAAGTTCCGCAGCCCCTTCGTCGTGAACGGGCAAAGTTTCTTGGTCACGCTCAGCATCGGCATCGCCTATGGGCCCGATGACGGCGCCAGCGCCGACGAGTTGCTTCGCGTAGCCGACAGCGCGCTGCGCCACGCCAAGCAGTCGGGCGGCGACGCCTTCCAACTCTTCGATCGCGCCAAGCACGATACCGAGCACGCGCGCCTGCGCATGGAGCGCTTGCTGCACACGGCGCTCGCCAACAAGGAATTCTTGCTGCACTATCAGCCGATCGTGAGCGCTGGCGACGGTTCGGTAACCGGGGTCGAGGCGCTCATCCGCTGGAACAGTCCCGAGCTCGGCATGGTCGCGCCCATCAAGTTCATCGACATTCTGGAGCAAACTGGACTGATCGTTCCCGTCGGCGCCTGGGTTTTGGAAGAGGCTTGCCGGCAAACGCGCCAATGGATGAACGAAGGCATCGGCCCGTTGACGCTTTCCGTGAATGTGTCGGCACGGCAGTTCCGCGATCCCGAACTGGTAGAGACTGTTCACAGCGCGCTGCAGCGCACCGGCTATCCCGCCCAGCTGTTGCAGCTCGAACTCACTGAAAGCATGCTGATGAACGATCCGGCCGCCAGCGCCGAGCGCATGCGCGAGCTGGCGAATCAGGGCATCCGCATCGCGTTGGACGACTTCGGCACCGGCTATTCCTCGCTCGCCTACTTGCAGCGCTTCAGCCTAGACACGCTCAAAGTCGACCGCTCTTTCGTCAAAGACATGCTCGCCGACGCCAGCAGCGCAAACATCGTCTCGGCGGTAATCGGCCTTGCGCACAACTTGCACTTGTCGGTTACCGCAGAGGGCGTGGAAACGGTCGAGCAACAAGACGCGCTGCGCGCGCATCGCTGCGATGCCATGCAAGGCTACCTGTTTGCCAAGCCGATGCCGGCGGCTGATGCCACTGCGTTCATGCGCGCCAAGCGCGGCGCAGCGCCGGCACCTGCGTTGCAACTGATCGTCAATCACTAAGCAGCATCTTCGCGCGCGCCAACGGCGCCCGCGCGACCACTACTACCCCGGTCTTTCTCACGCGCTGGCGCCCCCTATCCGCGCCTAGCGCGGTCGGTTATCCTTATGCACCGACATATAAGGGAACCGCTATGCAAAACCAGGGGGAGTTGCGGCAACTGGTCGATTGGCGCGCTGCGATCATTGCCGGCTTGATTGGGGGCTTCGTGTTTCTGTTGATGAACATGTGGCTCACCAGCAAGCATCTAGGCAACGCGTGGGTGCCGCTACAGTTGCCCGCCGCGATGCTGCTCGGTCCCAAGGTGCTACCACCCGCTACCGGCATGGAGACGCAAGCGATGAGCGTCGGCTTACCCGTGCATATGCTGCTCTCCGTCGTGTTCGCGTGCATTGTCGCGTTTTGCCTGCACCGCTGGGGCATCGTCGTCGGCGTCATCGGCGGTGCGCTGTTCGGCATCGCTCTCTACGCGATTAACTACTACGGTTTGTCGGACTGGTTTCCTTGGTTCGCCAGCATGCGCAGTTGGATCATGGCGGCAAGCCACGCGGTGTTCGGCGCAGTAGCCGGCGGCATCTACGAGGCGCTGGAGCGCGAGCGCTTCGTACGCGTCACGCCGGCGATGCGCGGCTAACAACAAGGAGAATCCTATGCGCTCGGCCTGGAAGTTGCGTCTGATCATCATGCTGGTGATCGCCGGTTTTTCTGTCATTTCCTATCTCAGCAAGAGTTCCGTCAACCCGGTCACCGGTGAGAAGCAACGCGTCAGCCTCACGCAGGAGCAAGAGGTCGCGATGGGTTTGCAGTCGGCGCCGGAAATGGCGCAGCAATTCGGCGGACTTTATCGAGATGAGCGCGTGCAACGTCAAGTCAAAGCGCTCGGTCAAAAGATCGTCGCCAGCAGCATCGCCGGCAAAAGCGGCTATCCCTTCGATTTCCACGTACTGGCTGACGACAAGACCGTAAACGCTTTCGCATTGCCGGGCGGGCAGATCTTCATTACCGTTGCGCTGCTCAGCCGTCTACAGACCGACGACCAGCTCGCGGGCGTGCTCGGGCACGAGATCGGCCACGTCATCGGCCGCCATAGCGCCGAGCACATTGCCAAGCAGCAGCTCACCCAAGGCATCACCGGGGCGGTGGTCATGGGCGCGGGATCCTACGAAATGGCGCAAGTGGCGCAGATGGTAGGCGGGCTCATCAACATGAAGTACGGCCGCGAGGACGAGTTGGAGTCGGACAAATTCGGCGTGTGCTTCATGCGCGATGCCGGCTACGACCCCAGCGCGCTAGTGGGCGTAATGGAAATTCTCGCCAAAGCTTCCGGTGGCGGCCGCCAACCCGAGTTTGCCAGTTCGCACCCGAGCCCCGAGAACCGCATCGCAAAAATCCAGGAGCATGTGAGCAACGTTTCTGCGGCTTGCAACTTCCCGGGCCTGCAGCAGCGCGAAGGTTCTTATTAGGAGGCGCGGGGGAACCCCCTGCCCCCGCGCTTCCTCTGGATACGGAGTCGAATAGCGTGGGTGCGCTGGGCGCACCTTGTTTTGTCAAA
>CAZAWU010000029.1:0-26790 GCA_964488915.1 uncultured Burkholderiales bacterium
TGAAAGAAAATCGGCGCGGCGAAGCTGACCGAATCCATGCGGTCCATCATGCCGCCGTGACCTTCGATCATGGCGCCCCAATCTTTGGCGCCGAGGCTGCGTTTGACGGCGGAGAGCACCAGTCCGCCAAAGAATCCCATGACGACGATCACGAACGACATGCCGGCTGCTTGCAGCGGCGTGAACGGCGTGATCCACCACATGGCGGCGCCGACTGCGGTGGCGCTGAGCGCGCCGCCCACCAACCCTTCGACGGTCTTTGAAGGACTCACCACCGGCGCGACTTTGGTCTTGCCATACAGTTTGCCGAAGACGTACTGCAGCACATCGCTCATCTGTACAACTAGCAGCAGATAGAACAGCAGCAGCGCGCTCTGCCCTTCGTAGCCGGGAATATCGAGCAGTAACAGCGCCGGGACGTGGCTGATGCAGTAGATGGTGATCATAACTGCCCACTGAATTTTGGCAGTGCGCTCGAGAAAATGCTCCGTGTCTTGCGTTAAAGCGGAAAAGCACGGCAATAGCAAGAAGCCGTACACGGGAATGAAGATGGTGAACAGCGCGTACCAGTTAATGCCGATCAAGTAGTACTGCACCGGAACCAGGACGAAGAACGCGAGCGACATGGCACGATGATCGCCGAGTTTGGTCGGCGTCAAGGTGAGGAACTCGCGCAGCGCGAGAAACGAGACCAGCGCGAACATGATCAGCGTGGCGACGCTGCCGAGCATAAAAGCGGCGGCGAATACCGCGACCATGATCCACCAGGAGCGCACGCGCGCGTTCAAATTTTCGACGACGCTGCGCCCGCTATCGCTGCTCACGCGTTTGCGGAGGATCCAGCCGACGATGGAGGCGAGCAGGAGCAGGGCGGCGATGACGCCAATGAGCCAATAGAATTTCTGTTGTGCGTTCATGCGAGGGCCACCACGCTGGTGCGTGCGCGTTCAAGAAAAGCCGCTTTGCTTTCATCGGTGATGCGTGTGAGCGCTGCACCGAAGCGCACCGTACATATGAGCGGCACGGGGAAGAGGGTACCTTTAGGCATGCAGCGGTGCAGGTTTTCTAGGTACACCGGCACCAGCTCAACCTGCGGAAACTGCTCGGCAAGATGGAAAAGGCCCGCCTTGAATGGTCCCGGCAGCGCCTGCGCTTGACGCGTGCCCTCCGGAAAAATGATGAGCGAGTCGCCCTGTTGCAGCGCCGCGGCAAGCGGTTCGAGCGGATCGGTATCGGGATCGCTGCGCGTGCGATCGATCAGCACTGCGTTCAATCCGTCCAGCACGATGTGACGGCGCATAGCGCTGGCGCTCCAGTAGTCCTTTGCCGCGACCGGCCGCGTGCGCGCGCGCAACGCCGGCGGCAGCGCCGACCACAAGGCGATGGTGTCAATGTGGCTGGAGTGATTGGCGAAGTAGATCCGCTGTTTGTCCGAGGGTTGGCTGCCGACCCAGCGCGGTGCGGCGCCGACCAACAAGCGAACCAAAGCGATCAATAGTTTCGCGAGCATGGTGCGGCGCTCACTTCGTGTACAGCTGCTTGGCGATGGCGAGCGTGCGCGTGACGCATGTGAGCGTCGCGCCCACAGCGATCACCCACGTGGCGACTTGCAGCGCGTACCGGCTGCCGTTTAGGGTTTCCTCGGCGATCGCGATGAGACAGGCGACGGTCATCACCGCCATGCGATGCTGCTTGGCCATGGGACCGCGGAAATCCTGGGACAAGCCCAGCGTGCCGCCGGCCAAGCGTACGTAGGCTGTCAACGCGGCGGCGAGCGCGCCAAACCAGCCGAGCGAAGACAAACCCGCGGCGTAGCCGAGCGCGACGATCAACACCGAATCGGCTATGCGATCGGGAAATTCGTTGTAGAGCGCACCGAGCGGCGATTTCTTGTGGTGCTCGACGGCGACCAAGCCGTCGAGTAAGTTACAGATGAGACGCGCTTGAATGCAGAGGGCGCATGCAAGCTTTCCGGCCCAGGCGGGCCAGAGCAGCAGCGCGGCCGCACCCAGCGCGGCGAATGCGATGCTCGCCACCGAGATCTGATTCGGGGAGATGTTTCCCCGTGCGAGCGATGCCGCGAGATTTTGTGCCCAGCCACTGGAGCGCGCCTTGATCGGGCGGCGGCTTTGGTCTGCTTCGGACATTGTTATTGTCTGTTGTTGAACGAGCGCCAGACGTCCCTGCACGCTCAGCGCGAGCGCGTATGTTACTGCATTGCTGAGCGTTAGGCGCATCTGAGGATGCACTTGCTTTGCAGCATACTTAATACAGCATAATCGGCTTAGTAAGGATATTAGCGATCTTCCATGCTATTCTGCTTATTGTATAGGGCGATCAGGCAGTGGCGGCACATGTAGATCGGTGTTGGACGGCATTGGGAGTCTTGTGTACACTGACCGCCCTTTCCCCTGAGGTGCCCGCTGATTTGTTTGGGCGGCGCCGTGCAGCAGCCCAGTACCGCGAAATTCCACATGACCACGACGATCACCACGCGCGAGCAGGTTCTGCTGGCGGCCATCACCGGCGCGGGCGCCAATCCTAACTGGCTGACCAGCGATCTGGTGGACGCGCTGCTCGGTGGCCACGGCATGCTCAATCTCGCTGTGATCAACGCGGCGGAAGTGATCGTCCACGAGTTGAAGCGCGGCATGGATAACAAGCTGCGCTTCGCCAACTCGGCCAAGCAACCGGTCGATGAAATTCTTGATAAAGCCATCCGCGCCGCCGTGCAAGCGGGCGCCGCGCCGGCTAATGCAGCACTCATCGCGGCGGTGCTCATGTATCTCACAGGCACGCGTGCGCAGGTCGGCATCCCCGCGGGCAACCGCAAGCTCGGTGCGACGGCGCGCATGCTGGCCGGCGTGGATCGTTCGGGTGTGGCTGCCATTCCGACCTCGAAGAAGAATAATAAAGTCTCCGGCTTCGCCGCCGTCATGGCGATCCATCAGGCGATGATGGATGGCAAGTTATCGCCCATAAGCGGCTACGACCTGCCGGTGTCCGGCGGGCCGTTGATCGGCCATGGCCGCCTCGGCGAAGACATCATCTTCCCTGCCATGGCGGTGAACGGTGCGCGCATCGGCACCAAGGCCATGATGGACTGCATGGCTGGTGCCGGGATGAAACCGCATGCCTTCAATGCCGCGACGTTCGGCGCCGCCGCGATTCTGGAAATCATCCATCCTGACGCCGACATCGCCGAGCAGTACGGCCCGCACGGTAAAGTTACCACGGCGTGGCTCGCGGGTAGGACCGCCGCCGAAACCGCCGGCTTGCCGCCGAAGCTGACCGTGCGCATCACGGGCCAGGAGTACGACACCGGCCAAGTCATCGGCGACCTCGGCCTCATCCTAAAAGACATCGGTGGTCCCTCGGTGATCGGCATCATGGCCGTCGACGAAATCATGGCGGTGTTTCAGGAGGGTATCGCCGGCTCCTCGGCCGGGCCGGTCAACCCACCGCTTGGGCATGTGTGCGCCGACGCCGTCATCGCGATGAAGTGCTTGCTGGAGCCTGGCGCCACGCCGCAATCGGTCGCCGCGCAGTTGCGCCAGCGCCGTTTCGAGTTCGCCTTCGATCCCGAAACTTCCATGATCGCCATGAATATCCTGGCAAAGAAGGCGCAGCAGTTGAAAGCGGGCGCGGTGACCAACGCTATGCTGTTGGCTTCGGAGCCGGTACGCGCCAAGGCGCTATACCGCCGTGCCGCCAAAGCGTACGACGATCTCTCGACGGGTAAGTCGCTCGAAGAAGTCGTGCGCGAGCTGGACGCAGAGCGCAAACAACAGGTGGAAGCACGCGTCAGCGCGCATCTGTCGAAGCTTAGCGGCAAGAGCGTGCAAGTGCGCCTGACGCACATCGGCCCCGGCGCGCGGCGCACCAGCCAACTCGCGCGCGAATGGTTCGCGTTCGATGCGCATCTCGATGCGGAAGTCACCATCGACGGCGTGACCACGCGTCTTGAGCGCTATTCCGACCAAGCGATCCCTGATGTGGCCCAAGGCAAACGCCCTGAACTGGCGCCGCTGGTGCCGATGGTGGTGCCGCTGGCAAGCGAAATATTGTTGGCTTCGAACGTGATCATCAACGTGACCGTGCCGGCGGCGGTGGCCGCCGCCATGGGCAAGCACACGCCGGAAGAGGCAGGTCTCATCGCTCAGCGCGCGGGTTTCGTGTCTTCGGGAATTCCGGGCTCGAACGTCCACGCCGAAGCCGCTGCGCGTCTAGCGCTCGACATGGTGAGTGCACCATGAGCGAAGACTTGCGCCTGATCATGGCCCAGGTCGATGATGTATCGGGCGAGCTGATGGGAGAATTCATCGCCCGCGCCGAAGCGATCGGTGCGCGCAACGTGCAGGTAGTGCCGAGCCTGACGAAGAAGAACCGCCCCGCCTATCTCATCTACCTCGACGTGCCCGCTGCGCTCGAACGCGTGGCCGGCCGGCTGCTCGGTGCGGAGTTGGGTTGCTGGGGCTACCGGGTGCTGGAAGCGCAGCACCGCCACTTCCGTGTGCAGCGCCACGAACTCGCGCTTACCGTGCATCGGGGCGCCGCTACCCATCGTGCGGTCGTACGCGCCAAAACGGTCAGCGACGATGACGAGCGTCTGCGCGTTAAAGCCGAGCACGATGATCTTGCCGCGGTATGCGCCGCGCTACGAGCGCACGGCGCCGAGCTGCCGCTGGCAACGCTCAAAACCGCAATAGAAGCCTGTCTCGTTGCTGAACCAGCGTTGCCGGCCGCGCTAGAGCTACGACTGTGAACGGGCGCTCGGGCACCGTCAGCATTGACCTTTCCTTGAACACCAGCCGCTAGCCGCGTTCGGTAAACTGACGCTCTTTGGCTTCCAGCAGCACTCTATGACCGATCTCTCCAACCCTGTAGCGAGCACCGTTGCCGAGACTATAAAGCCGGCCCAGGCGCGTGCCAACCGCATCGCCCGCGAAGTGGCGCGCCGGCGTACCTTCGGCATCATTTCTCATCCGGACGCCGGCAAGACCACGCTCACGGAAAAGCTGCTGCTATTTTCCGGCGCGATTCAGCTTGCCGGCACAGTCAAAGCCAAGAAAAGCGGGCGTCACGTCACCTCCGACTGGATGGAGATCGAGAAGCAGCGCGGCATTTCGGTGGCCAGCTCAGTCATGCAATTCGAGTACCGCGACCATGTGGTCAACTTGCTCGACACGCCGGGTCACCAGGACTTCTCGGAGGACACCTATCGCGTGCTGACCGCGGTCGATGCCGCCTTAATGGTGATCGATGCGGCCAAGGGTGTGGAAGCGCAGACAATCAAGTTGCTCAACGTCTGCCGCATGCGCGACACACCGATTCTCACCTTCATGAACAAGATGGACCGCGAAACGCGTGATCCGATCAGCTTGCTCGACGAAGTCGAATCGGTGCTGAACATTCAATGTACGCCGGTGACGTGGCCGATCGGCATGGGCAAGAGCTTTCGCGGCGTGTATCACTTGCTGCGCGACGAGATTTTGCTGTTCACGCCGGGTGAGGCGCGCGCCGATCAAAGCGTGGAAATCATCAAAGGCATCGATAACCCGCGCTTGCAGATGTTCGCCAATGAGATGGATCAAGTCAAAGCGGAGGTGGAACTGCTGCAAGGTGCGTCGCACCCTTTCGATCTGCAAGCCTATCTCGCAGGCAAGCAGACACCGGTGTTCTTCGGCTCGGCCATCAACAATTTCGGTGTGCGCGAGATTTTGAATGCACTCATCGAATGGGCACCCTCGCCGCGGCCGCGTGCAACGACGAGCGAACCCGTCGAGCCGACCGAAACGGAGTTCTCCGGCTTTGTCTTCAAAATTCAAGCCAACATGGACCCGGCGCATCGCGATCGCATCGCCTTCCTGCGCGTGTGCTCCGGGCACTTCGAGCGCGGCATGAAGATCAAGCATCTGCGCGAAGGGCGCGAGATTCGCGTCTCAAACGTCGTCACGTTCATGGCGGCGCGCCGTGAGCAAGTGGAGGAGGCGTATCCCGGCGACATTATCGGACTGCCCAACCACGGCAACATGCAGATCGGCGACAGTTTCTCGGAAGGAAGAATGTTGCAGTTCACCGGCATCCCTTACTTCGCGCCCGATTTCTTTCGCTCGGTGCGTATCCGTAATCCGATCAAAGTCAAGCAACTGCACAAGGGCTTGCAGCAGTTAGGCGAGGAAGGCGCAGTGCAGGTATTCAAGCCGCTCAACGGCGGCGACCTCATTCTCGGGGCGGTCGGTGTGCTGCAGTTCGAAGTGGTCGCCAGCCGGCTGGCGAATGAGTATGGCGTCGACGCTGTGTTCGAACCGACCAGCATCACCTGTGCGCGCTGGGTCACCTGCGATGACGCCAAGATACTCGCGGATTTTGAGCGCACGCTCGCGCACAATCTTGCGCATGACGCGGCGGACAACCTCGCGTATTTGGCGCCAACGACGATCAATCTCGACCTGACGCAGGAACGCTGGCCCAAAGTTGTGTTCCATACCACGCGCGAGCATGCGGCTCGGCTAGAGTAACCGAGCTAGTTCCTCCCATGCGCATCGTTTTCAATTACGGCGCCAAGCAACGGCTGCGCTACCGCACCCGCGATCTCACTTTTCAGGGCCGTATCGAGGCCGCGTCGTATCCTTTGGTGCGAGCGCAGTGGCGTTTGAATGAGGCAGCCTTCGAGGACTGTTACGTCGAGGCGCTCGTCGATGAAGGCACCGACTGGGTGAACTCGTACAAAGCAAGCCCGTCCGAGCTGCGCTGCAAAGATCAAGGCGATTTCACCATCGAGTTTCCGATGCAGCATCCGGCCTTGCGCAGCGGTAGTAACGAACTTGAGTTGGTGGTGGAGGATGCAACGAAACAGGAGGCGCGAACGCGTTTGGCATTTTCCTGGGATCCGCAACTGTTGCCGCTGCCGCTCGACTTGCGCGATCTGTCGCGCTATTCCCACATACAGGAAGTCGGCCAGACTGTGATCGGTGCGTTCGATCTGGATGTCGCGCAGAACGTCATCCGCTCGCGCGCGCCGGTGTACCCGGACTCGCTGTTGGTGCTTGGTTCGCCGCACGGCAGCCAAGAGGCGACCTACGCCGTGCGCTTTCTCGATTTCCGCGGGGTCAAATGGCTGGGACCGAGCGATTTCTATGTCGGCTTTGAAGCGAAGGATCCGGCCATCGGCATCAAAACCGGTTGGTCCTGCATCGGCATGATGGCGCTTAACCCGCGCGGGGAAGCGCGTGCTTTCATCGCCTGGGGCGATCACTCTTTGCGCAAGCAAGAATGGGTGGTGGTGACTAATCCACCACAACGCTTCCCGGTAGAGCAGCGCGTTTGGTACCGCGTACGCCACCAAGTGATCTGCGCGGATGGGCTCAACCGCGTGCGCTATCGCATCTGGCGCGCCGGAGAGCCCGAACCGAGCGGCTGGCTTTGCGATGAGAACAACGCGCACATCGCGCCCACGCTGCCGCACTATGATCGAGGTTCGTTCGCGCTGTTCCAACACTCGGGCATGCCGATTGAGTGGGCCGACATCCTGGTACGCGCCCTCGATTGAAACAGCGCAGCAAAGCTGTTTCCTTGCTCAGTGCCTAATCCCAGGCCTCCAGCGCTACTGCGTCGAACTGCGGGCTGACCATCCCTTGTAGTTGGATCATGCGCTTGACTTCTTGCTCATAGCCGTCGAACTCCTCATCGTCTTCAATGAAGGCGGTGACCTCTTTGACGGCGTCCGGATACTGCACGCGCACGCGGATGGGGCGATGGAAGAACGACTTCATGGCTTGTGTGGCGTTCATGCTTATCTCCTTTTGAGGGTCGGATAGTGACTCAGTGAGGCAACTGCATGATGAGCATTGTGGGCCTGACACTTCATATGTGTTTCACGCACAAGTCATATTTCGGTCACGCGTGGGCCAAAAAAAACCGGCGCACGGGGCGCCGGCAGGCAGGCCTCTGGAGGGCGGGTGTCTCTAGGCAGGCTGAGGCAAGGTAAAACGGCGTTCAGCAAAGAGTTTTGGCACGACCCCCGGATGCACGCCACGTCCGATATACCCCATGCCGCCGAAGGTCGCTTCGATTTCCCAACCAATGACATAGTCGAGCAAGTGTTCATACGGCTTGGCGATGCCCTCGAACGTCGTCAGATAACGCCAACTGCGCAGCGCAACGAACAGGTTGAGTGGCGCCAACCACCAAGGGAAAAACTTGGTGCCTGACACCGCCACGCGTGCGCCAGGCTGCACGTGGTTGAAAACGTGCGCCAGCGCTGCGTGTGATTGCAGTACGTCGTGCGTGTAGTTGAACAGGATCGCGTCGGCCAGCGCCGGTATGCGTGCATCTTGCACTGAAGCTTCGATGAAAGTGATGTTGCTGAAGCCGCCTGCGGCGGCGCGCTTGCGCGCCGCGCGCATCATGTGCGGGCTCTGTTCGATGGCGATGATGCGCCCGCTCACACCGATGCGTGCCTCGATCTGGGCGAAGCTCAATCCGGTGCCGGAGCACACGTCGATCACCACATCGCCGCGCCGCAGCTTGAGCGCGGCGATGGTGCGCGCACGCACGGACTCCATGCGCCTGCAGGATGCATCGTACTGTTCGGCCAGTTCGGCGTAGCGTTGCAGCGCGAGTGCAGGGTTCGCAGCCATGATTTGAATCTCCTATGGGTTGGGACGCACACCGGCGATGTTCAAACGCATGCGATACAGCGCCGACTGCGATGTCATGTAAAGGGTTTTGCCGTCCGCATCGCCCCAGGCCATGTTGTGCGGGTGCTTCGGGCCTTTGATCGTGCCCAAGTGTTTGCCTTGCGGCGATAGAATCCACAGCCCGCCCGGACCGGACACATACAAATTGCCTTGCAGGTCCACTTTGATGCCATCGATGGCATCTTCGCCGGGTGCGCTGGTCATGTCGAAAAACACGGAACCTTGATCGAGCGTGCCGTCGGTCCGCACGCCGTAGCGCATCACCACCTTGTTCTTCTCGTCCCAATTGCCGACGTAGAGATATTTCTCGTCGGGCGAAAAGGCGATCCCGTTCGGGCCGGTCAGCTCGCTTGTGAGCAACGTGAGTTGTCCGTCCCTCCAGCGGAAAACACCGCTGTAAGGCAGTTCTTTGCGCGCGTCGTCGAAGACCTTCGGCAAACCGAACGGCGGATCGGTGAAGTACAACGCGCCGTCGGATTTGTAGACCAGATCGTTGGGGCTGTTGAGGCGTTTGCCTTGATAGCTGTCCGTCAGCACGCGCAGCGAGCCGTCTTGCTCCAAGCGCGAAACGCGGTGGTTGCCGTGCTCATTGATAGTGAGTCGGCCAGCGCCGTCTAACGTCAAACCATTCGATCCGGGCTGAGCGTACTCGGCGACATCCGCGCCCGCGTAACCGCTCGGCTTGCGAAACTCGCTCAGCGTGGCTTGCTGCGGGTCGTAGCGCCAGATGGTATTCTCGTTCGGGTCGGAGAACAGGAGATGGCCGCCTCCTTCGCTCTGCGGCACCCACACTGGACCTTCGGTGAAAGTGAAACCGTCGGCGAGTTTGAAGATCTTCGGGTTGTGCGAAACGATGGCATCGATGCCGGGGTCGATGCGCTCGACATCCACATTGACCTCCGCCGGCTCGATGGCCATGGGACCGGTAGGCCCCGCGTGAAACTCTAGACGCGCGTGGTGCAGCCAAATAAAGTTAGTTGGTGGCGCCGACAATGGTCCATTCGCCCCAAACACGGCGAGTTGAATGCGCTGACCGGGTTTGACGTTGCGGCCGACGACCAAGCGGTTGTCCGCGTTCCAACCTTTGACCACGGAACCGCCGCTTTGACCTTGTCCGCGTATCAATTCGCCGTCGACCCAGATCTCCGCATAGTCGTCGACCCGCGCGTCGAACACGATGGTTGAGCCTTTTGGATCGTAGTCGCCGATGCGCTGCGGTACGGTGAAATTGATGCGGTACCAATTGAAAGCAAGTTTGCCGGTGGTGCGCCGCCGCATGATGTCCGGACCGTCGAATACTTCCCATGCTGAGTCGTCGAAGTCCTTGCCCCCGGCGCGCGGCGCGATGTCGAGCGTCTTGATCATGCGCCCGGTCGGTTGGCCTTCCGGTCCCGGCGCATAAAAGTCAGTCTCCACGATGCGCGTGTCGCTGTAGCGCCACTTGGCCTTGACCAGCGCAACGCCCGCGCTGGTGCCGAGGTCGATCGTTGCCAACGGTGTACCGGGATAGATTTTGTCGGTTGCTTCCACCGCACTCCACGACGCTGCGGACACGAGCGCCGCAGATGCAAGGAAGACTGTGCGAATAACTGTCTTCATTGCCGCACCGGCTTAACCACGTAGTACAGGAATGGATCGGACACTTCTTTAAACCAATGCGGGGTATTCGGTGGAATGATGACGACATCGCCTTTGGCGAGCTTACGTGTCTCGCCGCCTTGCACGTCGTTCGCACGAATCTCGCCTGGGGAGACGGTCTTCGCGCCGACGAGGGTGCCGCCGGTGACTAGCGTCGCGGTGCCTTCGAGCACGTAGACGACATCCGTTTCGTGTTCGTGCACTTCCACTTGCCCGCCGGCTGTGCGGCGGCTGGCGTGCACCTTGTACTCTGGCACTTCGATAAGCGGTTTCCCTTGGGCAAAGGCCGCGGCCACTTGTTCGCTCGGCAAGTACGTGACGGCGCCGCCGTTGCCTGTGAGAATCGCTGCTGCCGCGGCGACACCGGCTTTGGCAATGTCCTCGTCCTCCTGCGGCGTGTTGCCTGAAACACCGATCGCACCGATCACTTTGCCTTGGTATTCGATCGGTAAGCCGCCCTGCAGTGGCGTGGCGCCAGGGAGAGCAAGCGCAGCCACCCGGCCTTCGCGGATCTGATCTTCGAATACTTTGCTTGGCCGGCGGAAGATCGCAGCGGTGCGCGCTTTGCCGATACCGACTTCGACGCTCGCCACTTGTGTGTCGTCGAGACGGTTTAGTACCAGCAGATTGCCGCCGTCGTCGACCACGGCGATCACGACGGTGGCTTTGCGCTTACCCGCTTCTGCCGCGGCCGCCTCGGCAATCTGCTTAGCGGCGCTTAGAGTCAAGACTTGCTTGCTCGGCAGGGCGGCGTGCGCACCGAAAGTGATCACGCCCACTAGAATCATTAGGGTTAGCTTCAATATGTTTCGCATGTTTGTGCTCCGAGAGAGTTGCGTTGGTGTGCCCGGATCGAGGGCTTGCTTGGCGTCGATCCTGGTCTACTCCTTAGCTTTCCACGCTCCGATCGCGGCCATCGCGATGTCTTCGTCTTGCTGCGCGCTTGCGGCACCGGATACACCGACGGCGCCTACCACCTTGCCTTCGATTTCGATCGGCACGCCACCTTGCAGCGGCGTAAACAAACTGTCAGGCAGCGCCGTCATAGCCGTACGGCCCTTGTTGACGACGTCTTCGAACAGTTTGGTGGGCTTGCGAAATAGTGCGGCCGTGCGCGCTTTGCCGACCGAAATGGTCGCGCTCGCGGCGAAGGTGTTATCCCAGCGTTCGACGGCGATCAAATGACCACCATCGTCAACGACGGCGATCGCGCCGCCCGGCGCGTTCAGCTTGCGCGCTTCGCTCCTAGCCGCGGCCAAGATCTGCTGGGCGCCGTCGAGCGTCAGCGCTTGCTTGAGCGCAATCCCCTCGGCGGCGTAAGACGGGATTGCGGACAAACAAGATACTGCGAGGAACAACCAGTGGGGGTGGTGCATGTCTACCTCATGACGTCGCAGAGAATTCGAGAAAGGCGGACCGCGCTGTTTGCGTGCGCGGCCCGCCACCTAGGGGTGCCTTAACCGCCGTTCTTACCGCCCGGCTTGGCGTAGGGCGAAGTCGTGATGTACGCCCCGGCGATGCGCTCGCAGGTGCCTTTCGGGACCTCGATCCACGCTTCCTTGTCGTTATCGGTTTTGATCGAACCGTGACAGGAGCTGTGGCTAGTGCCGCAGTCGTTCTTACCCGCTTTGATGACGCCCGCGCACTTCTCGGTATCGGCGGCGTTCGCCACGGTAGTGGCGGCGGCCATGCCGACTGTAAGCAACGTAGCGAATGCGCCACGGATCAGTTTTTCGTGCATGCAAGTTCCTTTCGAGTGGAGGAGAGCGCGACAGACGCTGCAAGCGCAGACAAGCCCGCTCAAGCCCGGTTCAGGGCGTCTATGGACGCCAGGCGTACCGCGATGGTTTGGTTGCAGCTCGCACACCTGCAGCGCTGTCACGGCCGCAACTATGCGCATCGCGCGTCCAGCCGCCGTCACGAAAAGTTAAAGAAACGATCACGGCGCCGAGCGCGCGCGATCGTCTCGCTGTGCGCAGGCGCTTTGCTCTAAGGATGCGCTTTCAGGTGCGCCAGTAGCTCGGCACGCCCACGCTCGGTGAACAGCGCCAAAGCGTCGGCATCGGGTGCCTCCTCGGCCATTGACTGACTGTCGCAACAGGCAAGATGGCCCAGCACGCGGCCGCTTGCCGCGTCCTTGAGCGGCAACCCAAGGTAACTCTCACGGTTGAACTCCCGCTCGAGCGGCCAGCGCTCGCCGAGCAGCTTCGGCCAATACAAGGCTTTGCCGTCGCCGTAGACTTGTTCGCACGGGTTGCCCGCCAAGTCGTACTCCACGTCGAAGGAAGTGGCCCCGTCATGCCAATAGCAAAGCGCGCGCACGCGGGTGGGCGGATCGTCCAAACATTGTGTGATAAACGCCTCGCGTGCGCCGCAATACTTTGAGAAATCGCTCACCAGAGCAGCGAGCCGTTGCCGCGCATCGCTGATCGCGCTCAACCCGTGCGCGGCGCGCAGCAAACTCTTTTCGCGCGCGCTGCGCTGCATCTCGACACCGGCGCGCGCGGTGAAAATACGATAGACGGCCTCCATCAAGACCCCTTCATCCATGGGCTTGTCGTCCTTGATCACCAAATGACCCAAAACGAAGCCATGGCTGCTCAGGATCGGAACGCCGAGATAGCTGACGAAACCGTATGGCAACTCGTTGGGAAAATGCATAGCAAGATCGCGTGGTACGAAGTAGCGCTGCTTAGTGTCGAACACGACCTTGCACGGCGTCGGGGCCAGATCGTATTCTTCCTGAATGAACGTGCCGCGCTCCCAGCATGCCAGCGTGCGCACGCGTGTCGGCGGTTGATCGATGCACTCCGTCACAAACACTTCGGCGACGTCCAACGCCTGAGCGAAGTGCTCGACCAGTGCGCGGTAGAACTCCGCGCCGGTGACGTTCGCGGTGCCGGCGGCCACGTGCTGCAGCGTCGCTTCGATGCGTTTGTATTGGGTGATGTCGCTGTCCAAACAGATCATGCGGTAGGTCTTGCCGCTGGCGTTGCGCAGGGCAGTGCCGCGCGCAAACACCCAGCGTGCGCTGCCGTCTTTGTGTACCACGCGGTGTTCGCTTTCGAAGCGCGTGCTTGCACCGGCAACGTGCGCTTCGAGCGCTCGTTGCACGGTGGGGCGATCGCTGGGGTGAATGCGCTCGAGCCAGGTAGCGAACACCGGTGGCAATTCGCCTTCGGCAAAACCCAGCATGGACTCCCAGCGCGGCGATAGGTAGAGCACGTCGGTAGCGGTGTGCCACTCCCATAACCCGTCCTCGGCGGCGCGCACAGCGAGTGCATAACGCTCCTGGCTCTCGTGCAGCGCTTGCTCGGCCGCCCGGCGCGCATTGGTCGCATCCGCCAGCGCCGCTGCGCTCCGTGCTGCTTGCTGCGCCAGCACTTGCGCTCGCTGCGCCATCTCGGTGCTGGCATCGGCGGCCGCCTCCGCGTAGCCCGGCGTGGCGGCGCGTAGGGCGGTCAAAGCGGGGCGAAGCCGCCGCGCTTCGAGCAGGCCGTATTGCCACCACACAAACCCCGCCACGGCTACCGCCCCCAGCAGGAGCCAGAGCAGCAGCCCCGCTCGGCGCGAAGCCCATTCCGTCGGCAGCCAGGTGTAGCCAACCAACAAGCCGAATCCTAACAAGCTCGCCGCGGTAAGCAACGCGATCTTCGTTCGGTCTTTCATAACAGCTCCTCCGTTCGCTCTTTTCATTCTCGACCGAGCACCGTGATATGTACGTGAAGTGCGGCGCGTAGGCTGGCGCAATGATGCACCGGAATTTAGTCCAAAGAGCGATTTTGTCGACCGTGACGGAAATTTTAAGTTTGCGTGATGCAGGTGTGAGCCTCGGCCGCAACAATGGCAACACTGACTCGAGACCACTCGACAGTGCAGCTTGAGACCACTTCACTTCAGTTAAAGGAGACCATATGAAATTCAATCGTATCGTTGTTACCGCGCTGACGTTTGGCGCGTTCGCGTTGAGCACCATGAGCCCGGTTGGTGCCGCCGATTCGAATAACCCGCTCGATCCCTCGTACAAGAACAGTCTTGGGAAGTTGCGCGCCGCTTACTTCGACATGCTCGCCAAGATGGACGCAAACATGGATGGCCGCATCTCGGATCTGGAATTCGTGATGCAGCATGATCCACTCAGCCCAGAGTTCAAGCAGCGCAGCGCCGAGTTCAAGGAAATGATTCGCATGATGGACGCGAACAAAGACGGCGAAATTTGCCTGGAAGAGTACATGGCGTCCGCCAACCCGCTGCACCCCGGTCACCAACGCAACTAACTACAGTCGCAGTCCGCGGCGCGGCATCGCTGCGCGCCGCACACCTTTCTCACCACCGATACACAAGGAGTAATGCATGAAGAAGTCTGATCTCATGATCCGTTCCGCCTTTGCAGGGCTTGTTGCCTTGGGATTGACCGCCGCCGGTAGTTCGGCGCTGGCCGCGAAAGGCGACCAAGAGAAATGCGCGGGCATCGTCAAAGCCGGCAAGAACGATTGCGGTACCAGCTACAGCTCATGTGCCGGAACCGCAACGAAAGACCGCGATGCCGAAGCTTGGATTTATGTTCCGAAGGGCACCTGCGAGCGTATTGCCGGCGGCAAAGTAACGACCTCACCGCACGCCATGCCCGGCGGCAAGAAAGGCTAGACGGCGACGCACAGTCCAAGGCGTCTGCTCAAAGCTTGGGCGCCAAAGCAACCGAGCCCCGCGGCGGGCGGGGCTCTATGTTTTTAAGCGCGCCCGCCATGAGGCAGGTCGAAAAAGGAGATAGATCTATGCAGTATACCGTCACGAATCAGATGCGTATTGACAAATCAGTACATACAGGCGGTAGATGGATAACCGCGACGCTACGGCGTCTGATCGAGTGGATTGGGTTTTTGACCCCGCTGCTGGACCTGGGCATTCGCCTATATGTCGCCAATGTGTTCTTCAAATCGGGGCTGACCAAGATTGCAAACTGGCAATCCACGCTTGCTCTCTTCGAGTACGAATACGCCGTGCCGCTACTTCCTACCGACGTCGCGGCCTACTTGGGCACGGCGGTCGAGTTGAGTATTCCGCTGCTCCTGGCGGCCGGACTAGGTACGCGCTTTGCCGCGATCGGGCTATTCGTATTCAACATCGTGGCCGCGATTTCGTACCCTGATCTCTCGCCGGCTGGGCGCGATCAGCACCTGTACTGGGGCATCTTGATGCTGGTCACGATCTTCCACGGGCCGGGCAAGATTTCTCTCGATCACCTCATTCGCCGCAAGTTCTGGCGCGAGTGAATCTCACGGGAACAGCGATGACGAGCTTAAATGTACGTGAACTGCATCTGGCCGGCCAACGTGCCATCGTCACCGGCGCCAACTCCGGTATCGGCGAGGGCGTGGCGCGCGGCCTGGCTGAAGCCGGCGTCGCAGTGGCGGTCAACTACGTCAGCGGCGAAGACAAAGCGCGCAAGATCGTCGAAGACATCAACGCCCGCGGCGGCAGAGCCATCATGGTGAAGGCCGACGTCAGCAACGAAGCCGAAGTCAAAGCGATGTTCGCACATGTGATCGACGCGTTCGGCAGCGTCGACATCTTGGTGAACAACGCAGGGCTGCAGCAGGACGCGCCTTTTCACGAGATGAGCTTGCAGCAGTGGGACAAAGTGATCGCCGTTAACTTGACGGGGCAATTCCTCTGCGCGCGCGAGGCGGTGCGGGAATTCTTGCGCCGTGGCGTGGTGCTCGCGCTTTCGCGCGCGGCGGGCAAGATCATCTGCATCTCTTCCGTGCACGACGTGATTCCATGGGCGGGCCACGTGAATTACGCGGCGTCCAAGGGCGGTGTGGCGATGTTGATGAAGAGCATGGCACAGGAGCTCGCGCCACAAGCCATCCGTATCAACAGCGTGTCGCCGGGCGCCATCAAAACGCCGATCAACACGGCCGCCTGGGATACACCGGAGGCGGAAGCTGAGTTGTTGAAGCTGATCCCTTACAACCGTGTCGGCGTGGTGGAAGATATCGCGCGCGCCACCGCTTGGCTCGCTTCCGACCACTCCGATTATGTCAACGGCGCGACGATTTACGTCGATGGCGGCATGACGTTGTATCCGGAATTCGCTCGCGGAGGATAGGTGTTAGCCAGGCGGTGAGGCTTCTCCTCGTCCGGCCTTGTGGTCTTGGGGTCATTTGAGCGGCGCTCGTCTTATTCTCTTTCGGAGTTCCTTCATGCGTTTATTGCGTCTCGTCTTTACCGGTTTCTGCTTTCTTGTTGTATTCGTTGCGAACATCGCGTTCGGGCGCGCACTCGAGGTCAAAGCCATCACGCTGAGTGTTTCCGATCTTGACCGCTCCGTCGCGTTTTTCGAGCAGGCGCTCAACTTCAAGAAAACCGGCGAGACGCTGATCAGCGAGCGCGACTACGACTACGCGGTTGGCGTGTTTGGTGCACGCGTGCGCCGTGCGACGCTGAGTCTGGGTGACGAAAGTATCCACTTGGAGCAGTTTGTTAGCCCGGCGGGCAAACCGATTCCCGTCGATAGCCGCTCGAATGATCTGTGGTTCCAACACTTTGCCGTGGTGGTCAGCGATATGGACAAGGCGTTCGCGCATCTGCAGAAGTATGCAATTACCGGCATCTCCAGCGCACCGCAAACGATTCCTCAATCGAACAAGGGCGCGGCGGGAATCAAAGCATACAAGTTCCGCGACGCCGATGGCCATCCGCTGGAGTTGCTGTATTTCCCGCCCGATAAAGGCAATCCCAAGTGGCAGAAGCCGGAAGGGCGCTTGTTCCTCGGCATCGATCACACCGCGATCGGCATCGGTAGCACTGAGCGCAGCACCAAATTTTATAGCGATTTGCTCGGATTCAAAGTCGCCGGCGGCGGTGTCAACACCGGCGTCACGCAAGAACAGCTCGACAACGCCTTCGGCGCGGTGGTACGCATCACCGGCCTGCGACCGGAGCGTGCGCAGGGGCCCGGATTAGAGTTTTTGCAGTACCTCACGCCCTCGGGCGGTCGGCCCGCGCCGCTGGACAAGTCGGCGAACGACTTGGTGGCTACGCGCTTGGTGCTCGAAGTCGACAACATCGACGAGCTGGCCGAGACACTCACCAAACAAAACGTCGTGTTCGTCTCGCCGCGCGTCATCACGGTGCCAGGCGAGGCGTACAGCAAGTGTCTAACGGTGAAAGACCCGGATGGCCATTTGGTCATGCTGGTGCAGCGGTAGAAAGGTCAGCGAGTATGGGCGTGTATGACGTCATCATCATAGGTTCGGGAGCGGGCGGCGCCGCCGCGGCGTACCAACTCACGCAGTCCGGTCAGCACGTGTTGCTGTTGGAGAAGGGCTTACCGCTGCCGCGCGACGGCAGCACGCAGAGTGTCGACAAAGTCTTGCGGCAAGGCGCTTTTCAGAACCACGAGCCGTGGGCGGACAAGGACGGGCGCACCATCGTCCCACCGCTCGAATTCGCCAACCTCGGCGGAAAGACCAAATGGTACGGCGCGGCGTTGCTGCGCTTTAGCCCGCATGAGTTCGGAGCCGACTTGCCGCATCAATGCCCGGCTTGGCCGATAACTTACGACGATCTCGCACCCTACTACGAGGAAGCCGAGCGCTTGCTGGGGCTGCGCTACTTTCCGGTTGAAGCGGATCTGCAGCGCATCGTAGCGGGTCTTAAGAAGCGCGACCGCTCTTGGGAGAACTATCCCATGCCGCTCGGCGCTTCAGCCGACATTCTCGACTATCCCGATGAAGCCAAGCACTTCGACGCTTTTGCCTCCGCCAAAGGTGTGAAGGCGGATGCCGAAACCTGCTTCCTCGACCGCATTAAGCAGAAAGCGAATTTCGAGTTGCTGACCGGCAAGCGCGTCAAGCATGTGCTCGGTGATACGCAAACGCCGTCCCTAGCCGTTGGCGTCGAGTGCGACGACGGCACACGCCACATGGCGCAGCGCATCGTTCTCGCCGGCGGTGCGCTCAATTCGCCGCGTCTGCTGGCCGACTTTTGCGTGCAGCAGGGATTGGACCGCACGCTACCAAGTTATCGCGTCATCGGACGCAACTACAAGACGCACTTAAACAGCGCGCTAGTGACGTTTTCCGCGACGCGCAAGACTGACATTATTCGCAAGACGCTGCTGCTCACCAGCCAGAAGTTTCCGCACTCGAGCGTGCAGAACACCGGCTGGCTGGATGGCGATATCTTCAAGACGCAACTACCGAGCGTCGTGCCGCACTGGGTGGCGGCGTTGGCGGCGCGCCACGCATACGGCTTCTGGGTAACGACCGAGGACGGCTCGCACCCTGAGAACCGCGTCTACGCCAATGGGGACGGCCGCCCGCATCTCGATTTCGACCGCGAGCGCGTCGCGCCGGCAGAGCACGAGCACCTGCGCTTGCTGGCTACGCTCAAGCGCGAGCTGTTGGGGTTGGGATATCTGCCCTACGTTAAGCGTATGCCGGTGGAAATCACCTCACACGCTTGCGGGACGCTCGCCGCGGGCAATGATCCGCGCAGCTCTGTGGTAAACGCCAACGGCAAAGTGCACGGCTTGGACAACGTTTACGTCGCCGACGGCAGCGTACTCACGCGCTCGGCGCGCGTCAACCCGGCGTTGACAATTTATTCCTGGGGCCTGCGCCTAGGCGCGCATATCGCTCATCTGGCTCATCTCACCAAGGGGGTTCAAAGTGTTGCCAAAGCTGATCCGGTTCGGGCGTGAGATCTGCGGTGACTTGGCGCAAGCCGAGCGCCGCGAGTGGTGGTTGTCGAATGGTTTGGGTGGCTACGCTTCGGGGACGATCGCGGGCACGCTCACGCGCCGCTATCACGGCCTACTGGTCGCGCCGGTCAACCCGCCGCTCGGGCGCCATCTGGTATTCGCCAAAGCTGACGCCTGGCTGCTCGACGGTGACGTGCACTGGCCGCTGTGCTCCAACCGCTGGGGTAGCGGCGCCGTGGAGCCGCGGGGGCACGCGCATCTCGAGTCATTCGAGCTGCAAGGGCGCATGCCGGTCTGGCGCTTTGCCTGCGGCGCGTTGCGCGTGGAGCAGCGCATTTGGATGGAACCGGGGGCCAATACCACGTACGTGGCCTGGCGTCTCGATCCTAGCGGCACTGTTCCGGATGTTTGGCCGCAACTGCGCGTCAAGTTGCTGGTCAACGCGCGCGATCACCACGGCACCAGTTGGGCAAGCGCTTTCCATCCCGAACTGGAAGAGCGTGACACCGAGCTGCGCGTACACCATCCGAATTGGTTCTCACTCTATCTCAAGGCTCGCGGCGGTGAAATTGCGCCAGAGCGCAACTGGTACGAGAACTTTGACCTGCCGGTGGAGCGTGAGCGCGGTCTTGGCGACAGTGACGCGCATCTGTGCGTCGGCGAAGCACGCCTGACGCTGCAGCCCGGCGAGTGGGTGGGCGTGGTGGGCAGTTTGCACCAAGAGGCTTCCATCTATCTTGGCGAAGCGCTGCGCCGCTGCACGCAGCACGACGAGAATCAACTGCGCCGCGCCAAGGTGCAAGTGACGGAACTGCTCGACGCGCCGCCCTGGGTCGATCAGCTTGTCTTGGCGGCCGATAGCTTCATCTTCGCCAGACCGGTTTCTGGCGCGGACGGTGAATCGGTGATCGCAGGTTTTCCTTGGTTCGGCGACTGGGGCCGCGACACCATGATTGCGCTGCCGGGCCTGACACTCGCCACCGGCCGCTACGACACGGCGCGGCGCGTGTTGCAAACATTCGCGCGCTTCGTCGACCGCGGCATGCTGCCGAACGTGTTTCCCGGCACAGGTGAAACGCCCGAGTACAACACGGCGGATGCGGCGCTTTGGTACATCGAAGCTTGGCGTGCATACGTCATGGCGACGAACGACAAAGCCGCGCTGCGGTCGGTCTTCCCGGTGCTGCAGCAGATCGTCGAATGGCACGAGAAGGGCACGCGTTTCGGCATCGCCATGGATCCTAAGGACGCGCTGCTGCGCGCAGGCGAGCCGGGAGTACAGGTCACATGGATGGACGCCAAAGTCGGCGATTGGGTGGTGACGCCTCGCATCGGCAAGCCGGTTGAGATCAACGCGCTTTGGTACAACGCGCTGCATTGCATGGCGGAGCTGGCGCCGCTCGTAGGTGAAGCGCCGCAGCGCTACGCGGGGCTCGCTGCGCGCGTGAAGGCCGGGTTCACGCGCTTTGTCGACGGTGATGGCGGCGGGCTGTACGACGTCATCGACGGACCGAACGGCGACGACTCGACGTTGAGGCCCAATCAGATCTTCGCTGTCAGCTTGCGCCACAGTGCCTTGGACGAAAGCGTACAGCGTGAAGTCGTGAGCGTGTGTGGGCGGCTGCTGCTGACTTCGTACGGCTTGCGCTCGCTCGATCCGCGCCACCCCGACTATCGCCCGCACTACCGCGGCGGAGTGTGGGAGCGCGACGGCGGTTACCACCAAGGCCCAGTGTGGGCGTGGCTGCTCGGTCACTACGCGTTGGCGGAATTTCGCGTCACGCAGGACGCAGCCAGTGCACAGGCGCGACTTGAACCGCTCATGGATCATCTGCTCGATGCGGGGCTCGGCAGTGTCAGCGAGATCTTCGACGGCGCGCCGCCGCACGCGCCGCGCGGCGCCCCAGTGCAAGCATGGTCGGTGGCGTGCGCGCTGGAGGCATGGTGGATGTTGGAGCGCGCCAAGCGCGCAGCGAAGCGCGAGGCTGGTTCGCCAGTTCAGCAGGCGGCGGCTTGATATACAGCTAGTAGGTATGTCTGGTTAGTAAATACCAGAGCCATTCAAGGTTGTGTACAAATGACGGTATACGACATTTTCAGAATACATCGCGGTGGCATACCCATCGCTGCGGAGGGCATATGACCGACAAGTTGAATGCCGAGCGCCAACGGCTCGAAGCGCAAAAAGCGGGTACGGAGAACTGGCGTTTGTGGGGGCCGTATTTGGCCGAACGCGCCTGGGGCACTGTGCGCGAAGATTACAGCGCGGGCGGCACGGCGTGGGAGCACTTGGATCACGACCAGGCGCGTTCGCGCGCGTACCGCTGGAACGAAGACGGCATGGGCGGTATTTGCGACGAGGAGCAACGCTTGTGTTTTGCGATTGCGCTGTGGAATGGCGTTGACCCGATTTTGAAGGAGCGCGCGTTCGGGTTGACCGGCAATCAAGGCAATCATGGTGAAGACGTCAAAGAGTACTACTTTTACCTCGACGCCACGCCCTCGCACAGCTACATGCGCTATCTCTACAAGTACCCACAGAGCGAGTACCCGTATCGCCGTTTGGTCGAGGAAAACGCACACCGCAGTCGCGGTGACCCGCCGTTTAGTTTGCTCGACACGAATGTGTTCGACGCGAGCCGCTATTGGGATGTGGAAGTGCGCTACGCCAAAGCCAGCCCCGACGAGATCCACATTCGCATTCTGGTGAGCAACCGTGGGCCGGAGACCAAGACGCTGCACGTGCTGCCGCAACTCTGGTTTCGCAACGCATGGTCTTGGGAGAGCGGGGCGCCCAAGCCGGTGCTCGGCGAATTCGCGGTACCCAAAGGTGCGATGTGGGCGGTCAAAGCCGAGCACGAGACACTGGGTGCGTACCACTTGTATGGCCGCCATGCCGCCGAAACGCTGTTCACGGAAAACGAAAGCAACGCACAGCGCCTGTGGGGCACTGCGAATGCGTCGCCGTATGTGAAGGACGCGTTTCACCGCTCGTTGATCGAAGGCGATAAGAGCGCGGTCAATCCAGCCAAAACCGGCACCAAGTTCGCTGCATGGCATCTGGTGACGATCGAACCGGGACAAACTTCAACGATCGGGTTGACACTCGCTAAAGAAGCGCTGGCGGCGCCCTTCGACAAGCGCGAAGTCATTTTCTCCAAGCGCGAATCGGAAGCCAGTGTTTTCTACGACGAACTGCTGCCCAATGCATCGGTGCAAGACGAAAACATTCTGCGCCAAGCGCTGGCCGGCATGATTTGGAGCAAACAGTTCTTCCACTACGACGTCGCCAAGTGGCTGGACGGCGATCAATTGCCGCCGCCGGGTTCGCGCAAATGGGGCCGCAACCGCACTTGGCGCCATCTCAAAGCCGCGCACGTCATCTCCATGCCGGACAAATGGGAATACCCTTGGTTCGCAGCGTGGGATTTGGCGTTCCACACCGCCGCGCTGGCGTTGATCGACGTCGATTTCGCTAAGGACCAAGTCGAACTGCTGCTGAAAGAAAACTATCTTCATCCGAATGGTCAGATCCCGGCGTACGAGTGGGCGTTCGGCGACGTCAATCCACCGGTGCTGGCAATGGCGGCGTTGAAGGCGTTTCGCGCCGAACGCGTGCAGCGCGGCAAAGCAGATACCGGTTTCTTGCAGCGCGTGACGCACAAGTTGCTCATGAACTACACCTGGTGGCTAAACCGCAAGGATGCCGAGGGCAATAACGTGTTCGAAGGCGGATTCCTTGGCCTCGACAACATCTCCGTCTACGATCGCTCGCAGCCGCTGCCTCCCGGGTTTTCACTCAAGCAAGCCGATGCCACCGGTTGGATGGCCATGTTCGCGCTCAACATGACCATCATGTGTCTGGAGCTCGCGGCTGAGCAATCCGACTACGAGGACGTCGCCATCCAGTGCTACATGCAGTTCTTGGCGATCGCCAACACCATCGCCGGTCACAGCAGCGGCAGCCACGTATCGTTGTGGGACGATCAAGACGGCTTTTTCAAGGACCTGGTCGTGGCGCCGGACGGCTCCACGCATCGCATCGATGTGTTCTCTTGGGTCGGCTTGATACCGGTGTTCGCGTGCGAGATCGTCGATCAGCGGTTGCTCAAAGCGGCGCCGCGTTTCATGAAAATATTGGAAGCGCACTATCGCGGCCGCTACCAAGGCCGCAAAGTCAGTTCCTGCCCCATTGCGGAAAACGAGCGCGGCGAACATCTTTTGGCACTGGTGGACACGGACTGGCTGCCGCGCATCCTGCAGCGCTTGCTCAACGAAGGCGAGTTCCTCTCGCGCTATGGCATCCGCAGTGTTTCGCGCATTCACGCCGAACGGCAGGATCTCGGTGTCGTGCCGGGGATCGGCCGCGCCTTGATCGAATACGTCCCGGGCGAGTCGAACTCCGGGTTGTTCGGCGGCAACTCCAACTGGCGCGGGCCGATTTGGATGCCGACAAACTACACGTTGATTCAAGCGATCGAGAAGTTTCATCGTTATCTTGGCGACAAGTTCACGGTCACCGTGCCGTGTCTTAACAACCAGAAAATGACGCTGCGCGACATCGCCAAGCTCATCTCGGATCGCCTGGTCGACATGTTTCGGCGCGACACGAGCGGGCGTGTTCCGGCGCTGCCAGAAAACAGTCCGTTCCAGCACGATCCGCATTGGAAGGACCTGCTGCTGTTCAACGAGTACTTTCATGGCGAGACCGGCGAAGGTCTGGGCGCCATGCACCAAACCGGCTGGACTGGGCTGGTGGCGAACCTGGTCGAGCGCAAATACCGAACGAGCGTTCCCAAGTACTGGCAGCAACAGACCGAGCAAGCAAGAGAGGCGTCGAACCAGGCCGCGAAGTCGAACGTTGTTGCCCATTCGCGCGCAAAGCGCGCCGCTTCCGACTCGGCTGCTGGCGACCGCATGCGCGGGGGGTCGGGGGGGTCGGCTCCCCCCGCGCCTCGTAACCCCTCAAAGGGCGCCAAGCGCACCACCGAGGTAGCGTAAGTGGCACCACCGCGTGAACCGCAGCGCACAACGCAAGCGCTCGATGCGTTGGTGCGGCATTGGCCTGAATACTTGATGGAGGCTTGGGGTCTGGGGACGTTCATGGTCTCCGCCGGACTCTTCGCTACCGTTCTGGAGTACCCGGGGTCTCCCGTCCATCAGGCTCTACCCGATCCTGTGGCGCGCCGGGTGCTCATCGGGCTCGCCATGGGGTTAACCGCGGTGGCTATCATTTACTCGCCTTGGGGTAAGCGCTCTGGCGCCCACCTTAACCCGGCCACGACCTTGACATTTCTGAATCTCGGCAAGGTCGCGCCGTGGGATGCGTGCTTTTACATCCTCGCTCAGTTTGTCGGCGGAACGCTGGGCGTCTTACTAGTCGCGGCGTTGTTGCGCGGGGCGTTCACTATGGCGCCGGTGAGCTACGCTGCGACGCTGCCCGGGCCGGCCGGTGCCGGCGCGGCGTTCGCTGCCGAGTTCTTGATCTCATGCGGCATGATGCTGACGGTTCTGTTTGCGAGCAACACCGAGCGCTTAGCGAAGTACACGGGCGTGCTTGCCGGCGCGCTTGTTGCTGCCTACATCAGCGTCGAAGCACCGCTTTCCGGCATGAGCATGAATCCCGCGCGCACCTTTGCCTCGGCCGCTCCGGCCGGGGTTTGGGATGGGATTTGGATCTACCTGTCCGCGCCGATTGCTGGAATGCTCGCCGCCGCGAGACTCTATCAGCTGGTCGCAGCCCGGCGCGGCGTGCATTGCGCCAAATTAATTCATAGCGAAGACCAGCCCTGCATTCACTGTGGCTATCAACCCGCAACTTTCCCCAAGAAGCGAGGGCATCGGAAATGGAAACCGCATCGCATCGTCGGCTAATGCGCCGGCAGCGCATGGGCATGCTGCGTGCGGTGCTGTCCGACGTCACGCGCTTCGCCAAGCGGCCGATCGGCTCGGTCGTCGATCTACTGCTGCGACTCTGGCTCGGCCAGATGTTCCTGGTCTCTGGCCTGATCAAGGCCGCCGACTGGGATCGGGCGCTGCTGCTTGCGCGCAATGAATATCCAGTGACATGGATGGATCCGGTCACGGCCGCGTATCTCGGCGCCGGTATCGAAGTGATCGGCGCGCTGTGGTTGATGCTCGGACTGGCTACGCGCGCAGCGGCGCTGGCGCTTGGCGCGCTCGCGTTGATCATTCAACTCAACTATCGCGCCCTAGACGCACACCTATTTTGGATCGCGTTTTCTGCCTGGTACACACTGCGCGGGGCGGGGCCGCTGTCGCTCGACCGGTTTTTGGCGCGCGGTCTGGCGGAAAGCCCGCTGCCGTTCGCGCAGAGTGTTATCGGTGCGCTGGCGTGGGTGCGCGAGCAGGCGTTCCCGCCGTTCTTACTGCTGTTGCGCGCTTGCTTAGGCAGCACGTTGCTCGCGACGGTCTTGGCGATCGAATCAGAAGCCGCGCCCTGGCTGCCGCTGGCGAGCGCGCCGTTCTGGTTTTTCGTGCCACAGACAATCGCTGGCGTAGTATTGATGCTGGGCTTGGCGACGCGGCTGACCAGTCTCGCTGCGGCGCTGACACTTGCAACCGAGGGCATGCTGGCGACGGCAGGGCAGGGCGCTGGCTACTGGCTCGCCGCGTTTGCTCTGCTCGCTTGCTTCGGCGCCGGACGCTGGTCGCTCGATGCCGCGCTGAGCGCCTTGTTTGCGCGCCTGTGGCCTGCCGATGCGCTGGCGCGGACGCAAGGCCGGCTGCCGCGCGTGGTGATCGTCGGCGCGGGCTTCGGCGGCATGTCCTGCGCGCACGCGCTGCGCCATGCACCGGTGGCGATCACGCTGGTGGATCGGCGCAACTATCACTTGTTCCAGCCGCTGCTCTACCAAGTAGCCACCGCCAGTCTGTCGCCCGGCGATATCGCTGCACCGGTGCGTGGCGTGTTCCGCGAACAGGCCAACGCGCGCGTGCTGCTCGGCAATGTCACCGGTGTAGATACCGATCGCCAGGAGGTAATGTTGGGCGAGACGCGCCTGCCGTATGACTATTTGGTGCTCGCTACCGGCGCGGCGCACAGCTACTTCGGCAAGGACGAGTGGGAACGCTATGCGCCCGGTTTGAAGACCATCGAGGACGCCACCGAAGTGCGCCGCCGCGTATTGCTGGCCTTTGAGCAAGCTGAAGCCACCGAAGATGAAAAGGAACGCTGCGCGCTGCTCACCTTCCTGATCGTCGGCGCGGGCCCGACCGGCGTCGAACTTGCCGGTGCCATCGCCGAGCTGGCGCGCCTCGGCATGGAGAAAGATTTCCGGCGCTTCGATCCCGCGCAAGCGCGCATTTTACTCGTGCAAGCCGGACCGCGCGTACTGCCGGCCTTTCCAGAGAAACTCTCAGCCAGCGCGCAGCGCTCGCTCGAGAAACTCGGCGTAGAAGTGTTGCTTGAAAGCCGTGTTGAGTGCATCGATGACGAAGGTATCGTGGTCGGCGGCAAACGCATCGCCGCACGCACCGTGATCTGGGCGGCGGGGGTGATCGCATCACCAGCGGCGAAGTGGCTTAACGCAGAGGCGGACAACGCCGGGCGCATCAAGGTGGCCGGAGACTTGAGCGTCCCGGGATTCAAAGACGTCTTCGCCATCGGCGATACTGCGTTGTCGGCTGCGTGGGCAGGAAAACCTGTACCTGGGCTAGCGCCCGCTGCAAAACAGGGCGGACTCTTTATTGCCAAGCTAATCGCCGCCAAAGTACTGG
>CAZAWU010000030.1:0-9477 GCA_964488915.1 uncultured Burkholderiales bacterium
AGCGCGGGGAACGCGAAGATGGGTGTAGCCCAGGCTTTGCTGTCTTCGCAGGGGGAGCCCCGCGCCTCCTCTACACGCTGAAAATCTTCCCCGGATTCATGATATTCAACGGATCCAACGCGATCTTGACCTGCCGCATCACCGCCACGGCATCGCCGTGCTCCGCTGTCAGGAACTTCATTTTGCCCAAGCCCACGCCGTGCTCGCCGGTGCAGGTGCCGTCCATCGCCAGCGCGCGCATGACGAGCCGATCGTTGATGCGCTCGGCTTCTGCGATTTCCTTCGGATCGTCGCGGTTAATCAAAAATCCAAGATGGAAATTGCCGTCGCCGACATGCCCCACCAGCGGCGCGATCAGGAAACTCTCTTTCAGGTCTTTCTTCGTTTCCAAAATGCACTCAGCCAAACGCGAGATCGGCACGCACACATCCGTTGCCCAAATCGAGCAGCCGGGGCGCAGCGATTTGCTCGCCCAGGTGACGTCATGGCGCGCTTGCCACAGGCGGCGGCGTTCTTCTTCTTTGGTCGTCCACTGGAATTCGCCGCCGGTGTGTTCGGAAGCGATCGATTGCACCATCTCGGCTTGCTCTTTCACGCCGGCCTCGGTGCCGTGAAACTCCAGGAACAGCGTGTTCTTAACCGGATAGTCGAGCTTCGAGTAGTTGTTCACCGCGCCCATTTGCACTTCGTCCAGCAATTCGATGCGCGCAACCGGAATGCCGAGCTGGATAGTTTGGATCACGGTATTGACCGCGCCTTCCAGCGTGTCGAACGAGCACACCGCCGCACCCATCACTTCCGGCACGCCGTAGAGGCGCACCGTGACTTCGGTGATGATGCCGAGCGTGCCGTCGCTACCGACGAAGAGGCGCGTCAAGTCGTAGCCGGCAGCGGATTTGCGCGCGCGGCGTGAGGTGCGGATGATGCGTCCGTCAGCGAGCACGACGGTCAGCGCCAACACGTTCTCGCGCATGGTGCCGTAGCGCACGGCGTTGGTGCCGGAAGCGCGCGTGGCGGCCATGCCGCCGATCGACGCGTCCGCGCCGGGGTCGACCGGGAAAAATAAGCCCGTGTCCTTGATGTACTCGTTCAGTTGCTTGCGCGTGACGCGCGCTTGTACGGTGGCGTCGAGATCGTCCGTGCTCACGCGCAGCACTTGGTTCATGCGCTCCAGATCAACCACCACGCCGCCGTGCTCCGGCACACAGTTGCCCTCGAGCGAGGTGCCGGTGCCATATGCGGTAACCGGCACGCGATACTTCGCGCACACCTGCACGATTTGCGAAACCTCTTCGGTCGTATTCGGAAACACGACCGCGTCCGGCCGATGCGGGTGATGCCACGACTCGTCCTTGCTGTGGTGATCGCGTACACCGGTGCTTACAGAGAAGCGATCGCCGAACAGGCGCGCGAGTTCGTCGAGAGCGGGTTGGGTTTGTTGGGCGACGGCGGCGTTCATTTGATTCTCGTCATGGCTGCGAAAACCAGCATTGTAGCCCGGGTTAGCGCAGCGTAAGCCGGGGAGCAAGAGCTGGCCGCGCGCTGCGCGGCGTTGCATCTTGCTGGGCTTTGATCCATTGCGGCTTTGCCGCGACCCGGGTTACGCCGCTTCGCGGCTAACCCAGGCTACGAACTACCCTGGCTCCCGCCTCAATACCAAACTCACATGCGACGACAACACGCCGCCGTCGCCATGCACGAACGCAAGGTGGGGCTGGCGAATCTGCCGCTCGCCCGCGAGCCCTGCCATTTGCAGCCACGTCTCCGCCAGGTGCGCCATGGCGCCGCCCGCGCCGGAATGTCCGAACGAGAGCAAACCGCCGTGCGTGTTCATCGGCAGCTTGCCATTCGCACTGAAAACGCCATCGCGCGCCATCGCGCCCGATGCCCCGCGCGCGGCGAAGCCGATTTCTTCCAGCAAGATCGCCAGCGTGATGGTGAACGAATCGTAGATCGCGAGGTAATCGACATCGGTGTGCGTGATGCGCGCTTGCTGCATGGCGCGCTTGGACGAATCTGCCGCGCCGAACTGCGTCAAGCTCGGCGCTTGGCTCACGTGCTGATGCGTGTGCGCTTGCGCGGCGCCGGTGATTTGGATGGACGCCGCGGCGCGCGGCTGTTTGGAGACGACGAACGCCACGCCACCGTCGGAAATCAAACAGCAATCCAGCAACCGCAGCGGCGCCGCGATGACTTTGGAGTTAACGACATCATCGACTGTAATCGGCTCGCGCATCTGCGCATCGGGGTGCGTGCTCGCGTGGCGGCGCATCAGCACTGCGAGTTCTGCGAGTTCGTGCGCATCGACTTGGTATTCGTGCATGTAGCGGCTGGCGACCAAGCCGTAGTAGGCGGGTATGGTCGCGCCGAATGGCAATTCGTAGTCTGCGTGGCCGACTTGTGCGAGCGTTTGCACTGCAGTGTCGCGGCTTTGGCCGGTCAGACGGTTCTCGCCCGCGACGACCAAAATGTTGTCGCACTCGCCCGCATCGACCAAGCGCGCCGCGAGCATCACCATGGCGAAACCGGTTGCACCACCGACTTGCATGGCGTGCGCATAGCGCAGCTGCAAGCCGAAGTACTCGGCGAACAGCGTGCCGAGCATGAAGTGCGGCAGCGTCGACGAATACGGGACGAGCAATCCGTCGATGTCGGCGCGTTGGATGTCGGCGCGCTGCATCGCGCGCGCTGCCGCCTGCGCCATCAGCGTGAGCGTGGTTTCGCCCGGGCATTTGCCGAAACGCGTGTTACCGGCGCCGGTGAGGTAAGCCATGGCTTAGGATTCGGTTTGTCGAATGCGCAAGCATACGGGCCTCGGTGCGGCAAAGGAAGTCCTCAGATTATCAATATGGAGGCTTTCGGGCTTATACTTGCCAGTGCTTATCACGATCAATGTTTATAGAATTGATTCAACACGGTACACTCTATTGAGTAAAAATGCTGCCCAGCTGGTTCTACTGCCTGGGATGGACGGTTCCGGCGAACTATTCGATGACTTTCTCGCTGAGCTCGACCCAAGTATCGAAACGCACGTACAGCGCTACGCGCCCGACCAGCCGCTGGGTTATGCGGCGCTGGCGCAGCAGATCGTGGATGAACTACCGCAGGCACAACCCTTCACCATCCTCGGCGAATCCTTCTCCGGCCCGCTCGCCGTCATGCTGGCGAGCGCGCCCGCTTTCGCGTCTCGGGTGCGCGCGCTGATCTTATCGTGCTCGTTCGTGCACAACCCCCTGCCTGCGTTCGCGCATTTGCAAGGGCTGATCGATGTCGTGCCGATTCAGCTGCTGCCGAAGCGCTTGATCGCCGACTATTTTCTCGGCGACACCGAAGATGAACGCCTCATGGACAATCTCTTGCGAGTCTCCGCGCGGCTCACGCCCGAAGTCTGGCGCGCGCGCATCAAAGCAGCGTTGGCGGTCGACGTTAGCGCGGCGCTGCGCAAGATCGAAGCGCCGATTCTCTATCTGCGCGCGCGGCGGGATCGCTTGGTGCCGGCCGCGCAGGCCGAGTACGTGAAGCAGCTTGCGCCGCAAACGCAGATCGTCGACTTTGATACGCCGCATTTCTTGCTGCAGGTTGCGCCGAGGCAGGCGGCCGGGGTGGTGTCTGACTTTGCAAATAGGCGCTTGTAGGGCTGACGAAAGGCGCAGTTCGAAGGGCAAAGCGCGGCGGGCCGGCGCAGGAGTCGGCTGTGTGAACTTTCCCTTCCCTCATTGCTCTATCATTAGAGTTTTCCCACCCAGTCCGATGCGCGTGCATTTACTCCACGCTCTGTTTCTCCTCGTCGCTAGTGCGGCGAGCGTCGCCGCGCCGGTGAGGACCGATCACGTCGAAGCCGAACTCGTTGCCGAGCGGACCGGCATTGCGCCGGGCCAAACTCTTACCGTCGCGCTGCGCCTCAAGATGGCGGAGCACTGGCACACCTATTGGAAAAACCCCGGCGATTCAGGCTTGCCGACTAAGATCGCCTGGAAGCTGCCGCCCGGCTTCGAAGCCGGCGCGATTCAATGGCCTTATCCGAAGCGTTTGCCGACCGGGCCGCTGACCAATTTTGGCTACGAAGGCGAAGTGCTGTTGCTGACGGAGCTAAAAGCGCCCGAGCAGCTCAAACCCGGCGATCAAGTTGCGCTCAATGCGCGCGCGGATTGGCTGGTGTGCAAGGACGTTTGCATTCCCGAGCACGCGCAACTTTCGCTCACGTTGCCGGTAGTGAGCGCCGAGCCGCCGCTCGATGCGTCGCGGCAAGGGCAGTTTGCGGCGACGCGCGCGGCGCTGCCGCAGGCGCTCACGCGTTTCCACGTCGAAGCCGCGAGCAGCGACGGCGCGCTTGATGTCCGCCTCACACCTGCAAGCGCATCCTCGCCGCAACTTTCTCGTGTCGAGTTCTATCCGGAGCGCGGCGACGTGATCCAGCACGCTGCGCCGCAAAAGCTGCTGCGCGACGGCGAAGGTTACCGCCTGCGTGTGCCGCTCGCAGATACGCCGCCAAAGAATTTTTCCTCGCTCGCGGGCGTGCTCGTGGCCGAGCCGGGTTGGGGGTTAGGCAAAGCCGTGGCGTTCGAAACCGCGCTCGCGCCGAGCCTGCCGCCGCTGGCCAAGGACGCGGCCGAGATCGCTCCAGCGGCAAACACAGCGGCAATCGCCGCGACTGCGCCTGACGGCGCGCTGCCGGCAACACTTGGGATCGCGCTTGCATTCGCTTTCATCGGCGGTGTGATCCTGAATTTGATGCCGTGCGTGTTTCCGGTGCTCGGCATCAAGGTGATGAATTTCGTCGAGCGCGCGCACGAGGAGCGGCGCGTGTTGCGCGCGCAGGGACTCATGTTCGCGCTCGGCGTACTGGTGGCGTTCCTGTTGCTTGCCGGTGCGATGCTCGCCCTGCGCGCGAGCGGTGCGCAGATCGGCTGGGGCTTTCAACTGCAGTCGCCGCTGTTCGTGACTCTGTTGGCGTGCCTGTTCTTCTTGCTCGCGTTGAACTTGTCCGGCGTGTACGAAGTCGGCGCGGCCGCGCAGCGCTTGGCGGGCAGTGTGGCTGCGGGCAAAGGTCTGCGCAGCGACGCGTTCGTCTCCGGCTTGCTCGCCACCGCCGTGGCCACGCCTTGCACCGCGCCGTTCATGGGCGCGGCGATCGGCTATACGCTGGCGCAGCCCGTTGTGGTGACGCTGGCGATCTTCACCGCGCTCGCGCTCGGCATGGCGGCGCCGGTGGTGCTGTTGGCGTGGTTCCCGCGCTGGCTGCGGTGGCTACCCAAGCCGGGGCGCTGGATGGAGACGTTCAAGCAAGTGATGGCGTTTCCGCTCTACGCCACGGTGATCTGGCTCGCGTGGGTGCTCGGCGCGCAGGCGGGCAACGATGCGGTGCTGAAGTTGCTGCTGGGGCTGCTGCTGCTCGGCATCGCCGCGTGGGCGTACGGACGCTGGTCCCTGCACGGCAAAGCGCTGCCGGTTGCCTTCGCTGCCCTATTGGCTGCTGCCGGGCTTGCGCTTGCGTGGCCCGGCAAGATCGTGCCGGGCACAGCCGGCACTGCCGCCGCGACCGGCGAAGTGTGGCAGCCGTGGTCACGCGAGAAAGTTGCGCAACTGCGCGCTGAAGGTAAGCCTGTATTCGTCGATTTCACCGCGGCGTGGTGCATCACCTGTCAAGTGAACAAACGCGTGGCGCTGAACCGCGGAGAAGTGCTGCAAGAGTTCGGCAAGCGCGGCGTCGCGCTGCTGCGCGCCGATTGGACCGCGCAAGATCCTGCCATCACGAAAACGCTGGCCGAGCTCGGGCGCAATGCCGTGCCGGTGTATGCTTTGTATCCTGCCGATCTCGCCGCTGCGCCGCAGTTGCTGCCGGAAATCTTGACGCCGACGATCGTGGTTGAAGCCTTGCAGAGCATTGCGCCCGCGACTAACACGGCGCGGGCGCCGTCTACGTCCAACCAGTAACGGAGGTCTAAGTGAGACAATTGCTTGCCGCTGTGCTAGTCGCATTTTCCGCCACGGCGTCTTTCGCCGCCGCCGTCCCCGGTCAACCCGCACCCGCCTTTACGCTGCCCGATACCAACGGCAAACAAGTCAGCCTTGCTGAGTTCAGAGGCAAGACCGTCGTACTCGAATGGAGCAACCCCGGCTGCCCGTTCGTGATGAAGCATTATCGTAGCGGCAACATGCCGGCGCTGCAGAAGAAGTACGCCAAAGATGTCGTGTGGCTTACGGTCAACTCCACCACGAATGGCCACTCCGACTACATGACCGGCGCGCAGCTCAATGAATTCAGCAAACAGCATAACGCCGTGCCTGCGCGTTATTTGCTCGATGTCGACGGCCATGTCGGCAAAGCCTACGGCGCGCGCACCACGCCGCACATGTACATCGTCGATGCCAGCGGCAAGCTTGTCTACGTGGGCGCGATCGACGACATTCCCAGCGCGAGCGAGAGCGACGTCAAGACGGCGAAGAACTTCGTTGCCGCGGCGATCGAGGAAATCAAAGCCGGAAAACCGGTAGGCAACGCAAGTACGAATCCCTACGGCTGCAGCGTGAAGTACAAGCACTGAGCACGCGCGCGGACGGTTTGCGAGCGGACTTGCAGCGCTCGAGGTTTGCGGCAACAATGCGCGCATGTCGATCATTTTGGTGCGTCACGGCGAAACCGCGCTCAATGCCGCGCGCGTTCTGCAACCCGCGGCCACGCCGCTGAGCGAACGCGGGCGCTTGCAGGCGCGAGCGGTTGCCGAGCGCGTTGCGCAAAATCGCGCCAGCGTTGGCGCCATCATCTCCAGCGATCTGCCGCGCGCGGTGGAAACGGCCGAAGCAATTGCGGCGGCGTGCGCGATGGAATTCGATCGCAGCCCCCTGCTGCAAGAGCGCAACTTCGGTGACCTGCGCGGCACCGCTTACGACGATCTCGATTTTGATCCGCTCGTCATGCAGGAAGCGCCGCCGGGCGGCGAGTCGGTGGCTGCTTTCGTTGAGCGCGTTGCCGCCGCGTTGGCGTTGCTGTGCGAACGGCGCGAGGCGTTGCGCGGCGACTTGGTGGTGGTCTCGCATGGCTTGGTCATCAAGACCATTATCGAGCGGCACCTAGCGCTGATGCCCGGCGCTAGTATGCCGGCGAGCATCAGCAATACTGCCTTGACCATCTTTGCGCCGCAGGCGCCGTATCAAGTGAGCGTGCTCAACTGTGCCGCGCATCTGAGCGACGATTTGCGCGAGCATGCGCGCGCTTTGTCGGGGCTGTAGGTGCGAAGCACCCTGCGATTGGGTTGCGGCGCGTTGCTGCTCGCGTGTTGTGCGCTCACCGCTTGGGCGGGTGAGGAAGATGAGATTGTCACCGGTTGTCACTACTCGAACGCCGAGTGGGGCCAGGAGATGATCGATCGTTGCATCAAGGACAATCAAAAGAATCGCGAACTGGTGCTCGCCTATCCTCCGCAACACAAACGCATCGTCAACCGCTGCCGCCAGTTCAATCATTACGGCTGGAGTTATGTGAAGACCTGCGTCGACCGTGATATCGAAGCCGAGGCGGCGCTGGCGCAGTATCCGGCGGAAAAAGACAAAGAGATCGCCGCGTGCAAGGAGCAGTTCGCCTGGCGCGGTCCGGCGACGGTGAAGGCATGCGTTGATCAGGTGGCGCCGCTGTCTGAGCCAACGCTTGCGCCAAAAGAGCAGTAAACGCGCGGCTAAGGCGCGCGCACGGGTTTGCCCGGCGTGACCGCACCAACCGGCGTCGCGCCGCGCACGACGAACGTTCCGTTCACCAACACATAACGTAGGCCTTGCGCGTAGGACGCCGGTTTTTCGTAGCTCGCGGTGTCGATGATCGTGGCGGGATCGAAAACGGAAATGTCGGCATCAGCGCCGACTTGTATTCGCCCTTTTTTCTTCATCGACGCTACGCGGCCTTCCAGGCGTTGCGCGGGCATCAGCGTCATTTTCTTGATGGCATCGGGCAAAGACAGCAGGCCGCGCTCGCGCACGTGATGCCCGAGCACCCGTGCGAACGTGCCCGCTGAGCGCGGGTGGCCGTTGCCGGGATAGACGTCGAAGCCGTCGCTGGCGATGATCGTCGCAGGGTGGGCCACTGCCGCATCGACTACCTCCGGCGTATTGGCGTGGATTAGCACCAGGCCGCCTTGCTTGCGGTAGCGCTGGAAGCTTTCTTTGGTCAGCCGCTCGCCGGTGGCGGACCACTGCAGCTTCTGGTATTCACTTTCCGGTTTATCGCTCCAAGTCGAGAATAGGTACGACTCGATGCGCGTCGCTCCGGCCGTGTACGGATAGCACTCGGTGGTCACGTCTACGCCGTGGCTGCGCGCTTGGGCGATGATGCCGAGCATGCGCGCGGTGGAAGCTTGCCCACTGCTTTGAATGTGCGCCACGTGCAGCGGCGCGCCGCTCACGGCGGAATGCGCGATCACTTCCAGCAGACCCGCTTCGCGATCGGCGTTGGCACCGGCGGCGCTCGACGCGCCGCGGATGTGCACGAACACCGGCGCTTGATACTGAGCGGCGACGCGAAACACTTCCAACGGTTCCCACGCCGGTGCGCCGGGCGTGTACGCCAAGCCCATGCCCACGGCGACCGCGCCTTGCCGCAAGCCGCGGTCGATGCGCTGCTTGATCTGCGCAAGCTTGGCGTCGTCGCCGCGTGATTCGATCGCCTTGTCCGCCGGTAGAAAATCGCCGCTGTCGCCGTACAGCGCCATGCGCACCGGCATGTGGCCGATAGCTACACCGTGATTCAGCAGCGACGTGCCAGCTCGCTTCGCGTACCAGGTGTCGACATCATCGGTGCCGACTTCGAGTTCGAACCAAGTCGTGACACCGTCCATCGCTTGATAGACGTCGCTGGCCGGATCGCGGCCGTGCCAATGCAGTTCGATGAAGCCCGGCGCGACGACGAGCTTGCTCGCGTCGATCGTTTCCTTGCCGGCTAGCGCCTGCTCGCTGACGGCAGCGATGCTGCCGGCGCGGATGCCGACGTTGCGCACGGCGTCGAGTTGCGTTTCCGGATCGATGACACGACCGTTGGCGATGACGATATCGAACGCGTCTTCCGCACAGACTCGCCACGTCAGTAACAAGCAAACATGGATTAGGACTAGACGGGCAGCTCGTGTCATTTTCAAAGAATCAGTTTGTAGGTTGGGATGTACAACGTGAACGCCAACGCCTGCCGCATCGTTGGGGTTCGCTAAGCTCACCCCAACCTACCCAGACGAATGAATTCACGCGACCGTACTCGCGCATACAGCGAACGCTACTTTGCGCTTGCTGGCAGCGGCGTGCCGGGTTTCCACTTTTCGGCCAACGCTTTGCCTTGTTCGATCTGCTCAGGCGTCAAGCCTTGCGCGTACTTGTCGCGGTTCTCCGTCCCGTCCTCGCTGTCGTTCGCGGCGGCGAGGCTGCATAGCACATACGCCAAGACTGGGTCGCGCGGCACGCCTGTGCCCGCGGCGTACAACTCGCCGAGATTGTTCTGCG
>CAZAWU010000030.1:9577-14729 GCA_964488915.1 uncultured Burkholderiales bacterium
GGGTCGCGCGGCACGCCTGTGCCCGCGGCGTACAACTCGCCGAGATTGTTCTGCGCGTCGGCGTGACCTTGTTCTGCCGCTTTGCGGTACCACTGCGCCGCTTGCTGCTTGTCCTGCGGCACGCCCTGGCCGTCGTCGTACATCGCGCCTAGATCGTATTGCGCCAGCGCGTAGCCCTGCTCCGCGGCAAAGCGCAGCCAAGTCAGCATGAGCTTGGGATTCTTCGCCACGCCTTGCCCGTTCGCGTACAGCGTGGCCAAGTTGTACTGCGCGGGGGCATGATTCTGCTTGCCGGCTTTGTGAAACCATTCTGCAGCTTTGCGCGCGCTGCGCGTGACGCCCTCGCCTTCAAGGTGCATGATGCCTAAGTTGTACTGCGCTTGCGCGTCGCCTTGTTCGGCGAGCGGACGCCACTCGGCGAGTGCTTTGGCGTAGTCGCCCGCTTCGTATGCGGTCACACCCTCATCAAAGCCGGCGTAGGTAAGGGAAGCAGCGAGAAAGACGAGGAATGCGGCGAGTAGTTTCATGTGGCAATTCCGATTAGAGCACAAGCGGTAACACCAAGCCTTGCAGCAGCGCGGCTAGCGCCAACGCTAGCGCGGCGTAGACGCCTGCTTCGGCGCTGACTTGATAAGCGCGAGCCGTGCCGATGCCGTGTGCGGTGAGGCCCGCGGCGAATCCGCGCGCGCGCCAGTTCTTGAAACCGAGCAGATTGAACAGTGGCGTGACGATGATGGCGCCGGTGATCCCCGTGAGCAGCACGCCGCTCATGGAGATGCTCGGCGTGCCGCCGATCGCTTCGCTGATTGCCATGGCCACCGGCGCGGTGGCGGACTTGGGCAGCATTGAGAGCGTGATGTCGGAAGGCAGTCGTGCTACATGGCATAGCACCCAGGTCGATGCGACCGAAGCGGCTACACCCGCACCGAGCGCCCCGAGCACGGGGATCACCAGTTTGCGCAGGGCTTGCATGTGCTCGATGAGCGTGATGCCGAGAGCGATCGTTGCAGGTCCCAACAAGAAGTGCACAAACTGCGCGCCGGCAAAAAATTCCTCATAGGACGCGCCGGTCAACCAAAGCGTAGCGCCCAACAACAGCGAAGACACCGCGACGGGATTCGCCCACGGCGCGCCGCCAACCGCATCTTGCAGCCGTCGCGCGGCAATCCATGAACCGAGCGTCAATGCCAGCCACAATAGCGGCTTGGTTTTGAGAAAAACCCACAACTCGAAAATCGGCGGTTGCGTCATTGCGGTTCTCTTTGCGTCAGTTTGCACAGCCAAGCGAATACCGCGGCAGTGACGACCAAGGTGAACGCCGTGGTGACGATCACGATCCAGCCCACATGCCATGCCGCGTCGCCGAGTGCGCGCAGTTGGAACGCGATACCGGCGGCTACCGGCACGAACATTAGCCCTAGATTGGCGAGCAAGCCGCGCGCGACTTGCCTCGCCGGCTCGCCGATCTTGCCGCCGAACTGCGCCCAGACCAGCATCAGCAGGAGGCCGAGAATGGGCCCCGGTATCGGCAGGTGCGCGACATGCGCAGTCGCCTCACCGGCGAGCTGGAACAGCAGTAGAACGAGAAAGCCTTCGATCATGGGTGCTCAGAATCCCATGCCGCGCGCCGCCACCGGCCACAGCGCCTCAACTCGCCCATGAGCCCGCCCGCCGCGCACGCACACATACCAATCATGCAAATTGACGCACGGATCGCAGTGCGGCGGGATGAGCCACACGCGGTCGCCGAGTTTGAGCGTGCAGTCGGCAGGCACCGTCAACTTACCGTGTTCGTCCGACGGGCCGACGTATTCCGCGCCGGGCACGTCTTTAACCCACGGCATGCCGCACTCGTACGTCATCGCTTTCAAGCCGGCATCGGTCACCGCCACAGTCGGCGTGGCGCGGCTCATCACGTGCGCAAGCACGAACAGCGCGTGCTCGAAGTCGTGGAAGGCACCGCCGTCCTGCGCGCGGTTTTTCGCGTAGTCCACGTCCATGAAGGCGTAGGAGCCGACTTGCAGTTCGTTGTAGAGCTTGCCGGTGCCTTCGAATGCGTAAGTACCGGTGCCGGCGCCGCCGATGGTGCGGCATTCCAAGCCGTGCTGGCGCAGCAGATCGCGCGTGGCGCGCACCATGTCTTCAGCTTTGGTGATCGCGGCGCGGCGCTCTTCAAAACTGCGCACATGCTGCGCGCCACCGTGATACGCCTGCACGCCGCCGAACGTGAGTCCGGGCGATGCGGCGATTTTCTGCGCCAGCTTGAGCGCCGGCTCGCCCGGCGCGACGCCGCAGCGGTTGGCGCCGACGTTTATTTCTACTAAGACTTCGATGCTTGCGCCGAACTTCGTCGCCGCGCCGGAAATCAGCCCGATGCTGTCGAGATCGTCCGCGCATACGGAA
This sequence comes from uncultured Burkholderiales bacterium, assembly GCA_964488915.1. GTDB lineage: Bacteria > Pseudomonadota > Gammaproteobacteria > Burkholderiales > JALYOK01 > CADEHE01. Next base: position 11,981 of record CAZAWU010000030.1, read on the forward strand.
ATCTTCGCATGCCGCGCCAGTGCGGCGAGACGTTCTAACTTGTGCGGCAGCACGACTTGATTGCTGACCAGCACGTCATCGACCCCGCCGTGCACCATCACTTCGGCTTCGCTCACTTTTTGGCAGCACACGCCGATCGCACCGAGCGCCATCTGTTTGCGCGCGACGATCGGGCTCTTGTGCATCTTCGCGTGCGGGCGCAGGCGCACGCCCTGTTGCTGGGCGAAGTCCGCCATCTTGCGCAAGTTGCGCTCGAAGGCGTCGAGATCGATCACCAGTGCGGGGGTGTCGATGTCTTCGATGCGCGCGCCGATGGCGGCGGGCGGAGGCGTGGTCATGGCTTATCTCCTAAGGGTATAGGCTCATCATTGATATTGTGAGCCATTGATGGCTGTGTACTGGCGGCAGGAGCGGGTATCTTGCCATCCAGCAGACAGCTTACGTTGATGTCGCCCAAAACGTTGACGGTGGTGCGGCAGCGGTCGAGAAACCAATCCACGGTCAACAAGATTGCAATGTACTCGACCGGCAGGCCGACCGCTTTGAACACCAGCGTCATCGTGACCAAACCTGCTTCGGGAATACCCGCGGCGCCCACCGATGCCGCGATGCTGGTCAGCACCACCATCAGTTGCTGCATCAACGTCAGCTCCATGCCGAGCATTTGCGCGATGAACAGCGCAGAGACGGCTTCGTACAGCGCAGTGCCGTCATTGTTGAAGTTCGCGCCGACCAGCGCGCCCAAGCTCGCGGATTGCTCGCGCACTTTGACGTTATCGCGCAGGCGCGCGTAAGTCACCGGCATGGTCGCGGTCGAACTCGCGGTCGAAAACGCCATGACCAGCGCATCGCGCATGCCGCGCAGCACATACAGCGGCCGCGGCCATGACCAGAAGCGGATGCGGATGAGGTAATACGCGGTGTGCAGCAGCAGCGCCACCAGCACCGTAACGACGAACACGCCGAGTGCTTTGAAGTCGCTAAAGCCTTTGGTGCCGACGATGCTGGCGACGATGCCGAATACGCCGAACGGGATGATCTGAATAATCCAATGCAGGATCTTCAACATCACGCCGAAACCAACGTCAACCAAATCGCCGACGGTGCGGATCTGCGTGTCGCGCGCGCTGCGCAGTGCCAAGCCGAAAGCGATCGCGAGCAGAATTACGCTCAGCACTTTGCCGTCGTCGGTGAGCGGGCCGAGCACGCTCTTGGGCACGTTATCGAGAAATTGCGTCAGCGGATCGGGCGCGCTCTTCGCGGCGGCGTGCGTCTCGTGCGGCGTCAATTGCGCGTGATCGCCCGGGCGGATGACGTTCGCCACCGCCATGCCGATCAGAATCGCCACGGTCGTGTTGAGCAGCAGCAGGCGCGCGAGCCGCGGCGCGGTGCCGCGCGCAACCTGTGCGTGCAGGAACGCGCGCACGATAGCGAACAAAATGAGCGGCGGCGCGATCGCGCCGAGCAAACGCAGAATCAGTTTGGCCGGTATCGCGAGCCCGGCGGCATCCTTACCGAGCGCGAGGCCGACCGCGACGCCGAGCGCCAGCGCACCGACGATGCGCAGATAGAGCGGCGTCTCGGTCCACCAGCGAGCAAGCGAACGGTGTTCGGGCATGAGCGTGAGCAGTGCCGAAGGAAGCCGCAAGGATAGCAGAGCGGCGCGCGCCTAGGCCCACGCTACAATAGCCGCATGAGCGAAACCGTCACGCTGTACATCGATTACCGGAGTCCTTATTCGTATTTGGTGAAGGAGGACGCCTATCAACTCGAACGCGATTTCAATGTGCGGATCGAATGGTTGCCGCTGCGCATCGACCTCGAAGGCGCGCACGGCACGCCCGAAACCCGTTCGCCGCGTGAGTGGGCGAAGGTGAAATATCTCTACATGGACTGCCGGCGCATCGCCAACAAGCGTGGCTTGACGGTGAAGGGCACGGTGAAGGTGTTTGATCCGACCATGGTTAGCATCGGCATGCTGTGGGCGCAAGATCACGGCGTATTCCGCCGCTTTCACGATGCGATCTTGCCGCGCTTTTGGAACCGCGAGTTTGACATCGAAAACCTGTCGACGGTGAAGCAGGCGCTGGCGGAGGCGGGTGCACCGGGCGACGAATTCGATGCGTTTCTGACCGGTGAAGGCAAGGCGCGCTTCGAAGCGATCGCGGCGCGCGCGCAGAACGAAGGTGTGTTCGGCGTGCCGACCTTTGTATTTCGCGGTGAATTGTTTTGGGGTACCGACCGCGTGCCGATGCTGCGCGAGCGGTTGCAGCAAGCGGGGCTTTGATTCGAGTAGTGTAGGTCGGGGTAAGCGCAGCGAACCCCAACGCCGCGGTTTGCAACAGACGGATCTACTTCGGTGTCTCGTTGGGGTTCGCTCTGCTCACCGCCAACCTACGAGTCCCCGCCACGGCAGCGGGGAGAGGGTTGGGGTGAGGGGCTGCCGGCGCGTTGGTGCCATTCGCCGTTTGCGCAACGGTTAACTATCGGAGAAGTTCCCGCGTATGTCCGTCGCCAGTCACCTCAACATTACGCCGGCGCAATACGACGCCAAGATCCGCACCTTGATCCCGCTTTACGACGAGTTGATTGCCGAGGCTGCGGCTGCGCTGCGCTTGACGTCGCGCAAGGTTGAGCGCATCGTCGATTTGGGTGTGGGGACCGGCGCGCTGGCCAAAGCGTGCTTGGCAGTTGCGCCGCGTGCGCGCATCTGGGGCATCGACGCGGACGAGAGCATGATGGGCATGGT
>CAZAWU010000030.1:14829-26573 GCA_964488915.1 uncultured Burkholderiales bacterium
GCCAAGGGTAAGAAGGTTTATGAATCTTGGGCGGAGGAAGATTTCTACTTTCCGTTGGTGGAAGAAACGCGCATGTTGCAGCGCGCCGGTTTTACGGTGGAAGTCCCGTGGCGGCGTTCGCCGTTTGCGGTGATCGTTGCGATTAAGCCGTCGCCATGAGCCTTATCGACTTCAGAAAACAAAAACCGCCCCATGGGGCGGTTTTGTAGATCTACCAACAAGAAACCTACCGCTCATTGTTTGCGCCGGCGCTTCGCAGCGATGCCACCAAGGCCAATGCCAAGCAAGGCCAGCGTCGCCGGTTCTGGCACTTGCCCACCGCCACCGTTGTTGCCGCCACCTCCGTCGCAAGGTGGTTGGTTCGGGCCGCCACAAACGGTAAGAGTACCGCCTTCAATAAAAACAGCCGAATCTAAGCGGCCATCGCCTACATCGGCGATGGCGATCTTCATCGTGTTTGTTTGTCCCGCATTCACCGCCGCATCAATAAATAATACCGTTGTGAGACCATCTAGCTCCGTATCAATGCTGGCTGGATCGTTGTTTCTAAAAAGGTTGCAGTTTAGACCCGGCCCAGGAGGGGTAACAGTGGAGCCTGCAAAGCCGCAGTTGACATTATTAATGGCTACTGCGGTGGAGCTGCCCGGTATTGTTGCGACGTTTACACCGTTTATGAAGAATCCGAAAACGTCGTTAAATGGCGAATCAACAAACTCGTTGTATTCTTCCGACCCAAATACATAGCTAAAGGTTACTCGATTACCGGCAGGAACGAAATCGAAGGCAAGAACCGATGCGTCTTCTGTAGCGCCCGCGGCAAGCCCATCAAGGTCGGTATCACCTGGTAGGCCATTGTTAGTGGTTGTGCCAGGTTCGCTGTTCGGCCCGACAACGTTGGCAGCTAGGCCCGACGTTAGCAATATCCCACTATTAATGCCAACAGGCGCGCCGCCAGTGAATGTTCCCGAGGCACCGTTGGCGCCGGTGTATTGAATGTTTGACACAGTGATCCCGCTGTTGTTGGCCAACAGGACATTGACCATATCAGTCGCGGTGAGTGTTGCACTTAGGGGCGTCGTTACAATGGCTGCTTGCAGTGCCGTCGCGCAGAGTGTGGTAGCTATAGCGGCTGCGATTGCGACTTTTTTCATTGTGTTGCCTCCGTTGGTTGAGTGGGGATGACCGATGGTCGCTGGAGCAATTATTGGGCCCGACTGTGAATGTTTGTTAAATCAGACGACTAACCCTAACGGGGTGCCGAGCATGTAAAAAAAGCTGACAGTCGCCAGCCTCTAGGGACGCGTGTCGCCGGCCTCGCACTCAGCCGAAAACATTAAATGAGTCCATCCTCCTACCACCTATTCACATAGCAAGGCCGCGAGCGCCGCGAAATCAAGACCACGATGCGAGGCCATTTACCATTTGTATTCCGGATCGATCATGGGTGGCTGCGCTAGTCTCACCCAAGGCAGGTAGCCCAAAGCGGTGCGAACGCGATCAAACACCAAAACGCTCTTCGTCGAACTCGCTTGGGTAGACTCCGACACACGGAATGAGTCGGCGCGCGCTATCGGTACTGCACGCGCATGTCTGCCAAGGTCGCATCGATTAATCTGCGTGCGATCGAAATTTTTCCCGGCAGCATCGGCAGCGCATCGATATCGAACCAGCCGCAATCTTCGGAACGATGGGGCAGGTCTTGCAGTCCGACAACAATACGATAGTACGCCAACAACTATGAGTTGCACTTGGCAGAGCGAACCGCTCTGCTTACCGTCGCGTAGTGTAGGCCGAGGGCTGTGGCAATCTGTTGCATGCTGTCGTCACCACTCTCGTACGCAGCCGTTGTCGCTGCTTTCGGATCCCGGTGACGTGATCGCCGCGAACTTCTTCAAGTCTTGCGAGGCGTGTTACTCGCGCCGCTGCATGCCCGTTGCCGGCGCGCGTAGATCATAGATGGCAACTGCCCGGTAGTTGACGTTCGCCTCGTCGGCTCCGCTCCGGAATGGATCTCTTGCGGCGCACGACTCAATTTCGGCTCCTGGCCGACTTGCTCATCAATCGCTCGGCCCCAGGTTATTCGGTGGCAGAGAACTGAGCCAGGGTTTCAGGGAGCTTTGGTGCCGGGTATCGCCAGCGCCGCTTGATCAAAGGTGTAAGTTGCCTCGTAGGCTTCACCCCATCGTTGCGCTGTAAACATCGCCTTGTGGACGACCAACGCGTCAGCCAGATCGGCCGCTTGCATACCATCGCCGGTTTTTACAAGCGGTGCCTCAGCATAGTCGTTGAGCGCCGCCCAAACGGCCTGACGACTCTCGAACAGCACGTTGGGCTCTTCAAGAAGCGCCGTCACTGCCGCAACAATATCCTCTCTGGTCGCCTTGTAACGCTTGCCCTTCAGCGTCCATACCGTTTCTACTAAGACGATATCCGCGATGAGTATCCGATCTTTGCGTGCGAACAGTCGGCGAGCGGTTTCGGTCTGCGCGGCATCGTCATCGAGCAGCCGCCGCAGCAAAACGTTCGTGTCGACCGCGATCATCCTAACTGTCGACGCGTGCTCACTCTGCGGTCTCTTTTGTCCAGCGAATCCTGCAACGAGGCGCGCTCTGAAATCCGCAGGTCGGCTTTCAGATGTTTCAGTACACCCTCGCTACGGTTCTTGTGTTTCTTCAGGATCGTGATCAAACCTTTGTACTCGAGAATCTCTAGATCGTCTCCAGGCGAGACTTCCAGCCGATCACACAGTTCCTTGGGTAAGGTGACTTGGCGTTTTGGACTCAGAACGGGCATGGTTGGCAGTGCCTTTACTCTAGCGATGATAGTAAAGATATCGCAAATTCTGCTAACCCGCAAGACTAGAGCGATGCTCAGCGACTAGCAGCTTGGTTGTGCCAATTCTGAGGCAACGCAAGGAACGTGTCGCGGTGCTTGGTCTGATGGCCGGGCACTCGACGTTCGCGCAGTCGGCTTGGCTCCGCAATTGATCCATGCGCCGTAAAACCGAAGGCGCACAATTGGCCGATAGCAAATGCCGCACCGAACGGCGGCGGGCGGACCCCGCCCTACGATAGCTCTGCGCGCATCTCCGCGAGCGTTGCGTCGATCAATCGGCGTGCGATCGAAATTTTTCCCGGCAGCATCGGCAGCGCATCGATATCGAACCAGCCGCAATCTTCGATTTCGCCCGGCTCGGGCGAAAGCTCGCCGCCCGCGTAGTCCGCGGTGAAAGCGATCATGAGCGAATGCGGGAACGGCCATGGCTGGCTGGCGAAGTAGCGCAAGTTGGTAACGTCGACACCGACTTCTTCTTTGACTTCGCGTGCGAGGCATTCTTCCAAGCTTTCGCCCGGTTCGACGAAGCCGGCGAGCGCGCTGTACATGCCTTTGGCGAAGTGCGGGCTGCGCGCGAGCAGCAGTTCGCGCTCGCGTTTCACTAAGCACATCACCGCTGGCGCGATGCGCGGATAGGCAACGAGATGGCACGCAGGGCACTCGCGCGCACGCTCGTTGGCTTTGTGTTCGGTCGGTGTGCCGCAGCGCCCGCAGAATTGATGCGTGCGATCCCAGTCGATGATTTGCATCGCGCGGCCGGCCAACGCAAACAGCTCGTCGTCCAGGCGGCCGAATAAACCCCTTAGGCCTTGCCATTGAGATTCAGATTGGATCTGACTATCTGGACTAACCTCTATGGAGTAGCATGGAATCTCGTTCAAAGTGCCGAGGTAAAGCGAGCGCTGTGGAGCGAACCCCAACTGTTCGGCGCGGCGCGCACGGGGCAGCTGCGCAATGTCGTTTTCGGTGACGACCAGCAATTGCGCGCCTTGGATGACGAACCAATAGGCATCGCGTTCTGGTTCGTCCGGCCCAGTGTGCGCGGCGACAAACTGGGCCGGGCGGGAGAAGGGGATGTACATCGGCGACAATTTAGTTAGGGATGATTTCCAGCGCAGCTCGACCGCTCTGGACGACCTCGGTAGCGAGCTTCTGATCGAGCATGGCGAGCCCTCCGGCGTGGGCGTGTGCGAGCGCGAGCAGGAAAATGGTCACGCGGCTTCGTCGCGGAGTTGGTTCACCAGCGCCAGCGTCACCGCGACGCTATCACGGCTGTTGGGCAGCAGCGCAATGCCGTTGCGCTGCGCTTTGCCGCTTCTTGCTGTGCGCGCGAGGCCCTGGCGCGCGAGGGCGGAAATTACTTCGCCGACTGTTTTTCGGTCGCGCTCGGCAAGGTATTTCGCGGCAGCAAGGATGTCGTCGTCGATGGCGAGGGTAGTGCGCATGATGGTGAGTCGAAGCGTCGCATGGTTGCGCGTTGCAACATACATCACGCATCATATTGGCGCAAGGACAGCATACCCATGCCGCTTTGCGCAAAAGGGGTTTGGCCAGCGCGCTACCTGCGACTCTCGATGGTTTCACAAATTCGTCATTCCCGCGAAAGCGGGAATCTTCGAGCAAAGGCAGAGATTCCCGCTTTCGCGGGAATGACGGCTAAAGGGGCAACGGCTTACCGCTGCGCTGCCGCACGAATTGCGGACAGCGTGGTTTTCGGCGTGATCGCCTCCGGGTCGATGCGCATCTCGATTACGGCCGGTTTAGCGCTGGCGAGTGCGCGCTCCAAGGCAGGTTCGAATTCGCTGGTTGCGTTCACGGTCTCGCCGTGTGCGCCGTAGGCGCGCGCGAGTGCGGCAAAGTCGGGATTCTTCAATTCGGTGCCCCACACGCGCGCCGGATACTCGCGCTCCTGGTGCATGCGGATGGTGCCGTACATGCCGTTGTTGAGCACGAGCGTGATCACATTCGCGCCGTACTGCACGGCAGTGGCGAGTTCTTGTCCGTTCATCATGTAGTCGCCGTCGCCGCTGAAGCACACGACGGTGCGCTCTGGATGAGTGAGCTTCGCCGCGATCGCCGCGGGAAAGCCGTAGCCCATCGCGCCATTGGTCGGCGCGAGTTGCGTGCGAAAGCCTGTGTAGGTGTGGTAGCGATGCGCCCAGGTGGCGAAATTGCCTGCGCCGTTGGTGATGATTGCGTTCGCAGGCAAGCGTTTGCGCAAGATCTCCATCACTTGGCCCATTTGCAGCGGGCCCGGTATCGAGGCGGGTTTGGCGTTTTCCAAGTAGTCGGCATGGGCTTCTTCGCACCATGCTTTCCACGCCACGCTGACGGGGTTGAGCACTTTCAGCGCGGCGCAGAACTCCGGCATGCTAGCGTTGATCGCCAAATCGGTCTGGTACACCTTGCCGAGTTCGTTCGCGTCGGCGTGCACGTGCACCAGCTTTTGTTTCGGACGCGGAATGTCGAGCAGCGTGTAGCCTTGCGTGGTCATCTCCGACAGGCGCGCGCCCACGGCAATCAACAAATCGGCGCTCTGGATGCGTTTCAGCAGCTTCGGGCTGATACCAATGCCGACATCGCCGGCGTAGTTGGCATGGCGGTTGTCGAACAAATCTTGGCGGCGGAAGGCGCAGCCGACCGGCAAGCCGAAAGCCGCCGCAAATTCCTGGAAATCGGCGCACGCTTGCGCGTTCCAGCCGCCGCCGCCGAGGATCACGAACGGCGCTTTGGCTTCTTGCAGCAGCGTGCGCAATTGGTGAATCTGCGGAGCACCGGGGAAAGCGGCGGTGCGGCGGTAAGTTTGCGCATTGCTTTTTACATCGCAGGCTCCGAACAGCACATCTTCCGGCAGCGAGAGCACGACCGGCCCGGGCCGGCTCGAAGTGGCGACGTGAAAGGCATGGCTGAGAAGTTCCGGAATGCGGTCGGCTCGGTCGATCTGCGCGACCCATTTGCTCATCTGCCCGAACATGCGGCGAAAGTCGATTTCTTGGAACGCCTCGCGCTCGACTACGTCGCTGCCGACTTGACCGATGAACAGAATCATCGGGGAACTGTCTTGCATGGCGGTGTGCACGCCGATGCTTGCGTTGGTCGCGCCTGGGCCGCGCGTGACGAAGCAAATGCCCGGTTGGCCGGTCAGCTTGCCGTAGGCTTCCGCCATAAAGGCGGCGCCGCCTTCTTGCCGGCAGACGATGAGCTGGAGGTCGTCGCGCACGTCGTAGAGCGCATCGAGTACCGGCAAATAGCTTTCGCCGGGCACGCAGAAGGCGCGCTCGACGCCGTGGGTGCGTAGTGCTTCGACGAGAACTTTGCCGCCGTGGCGGGTCGCTGCAGAGGTGCCGTCCATGATTTCAAGCGCCTGTATGAGTTGCGCTTGATTATACGGACCTGGGATGTGCCCTGCTCACGTCAACGGCTGACCTGCCTCCTGCACGCTTGACGCCGCAGCGCTCCGCTCTTAGCGGGTGATCTTGTAGCCTACTCCACGCACAGTCTGGATGACGCCGGCACCCAATTTTTTGCGCAGGTTGTGGATATGAACCTCGACGGAGTTACTGTTGACCTCGCCTTGCCAGCCGTAGAGCCGGTCTTCGAGCTCCGCGCGAGATACGACTACCCCAGGAGGATGCGACAAGGCTTGCAGGAGCTGGAACTCCTTGGCGGAGACAGAAACTTCGGTGCCTTTGACTCGGACTGCGTGGCGAATCGGGTCGAGGTGCAGGTGGTTGTTCGCGTCGGCGGCAGGTGCGCGGTGTGTCTGGCGGCGCAGCAAGGCGCGCACACGCGCTACCAACTCGGCCGGCTCAAAAGGCTTGATGATGTGATCGCTGGCACCGTGATTCAGGGCGTCGATGCGTTTGCCGGCCGCATCCGGCATGCTCAGCACCAGCACGGGCGTGTTCTCGTTGTTAGCGGGCAAGTCTCGCAGCAGTCGCGCTGCGCTGTTGTCAGGCAGGCACAGGTCCGCGATGATCAAGTCATATGGATGGGCGAGCAACGCCTGGGCGGCATCATCGTGGCTGGCGAAGCAATCGATGCCAAACTTTTCCGTGTGCAGCGCTTGCCTGATCTTGTCCGCAAGGGCTGGAACATCCTCGATTAGGGCAATTCTCATTCTTCTCGCCCCCAGACTTCAGATCCGCTGAACAAGTCCCGCAACGACGCACGCGACTCGTTCGGAGGCCCCCCGAGGGGTCCGGCCGGCTATAGATTAACAGTGGCTTAAATATCGCCGCTGCGAGTTGATTTCGCATTCGGATTACTGCGTATTCGTATGTAGGATTTATCGGACATCGGCGCGCGCGATGTCGAGAACGCCAGGCGTAGCGCCTAACTCAGCGCTCGACCAAACCGCTGCGCACGGCAAAGCGGACGAGATCCGCGGTGCTGCTGCTACCCGTCTTTTCGAGCAAACGCGAGCGATAGGTGTGTACCGTTTTGGCACTAATGCCGAGTTCCGCTGCAATGTCGATTTGTGAGTGGCCTTGCGCCAGGCGGATCAAGATCTGCCGTTCGCGCGCCGACAACACTAGCGCCGTTCGCCCATCATTCTGCGCGTTGTGCGCTATGCGCTCAGTCAGCTCTGGGCTGATGTAGCGGCCACGGGCAAGAACTTGGCGAATTGCGCCGAGCAGCACCGCCGGAGTGCTGCTCTTACTAACGAAGCCGGCGGCGCCGTCAGCCAGAACTTGCATGCCATGTTCGTTCTCGGGATAGCTGCTAACGACGAGCACCTTGGGTTTGGCAGGGCGTGCTTTGAGTGCGAGGAGCAACTCGAGACCGTTGTTGGCACCGAGGTTTAGGTCTAACAGCACTAAGTCGATGCTTTGTGTCTCGATGCACGCCAGCGCCGCTGCTGGGGTCGCGACGTCAGCCACGACTTCGATGTCGTCCGCGCGCTGAAGGATGTATTTGAGCCCCTCGCGCACCATGGCGTGATCCTCGACAATCAGCAGTCGTGATTTCATGCGCGCTGGGATGGATCAGCCGCTGGTGCGGGCATCGGTCGGCAGCCGGACGATGACTCGCGTGCCGGTGCCCAGTTCGCTTTGCAGCGAGAAGCTTCCTCCGAGTGCGCGCGCGCGCTCCTGCATCCCAAGCACGCCGACCGAGCCCGATCTGCGCAACCCATCGAGGGACACACCCTTGCCGTCGTCCTCGATCTCGATTTCTACCCATCCAGCGGCGCGGCGCGCCCGCACCCTGACGCGTGACGCGTCCGCGTGCTGCACGGCGTTACGCATGGCCTCCTGCACGATGCGGAACAAGGCAGCGCGTGAAGCGTCGCCATCCAGTAGCTCGAGCGCACCCTCCGCGATATCGAGATCGCATTTCACGCCCGCGCCACCGACAAAGTTGTCGGCCAACCATTGCAGTGCCGTCCGCATTCCGTGCAGATCGAGTACGCTCGGGCGCAGGTCGGTAGTAATGCGGCGGGTCGAGTGGATCGCGATGTCCAGCAGCTCCAGCGCTTTGTTCAGCGGGAAATCTAGGTTCACACCGGGCAGCATGCCAACCTGTTCGGCCGCATCGGCGACGTACATTTTGGCTGCTGTTAGCACCGAACCGAGCTCATCATGCAGTTCAAGCGCCAATTGCTGGCGCTCTTGCTCGCGCACATCCAGCAAGTGCTTCGTCAGTTGCCGCAACTGAGCCTGCGCTTCACCCAGCTCGGTGATGTCTTGCAATACGCCGAAAAAACGCCGCGGTGTTCCGTCGGGCTGCAATTGAAGTTCCGCAACGTCGCGCACGTGCCGCACTTCACCTTGCGGGGTAACGACGCGGTATTCAAGCACTCCGCCGCGATTGCCCTTGACGCACTCGTCGACGAACGTCATGAAACGCCCACGGTCATCCGGATATACGCATTGTTGAATGAACTCGATGGTAGTCAGTGGGCCTCGGCTAGGATCAATGCCGAGGATGTGAAAGAACTCCTTTGACCAAAGCAGATCGGGGCTCGCAATGTCGTGGGAGAGATCCGCTTCGTAGTGGCCGAAGTGGGTGAGGGCTTGTGCGCGCGCCATCGCCTCTTCGCTCACGCGCAGTTTCTTTTCGGCGGCCTGCCGCGCCGAGAGATCGAGTATCCAAAGCCGGCTTAAGACATACGCGCCGGCATCGTCGAGCATCGGCGCCGTGGTGATGAGCACCGGCATGGCCGTGCCGTCACGCGATGAGAGCGCGCACTCCAAGGTAGCTCCAGCGCCTTGTAGGACCGCACGCTGCAGCTCCGAAGAGGGGGAAAATTGCGCGATCGACAGCGTGCCGATCGCCTCGCCGCGATTCCTGCCTATCCAGTCCAGGGTGCGATCGTTTGCCCCGACCAAAGTGCCCTCGGGCGAAAACGAGGCGACCCCCGCCGCCGCGCGGCTGAACAATATGTCGAAGCGCCTGAATGCGGCATGGATCGATGCGGCGCTATCGGTTTGGAAAGGCATGGCGAACGAGGCGCTCGAAGCGGGCCTCAGCTCAATGGAACTTGATTCTAACGCGGCAGGGGTGCCATGCGTCCTGCGTTTTCGGTCGAGACTTCGGCGTCGTTACCAGCGATTAGTGACCCTGGGTTACTTGCGCGACCTAGGTCGAAACAGCTGCTGCCGACTTCGTGTTCTCGCGGACGAAGTGCGGCTTTTCCGCCTAACCGCAGCCGCCGATCAGACCTTCTGCGCGTCTACTTTGCGTTGACCCTATAGCCTACTCCGCGGACGTTAGTGATGATGTCCGCGCCGAGCTTCTTGCGCAGATTGTGGATATGGACTTCGACGGCGTTGCTGGAGGGGTTGCTCTTGTCCTCGTAGACCCGTCGCTCAAGCTCCGCGACGGAGAGCACTGCTCCTGGCTGGTTCATCAAAACTCGTAACAGCTGAAATTCCTTGGCAGACAGAGGTACGCGCGCTCCCCTTAAGACCGCTGCATGCTGCGCTGGATCAAGCTGCAGTTTGTTGCTCTCTCTGGCATCGCGCGATCGGTGGATTCGTGGTCGCAGCAGCGCATGTACGCGCGCGACCAACTCGGTTGGTTCAAACGGTTTTATGAGGTAGTCGTCCGTGCCGTGTGCAAGCGCCTCGATGCGCAGCTTCACGTCGTCCAAGTTGCAAATAATGAGAATTGGTAAGCTGGCGCTGCGTCCTCGTATGGCTTGAAGTAGGCTGCGTGCGCTGTCGTACGGCAGTCCCACATCCACAAGCAGCAACGCGTAGTGGTCAAGGGGCAAGCTAGAAGTGGCATGTTCGCGCTCGACAACGTCGATCGTTGCCTCGAACGTCAAGGCGCTTCGAACGCGCTGAATGACGGTTGCGTCACTGCTCACGGTCAGGATTTTCATTGTTGTTCTTTCCCCAGCCGAGGCTCTTTTATGGGTGTGTTGTGTGAAATTTTCCCATATTGCCCGCGCTGCTCAAGGTATAGCGCACAACTAAGCGGGTTCAATTAACTGATTCTTAAGCGAGATGCGCCGGGACACCGGAAAAAAAAGGCGACGCTTGCGCGTCGCCTGGTTTTTTGAGGGAGCTTGATGAGACCGGAAGCTACTGCGTCTCTTGGGGGCTCGTGCGCCCCAGACTTGCTTCCCTACTAGTGCGCCGCCTTGCGATCCAAAAACTGCGCGTCTTCGGTCGAGCCCTTGAGCGCGGTGGTCGATGATTGACCGCCCTGGATCACTTGCGTGACTTCGTCGAAGTAGCCGGCGCCGACTTCGCGCTGGTGCTTGACTGCGGTAAAGCCCTTCGGCGCGGCGGCGAATTCCTTTTCTTGCAGCGCGACGAAGGCACTCATATTCTCGCGCGCATAGCCGTGCGCGAGCTCGAACATGGAGTAGTTGAGCGCGTGGAAGCCGGCCAAGGTGATGAACTGGAACTTGTAGCCCATGGCGCCCAGCTCGCGCTGGAATTTGGCGATGGTGGCGTCGTCGAGATTCTTCTTCCAGTTGAACGACGGCGAGCAGTTGTACGACAACATCTTGCCGGGGAATTGTTTGTGGATCGCTTCGGCGAACTGGCGCGCGAATTTCAGATCCGGTGTGCCGGTTTCGCACCAGATCAAGTCGGCGTACGGCGCATAGGCCAGACCGCGCGAGATGGCTTGGTCGATGCCGTTCTTGGTGATGTAGAAACCTTCCACGGTGCGTTTGCCGGTCAAGAACGGCTTGTCGTTGTCGTCGATGTCGGAGGTGATCAAGTTCGCCGCTTCGGCGTCGGTGCGCGCGAACACCAAGGTTGGCGTGCCGGAAATGTCGGCTGCTAGGCGCGCAGCGACGAGTTTTTCCACCGCTTCACGCGAGGGCACCAGCACTTTGCCGCCCATGTGGCCGCACTTTTTGACCGAGGCAAGCTGATCTTCAAAGTGCACGCCGGCCGCGCCCGCGTCGATCATCCACTTCATCAGTTCAAAGGCATTCAGCACGCCACCAAAGCCGGCTTCGGCATCAGCGACGATCGGCGCGAAATAGTCGATGTAGCCGGCGTCGGAGGGGTTCTTGCCTTCGCTCCATTGAATCTGATCCGCGCGTGCAAACGTGTTGTTGATGCGGCGCACGACCTGCGGCACGGAGTTGATCGGGTAAAGCGATTGATCCGGGTACATCTCGCCGGCGTTGTTGGCGTCGCCCGCGACTTGCCAGCCCGAAAGGTAGATGGCCTTCAAGCCCGCTTTGACCTGCTGCATGGCTTGGTTGCCGGTGAGAGCGCCGAGCGCGTTGATGAACGGCTCTTCGTTGACGAGCTTCCAGAGTTTTTCGGCCCCGCGCTTGGCCAGCGTGTGCTCGATCTGCACGGAACCGCGCAGCCGCACCACATCTTCGGCCGAGTAGGGGCGCTTGAGGTTTTTCCAGCGGGGGTTTTCAGCCCAGTCTTTTTTTAGTCTTGCGATTTCTAGATCACGATGCATGGTTCAAGTCCTCGATAGCA
>CAZAWU010000031.1:0-16605 GCA_964488915.1 uncultured Burkholderiales bacterium
CAGCACTGCAACGCCGAGTGGGCGTTGAAGCAGCAGATGGACAGTTTGCTGGAGGAGTTCGAGCGCATCGAGGACAGCTATTTGCGCGAGCGCGGTGCGGATGTCACGCAAGTGGTCGAGCGCGTGCTCAAAGCGCTGCTCGGACAGCCGCTCACCATGCCGCGGCCGCAAGCGCCCGCGCAAGAAACGATCTTGGTGGCACGCGATCTGAGCCCGGCCGACGTCATGGTGTTCCGCCATCAGGCGTTTGCCGGTTTCATCACCGATTTGGGCGGCGCCACCTCGCACACCGCCATTCTCGCGCGCAGCATGAACATCGCCTCGGTCGTGGCGCTGCATCATGCCTGGGAACTGGTGCGCGAAGACGAGATGTTGATCGTCGATGGCACGCAAGGTGCGGTGCTCGTCAATCCCGACAAGTCGATCCTTGCCGAGTACCGCCTCAAACAAGAACAGTGGGACATCGAACGCCAGCGCTTGAAGCGCTTGCGCACCACCAAGGCGGAGACGCTGTGCGGCACGCCGGTCGATCTGCAAGCCAATATCGAGTCCCCCGACGAGGTCGACGAAGTGCAGCAGGTCGGTGCGACTGGCATAGGGCTGTACCGCAGCGAGTTCTTGTTCATCGGACGCTCCGAGCTGCCGAGCGAAGAGGAGCAATTCGAAGCGTATCGCCGCGTAGCCGAAGCGCTCAAGCCGCACCCGGTGACCATCCGCACGCTCGATCTTGGCGCAGACAAAACGCTGGACGGTGAAGCCGCAGGGGGGCCGAACCCGGCGCTGGGCTTGCGCGCGATCCGCTATTGCCTGGCGGAGCCGCCGCTGTTCAACACGCAACTGCGCGCGATCCTGCGCGCTTCGCACTACGGCAAAGTGCATTTGCTGCTGCCGATGCTATCGACCGTAGCCGAGTTGCGGCAGAGCTTGGACATGATCGAGGCGGCCAAGCAGCAGCTGCGCGAGGAGAACTTGCCGTTCGACGAGCAGATGCCCGTCGGCGGCATGGTCGAAGTACCGGCGGTGGCGCTGTCGTTGCCGGCGTTTGTCGAGCAGTTGGATTTTCTTTCGATCGGCACCAACGATCTGATACAGTACACGCTCGCGATCGACCGCACCGACGATAGCGTGGCTTATCTCTACAATCCGCTGCATCCTGCGGTGTTGTGGCTGGTGGCGCACGTAATCCGCACCGCGAATAAGGCGAAGATCCCGGTCGCAGTGTGCGGTGAGATGGCAGGCGATGCGAGCTTAACGCGCTTGTTGCTGGGCTTTGGACTGACGCAGTTTTCCATGCATCCGGCGCAGCTCCCGGCGGTCAAGCAGCGCATCCTGCAGACTAGTTTGGAACAAGCTCGCAGCGCGGCGCGGCGTATCCTGAGCGCACAAGATCCAGACAAGATCCAGCTCTTGCTGGAGCGCCTGAACGCCTGATACTCCCAATAGAGTGTCGTCTTGACTGAGATTCAAGGCGATTGACGTGGATATACAATTTTAAGTATGCATAGGTTGAGGCATGATTGAAGCTCGCTCGGTCGGGGCGGTGCAAGCGCAGGCGCTGGCGTTCGCAGAGCCGCTGCGCTTGCGCTCCGGCGGTGCGATCGAGCGCTACCAACTCATGTATGAGACCTATGGCACGCTCAACGCGGCGAAGTCGAACGCAGTGCTCGTGTGCCACGCGCTGAACGCTTCGCATCACGTCGCTGGCTGCTATGCCGACGATACCAAGAATGTCGGCTGGTGGGATAACTTGATCGGTCCCGGCAAGCCGCTCGATACGGAAAAGTTCTTCGTCATCGGCGTCAATAACCTCGGCGGCTGCCACGGCTCGACCGGCCCCGCCAGCGTGAACGCGGCGAGCGGCAAACCGTACGGCGCGAGCTTTCCGGTGGTGACGGTGGAGGATTGGGTCGAGGCGCAGGCGCGTCTGGCCGACCGACTCGGTATCGAGCGTTTTGCCGGCATCATGGGCGGCAGCTTGGGTGCGATGCAGGCGCTGTCTTGGGCGATACAGTTTCCCGCGCGCGTGGCCAATTCGCTGGTGATTGCCGCTGCGCCGAAACTGTCCGCGCAAAACATCGCGTTCAACGAAGTCGCGCGCCAAGCGATCATGACCGACCCGGATTTTCACGGCGGCGATTTTTACGCGCACGGGGTGGTGCCGCGCCGCGGCCTGCGTTTGGCGCGCATGATCGGACATATCACCTATCTTTCAGATGACGCGATGATGGAAAAATTCGGGCGCGTGCTGCGCAATGGCGTGCTGAATTTCAACTTCGACGTCGAATTCGAGATCGAGTCCTACTTGCGCTACCAGGGCGATAAGTTCGCCGATTATTTCGACGCCAACACGTACCTGCGCATCACCAAGGCGCTCGATTACTTCGATCCCGCCGCCGAACACGGCGGCAGTTTGCGCAAAGCGCTGGCGCCGGCACAAGCAAAGTTTTTGGTCGTCTCGTTCACCTCCGATTGGCGTTTTTCGCCGGCGCGCTCGCGCGAGATCGTGCAGGCGCTGCTGGATAACAAGCACAGCGTCAGCTACGCGGAGATTACCGCGCCGCATGGGCACGACGCATTCCTAATGGACGATGCGCAGTACCACGGCGTATTGCGCGCCTACTTCGAGCGCGTGGCGCGCGAGATCGGCATCACGGCGAACCACTGAACGTCGACCCCATGCCCGCGCGTCTAGACTTTCAAACCATCGGCGACTGGATACGGCCCGGCGCGCACGTGCTCGATCTCGGCTGCGGCGACGGCGCGCTGCTCAACTATCTGCGCGAAACGCGCAATGCGACCGGTTACGGCGTGGAAATCAGCGACACGCGCGTGCTCGCCTCGATCGCCAACGGCGTGGACGTGATACAGACGGACTTGGAGGCGGGGCTGTCCGGGTTCGAGTCCGGTTCGTTTGACTACGTCATTTTGTCGCAGACCATCCAGGCGGTGCGCAACAGCGAACTCATCATGCGCGAGATGATGCGCGTGGCGCGCCAGGGCATCGTGACCTTTCCCAATTTCGGCCACTGGCGCCACCGCTTCGATATCCTGCGCGGACACATGCCGGTGTCGAAGGCGCTGCCTTATCAGTGGTTCGATACGCCCAACATTCACTTGTGTACGCTGAGCGATTTCGAGTTGCTGTGCGCGCGGCTCAATCTGCGCGTGCTCAACCGTGTGGTGCTCAACGAGAACCAGCAAGTGGTGAACACGCTGCCCAATCTGCTCGGCAGTTTGGCCATGTATCGCTTCGAGTCGAGCTCGGCGCCGAGCTAGTGCTTTAGGGTTTCAGCGTGCCGTTGTTGCCGGCACTGCCGATGGAGCTATCGACCAAGCCCGAGCGCATCATCAGCCAGAACAAGACGATACCGGGTAGCGCCGCGAGGGTGGTGAGCAGGTAGAAGTTCGGGTAGCCCAGCCACTGAATGAGCGCACCGGCGGTAGTGCCGGTGAGGAAGCGCCCAACCACGCTGGCCGCCGCGGAGATCAGCGCATACTGTGTGGCGGTGAAGCGCAGGTCGCACAGCGCGGAGAAATATGCGACCACCACCACGCCGCCAAAGCCGCTGGCGATGTTCTCAAAGCCGATCGCCGCCGCCATGCCCCAGTTGCTGTGGCCGATCTTGGCCAACCCGGCGAAACTCAAGTTGGAAATGCACATGAGTACCAGCGCCAGCAACACTGAGCGCTTGAGCCCGATGCGGGCGTAGATCGCGCCGCCGATGAAGATGCCGATCAAGTACGCCCAGAAGCCGAAGCCGACGTCGTAGATGGCGATCTCGTCGTTGGTGAATTTGAGGTCGTCGAACAGCAAGCGAAAGGTCAGATTGGCGAGCGTGTCGCCGATCTTGTGGACCAGGATGAACAGCAGGACCAGCCACGCGCCCTGGCGCCGGAAGAATTCAGTGAAAGGTCCGATGATGGACTGCGTGAGTTGGCCCAGCCCGCTCCATGCGGCCACCTCGCGGTGCCGCGCTGGTTCTCCCAAGATCAGTGCCGTCAGCATCGCGGGCAAGGCGAAGGCCGCGCACACCAGGTAGGCGGCGCTCCAGCCGGAGCGCGCGGCGACCACCAATGCAAGCCCGCCAGCGGCGGCGGAACCGATGCGCCAACCGTACTGTGACATGCCGGAGCCCACACCGAGCTGATACGGCTTCAGCGACTCGATGCGGTATGCGTCAATAACGATGTCGAAAGTTGCCCCAGCCAGCCCCACCAAGACGGCGGCTACGACCGTTGCCATGATGCTCGCCTTAGGCTCGACCAAGGCCAAGTTAACCACCGCCGCCATGACTAGGGCGCCGGTTAGCAACAGCCAAGATACCCGCTGGCCGAAGCGTCCGAGCACCGGTAGGCGCACGCCGTCGACCACCCAGGCCCAAAGCATTTTTAGGTTGTATACGAGGAAGGCGAGCGAAAAGGCGGTGACGGTTTTCTTGTCGATACCGTCCTGCGCGAGCCGGGTGGTGAGCGTCGCGCCAATCATCGCGTACGGGAAACCTGAGGAAATCCCCAGAAAGAAAGCCCCAAGCGCTTCTTTCTCGACGTAGGGCTTCACCGCCTGCAGTAGCGTCTTGGGTGTTTCAGTGCGCCGGGCGCTAACTGCGATGTCTGGCTTCAAGAGCGGATGGAACGGTGTTAGTGTGCGCTAACTGTCCGTTATCCTTTTGTTTAAAAAATGAAATATTCTAGAGCTCGTAGTCATAGTCGATGACAAGCGGCGCGTGGTCCGAGAAGCGCTGGTCCTTGTAGATGCGCGCGGCGCGGGCGCGTGCCGCGATCCCGGGTGTCGCGATCTGGTAGTCGATGCGCCAGCCCACGTTGTTGGCATAGGCTTGGCCTCGATTGGACCACCAGGTGTACTGATCGGGACGAGGGTCAAGCTGCCGAAAGACGTCGACGAAGCCCAATTTTCCGAGAACGTCGGTTAACCAGGCCCGTTCCTCCGGTAAAAACCCGGAATTCTTCTGATTTGAGCGCCAATTCTTGAGATCGATCTGCTGGTGAGCGATATTCCAGTCGCCGCAGAGGACAATTTCCCGGCCTGAGCTCCGCAGTCGTTGCAGGTGGGGGAAGAAACGCTCCATGAAGCGAAACTTCGCCGCTTGCCGGTCCGGGCCACTTGATCCTGATGGCAAATAGACCGAGATGACGTCTAATTTTCCGTATCGCGCAGCCAAATAGCGGCCTTCCGTATCGATCTCGGGAATTTTGAGTCCCTCGACGATGGCATCCGGCCTGTCGCGCAGATAAATCCCTACCCCGCTGTAGCCTTTCTTCTCCGCGTAGTGGAAATACCCTTGCAAGCGGCCAATCCGCCCGAGCGTTTCGGTCAGGTCGCTGGCTTGCGCTTTGATCTCCTGCACGCATATAGCGTCGGCGCGCTGCCGCGCCGCCCAGGCAAGAAAGCCCTTGCCGGCGGCCGAGCGAATACCGTTCAAGTTCAGGCTAACAATGCGCATGGAGCAACGTTGCCATTAGGCATGATGTTTGCAGCAGAGCCTGCAAAACACTGTGTCGACCGATGCTCCCGAGCGAGCCATTCTTGGCAACTGTGTTAGATTCCCTGTCCACCCTTGTCTTGTTGCCGCTGAATGGCGCAAATGAGTGATTTTCGTCAAGCGTTCTTGGCCTTCGCGATCGAGCGCGGCGCGATTCGTTTTGGGGAGTTCAAGACCAAGGCCGGACGTTTGTCTCCGTATTTTTTTAACGCCGGCGTTTTTTCTGACGGCTCGGCGCTGCGCGAGTTGACGCGATTCTACGCGAAAGCGTTAATGGAGGATGCGGCAGCATTCGATGTTCTCTTTGGGCCAGCCTACAAGGGCATTCCGCTGGCCGCCGGCGTGGCGATTGCTTTGGCCGAGGCCGGCCGCAATGTGGGCTTTGCCTACAACCGCAAAGAAGCGAAAGATCACGGCGAAGGCGGCGTCTTGGTGGGCGCTCCGCTCAAGGGTAAAGTAATGATCGTGGACGATGTCATTTCCGCCGGCACATCGGTGCGCGAGTCGGTCGAACTGATCCGCCAGCACGGCGCTGCGCCGGCCGGCGTGGTGATCGCGCTCGACCGCATGGAGCGGGGCCGCGACGCCCGCAGCGCCGTCCAGGAAGTGGAGCAAGACCTCGGGCTGCCCGTGTTAAAGATTGCTACGCTGAGCGATCTCATGCTGCTGTTGCAATCCGATGCGCGTTACAGCGACGAGATCCCGCGCTTGGCCGCGTACCGCGAACGCTACGGTGTCGCCGTCTAGCGGGAAAGAGGAACGCGAAGCGAATGTCGAAGCTCGTTGCCCCGTTGTGCTTGATGCTGCTGCTGGCGCAGGGCATCGCCGCGCACGCGGAGCTATTCAAGTGGGTCGACGAGAAGGGTGTAACGCACTACGGCGACCGCATCCCGCCAGAGTATGCCAAGCAAGGCAATTCGCAGCTAGATAAACGCGGCGTTACCGTGCGCAAGACCGAGCGTGCGCTCACGGCGGAAGAGCGGCGCGCGCAGCAGGAAGAATCCGCCCGCCTCAAAGAGGCGCTCAAGCAGGCGGAGGCGCAGCAGCGCGAGGATCTGGCGCTGATCAACACCTACTCGTCCGAGCAAGAGATCGACATGGCGCGTGACCGCCGGTTGGCTCAGATCGATCAAATTGTGTTGCAGGCAAATCATCAAAATGCGGAGTTGGAGAAACGTGCCACGGCGGCTGCCGAGGCGCTGAAGCGCGCGAAGGCGCCCAATGTCAAAGCGATCCAGCAAGAAGAACTCGACACGGTCACGAAACGGCAAGGAGCGATGCGCGCTGCGATCGCCAAGCTCTTCGCTGACCGTGAGGAAGTCAGCATGCGCTTCGAGCAAGACAAGCTGCGCTATCGCGAGATCAAAGAGAATGGCGTGACCAGCACGCGGCTCGCGGCGGTTGCGGCGCGCCGCACGGGCGAAGAGCGCATCACCGAGCTGCCGCTTAACGTTAACGATCCGCTGGTGACCGGTTGCGTAAGCGAATGGCGCGATACCGTGGGCAACGTAGGAACGCCCTACGCGGTGTCGGCGCGCTTGCTCGGCCGCGGCAACCGCGAAGAAGTAATCGTGGAGGGGCGTGCTCGCTCCAACACGACCGGCCAGAATCAAGTGCGCCGGTGGACCTGTGCGCTTACCGCAGGCCGCGCGATCGATAAGAAGGAAACGGATGTGCGCAAAGCCCTCGCGAGCTTAGGCGCGCAGTACTAATTCCGCCGCTCGCTATTCGGCGAGCTTGCGTTTGACGATTTCGTTGAGCTGAGCCGGGTTGGCCTTGCCACCGCTTGCTTTCATCGCCTGGCCAACGAAGAACCCCAGCACTTTCTCCTTGCCGGCACGATATTGCGCTACCTGATCAGGGTTTGCTCTGATGATTTCCTCGACGATGCGCTCGAGTGCGCCGGTATCGGAGATCTGTCTCAGCCCTTTGGCCTCGATGACGGCATCCGCGCTTTCCGCGCCGGTCCATAGCGCGTCGAACACGTCCTTGGCGGTCTTGCCGGAAATGGAGCCATCCACTACCCGCTGAATCAGTCCGCCGAGTTGCCGGCTCGATACTTTGCTGTGCGCGATCTCTAGGTTCTCACGGTTGAGTGCGGCGCTTAACTCGCCGTTGATCCAATTGGCGCATTGCTTGGCCGCACCGCCCGCCGCCGCCACGCAGGCCTCAAAGTAGGCCGCGACCTCCTTGCTGGCCGTGAGCAACGCTGCATCATAAACGGGTAACGCATACTCGCGCACGAAGCGCTCCTGCTTTTGCGCGGGCAGCTCCGGCAGGCTGGCGCGTACCGCTTCGATCCACTCTGCGCTGATGGCCAGCGGCAGCAAATCGGGATCGGGAAAGTAGCGATAGTCCTGTGCGTCCTCTTTCGAACGCATCGAGCGCGTCTCGTCACGTTCGGCGTCGTAGAGCCGCGTCTCCTGTTTGATCGAACCGCCGTCTTCGATGATTTCGATCTGGCGGCGCGCTTCGAACTCGATGGCTTTTTCGAGGAAGCGGAACGAGTTGAGGTTCTTTATCTCACAGCGCGTACCGAGTTTGTCGCTGCCGCGGCGGCGAACCGAGACGTTGGCATCGCAGCGAAACGAGCCCTCCTGCAAGTTGCCGTCGCAGATTTCGAGATAACGCACCAAGCCGTGCAAGGTTTTCGCGTACGCAACCGCTTCGGCCGCGCCGCGCAGATCCGGCTCGGTGACGATCTCCAGCAATGGCGTACCGGCGCGGTTCAAGTCGATGCCGGAAGCGCCGTGAAAGTCCTCGTGCAACGACTTGCCGGCATCTTCTTCGAGGTGCGCGCGCACCAGCCGGATCGCCTTCTCGCCATTCGCGGTGTTGATCGCGACTTGCCCGCCCACCACCACCGGCAGCTCGTACTGGCTGATCTGGTAGCCCTTCGGCAGGTCGGGGTAGAAATAGTTCTTGCGCGCGAAGATGGAGCGCGGCGCGATCCTGGCGCCTACCGCGAGCCCGAAGCGAATGGCGCGCTCCACCGCTCCTTTGTTCAATACCGGCAGCACGCCCGGCAGCGCGATGTCCACTTCGCAAGCCTGGGCGTTGGCGGCGGCGCCGAACGCGGTCGCGGCGCCGGAAAAGATCTTCGATTGAGTGGAAAGCTGCGCGTGCGTCTCCAGCCCAACGACGATTTCCCATTCCATACTCATGATCGCAGCCAATCCGGGATGCGCGTGTGCCAATCGGCGACGCGCTGGTATTGATACGCGGCGTTCAACATTCGTGCTTCGGCGAAGTAGTTGCCGATGATCTGCAGACCGACCGGCCGCTGCCGCGCGCCGAAACCGATCGGGATCGACATGCCGGGCAGCCCCGCGAGATTGACGGCGATGGTGTACACGTCCGAGAGATACATCTGCACCGGGTCGCTCGCCTTGGCGCCGATGTCGAAAGCCACGCTCGGCGAGGTCGGCCCGGCGATGAGGTCGCATAGCTTAAACGCCTCGGCGAAATCCTGCGCGATCAAGCGGCGCAGCTTCTGGGCCTGCAGGTAGTAAGCGTCGTAGTAGCCGTGCGAGAGCACGTAAGTGCCGATCAGGATGCGGCGCTTCACCTCGGCGCCAAAGCCTTCGGCGCGGGTTTGCTCGTACATGTCGATGAGGTCTTTGTAGTGCTCAGCTCGATGGCCGTAGCGCACGCCGTCGTAGCGCGACAAGTTGCTGGAAGCCTCGGCCGGCGCCAACACGTAGTAGACCGGGATCGCCAATGCAGTGTTGGGAAGCGATACTTCCACTGTCGTTGCGCCAAGCTTGCGCAACTCTGCAATGGCTGCTTCCACCAGCTTGTCTACCTCGGCGTCCAGCCCAGCCGCGAAGTACTCCTTGGGCAGCCCGATGCGTAAGCCGGCGAGGGGCTGGCCAAGCAGCCGGGTGTAATCTTCCGGCGCGCGCTCCAGGCTGGTGGAATCGCGCTCATCGAAGCCTGCCATGACGTTCAGCAGCAGCGCCAGGTCGTGCGCGCTGGCGGCCATCGGCCCGCCTTGATCGAGGCTGGAAGCGTATGCCACCATGCCATAGCGCGATACTATACCGTAGGTAGGTTTAATACCAGAAATCCCGCAGAAGCTTGCTGGTAGGCGTATCGATCCACCAGTATCAGTACCAGTCGTGGCAGGAGCCAAGCGCGCGCCGGCCGCTGCTGCCGAACCGCCGCTGCTGCCGCCCGGCACTGCGCCTATGTCCCACGGGTTCTTGGTCGGTCCGAAAAACGAATTCTCGGTTGACGAGCCCATGGCGAACTCATCCATGTTGGTCTTGCCCAACACGACCGCACCGGCCTTGTTGAAGCGCTCCACCACGTGGGCATCGTAAGGCGCAACCCAGTTGTGCAGCATTTTCGATCCGCAGGTTGTGCGCCAATCCTTGGCGCAAAACACGTCTTTGTGCGCGACCGGAATGCCGGTCAGCGCCCGCGCGCCGCCCGCGGCGATACGCACGTCGGCGCTGCGCGCCTGCGCTAGGCTGCGCTCGGGATCGGTACTGACGAATGCATTCAGTTGCCCGCCGTAGCGCTTGATGCGATCAAGAAAGAGCTGGGTCAGCTCGACGCTGGAAATGCGCTTGGCGGCGAGCGCTGCGGAAAGTTCGGCGAGGGAGGCGTTGATCATGGCGGGTGGCACACCTTCGCTTATCAGCGTTACTCAATGACCTTCGGCACCAAATACAACGCGTCCTCCACCGCCGGGGCGCCACGTTGCAGCAGTTCATGCCGGTCGGCTTCCGTGACCACATCGTCGCGCAAGCGCTGAACGACCTCTTGCGCGTGCGCCATGGGTTCGATGCCGCGCGTGTCGACGGCCTGCATCCGTTCGATCAAGCCGAAGATGGAAGCGAGCTGCGCGCGCATCGCTTCCGCCTCGGCGTCGGTGACCGCGAGGCGGGCCAAATGCGCGATGCGCTTTACTTCCTCGATGGAAAGCTGCATTCTTAGGGGGAGTATGGTAATGTGCGGCGGCGAATGCGTTATTATAAAGGATTGGCTCGGCGCACCCATCGTACGCCGGCGTAACTCGTACCTCACAGCATCGAGATTACAGCATCCATGTTCGGATTCCTGCGCGGCTACTTTTCTAACGATCTTGCTATCGACCTGGGCACCGCCAACACGCTCATTTACGTGCGGAGTAAAGGCATCGTTTTGGATGAGCCTTCCGTCGTTGCCATTCGCCAAGACGGCGGCCCGAATGGCAAGAAGGTCATCCAAGCCGTAGGTCTAGCCGCCAAGCAGATGCTCGGACGTACCCCGGGCAACATCTCTGCCATCCGGCCGATGAAAGACGGCGTCATCGCCGATTTCACGATCACCGAGGAGATGCTCAAGCAGTTCATCAAGAAGGTGCACGATTCGCGCATGTTCAGTCCGAGCCCGCGCATCATCATCTGCGTGCCCTTCGGCTCGACCCAAGTCGAGCGGCGCGCTATTCGCGAGTCGGCGATGGGCGCCGGCGCGCGGCAAGTCTACTTGATCGAAGAGCCGATGGCGGCGGCGATCGGCGCCGGCCTGCCGGTTGCGGATCCGACGGGTTCGATGGTGGTGGATGTGGGCGGCGGCACCACCGAGGTCGGCGTGATTTCGCTCGGCGGTATCGTGTACGCTTCCTCGGTGCGCGTCGGCGGGGACAAATTCGACGAAGCCATCATCAACTACATCCGCCGCAACTACGGCATGTTGATCGGCGAATCCACCGCCGAGCAGATCAAGAAAGAGATCGGCTCGGCGTTTCCCGGTTCGGAAGTGCGCGAGATGGAAGTAAAGGGGCGCAACTTGGCCGAAGGTATTCCGCGCAGCTTCACCATTTCCAGCAATGAAATTCTCGAAGCGCTGACCGAGCCGCTCAATAGCATCGTGGGCGCGGTTAAGCAGGCCCTCGAGCAGACGCCGCCGGAGCTTGGCGCTGATATCGCCGAGAAAGGCATGGTATTGACCGGTGGCGGGGCGCTGTTGCGCGAACTCGACCGGCTGCTGGTGGAAGAAACCGGTTTGCCGGTGATCGTTGCCGACGATCCGCTCACCTGCGTTGTGCGCGGTTCCGGACGCGCGCTCGAGCAGATGGATAAACTCAGCGGCATCTTTGCGGACGACTAGCTTTCCTCTCAGCAGCACCGCGCGCCGCAACCTAGCTGCTGCGGCCTACTCGCCACGGTTGGAGCCAAGCCCACGCGCAATCCGCGCAGCGCATGATGGCGCACAGCCGCGACGGTGCGATGTCGTGCAGACTCACCCGCGCACACTCCTCAAGTTGCATGGATAGCCAAGTGCAACCGTTCTTCGTGCGCGGGCCGTCGCCGGGGGCGCGCCTGCTGTTCTTCGTTGTGATCTCGCTCGCGCTGATGGTCGTGGACGCGCGCTTTGGCTACTTGAAGCATCTGCGCGAAACCCTGACGGGAGCGGTCTATCCCTTGCAGCGGCTGGCACAAATGCCGGGTCAAATGCTCGACCGCGTGAACGGCTTCTTTGTCACTCAGCAGAAGCTGCAGCAAGACAACTTGGCGATCCGCCAGCAGTTGCTCGAACAATCGCAGCAATTGCAGCGCTTGAAAGCGGTCGAAGCCGAGGCAGCCACGCTGCGGCGCATTCTCGGCGCCAAAGAGCAAATCGCGGGCAAGTCGGTGCTGGTTGAGTTGCTGCATGTGGATCGCAATCCGTTCTTGCGCAAGATCGTCGTCAACAAGGGGACCCAAGAAGGCGTGCTCGCCGGGCAAGCGGTGATCGATGCCGATGGCGTGATCGGGCAAGTGACGCTCAGTTCGCCTTTTTCGAGCGAAGTAACGCTCATCACCGAGAAAGGGCAGCCCATACCCGTAATGGTGCAGCGTACCGGCTTGCGTGCAGTGCTATTCGGCAGCGGCCGGCCGAACGCGCTCGAGTTACCTTTTGTGCCGGTGAACGCCGACATCGAGACCGGTGATGTACTGGTCACCTCCGGCATCGACGGGACGTACCCGCAAGGACTGCCCGTTGCCACGGTGAGCAACATCGAACGCAATGCGGCATTCGTGTTTGCCAAGATCACGTGCGCCCCTGCCGCAGGCGTAGACCGCAACAAGTTTTATCTGGTGCTTCAGTCGCCAGCCCTTAATACAGTGAACAGTACAGAGCCGGAAGCGGCTTCTAAAAAGATTGATGATGTGGTACAGCCAGGAGTGCTGCCGAAACCATGATCACCCCGGATCCGCAAGCGACGCTGCGTATCGGCGCTTCGGGGCGTTACGTCTTCCTGACGCTGGTAGTGGCCTACGGGATTTACCTATTGCCGTGGTTTTATCCATTCTTGCGGCCGAATTTGCCGCTCATCGTGTTACTGCATTGGTGTCTGTACGAGATGCGCCGGGTCGGCCACACCAGCGCTTTCGTCATGGGGCTGCTGGTCGATATCGCTGATGGCAGTCTGTTCGGGTTAAACGCGCTTGCGTACACAGTGGTGCTGCACCTGGCGCAACTCTTTCGCGTGCGCATTCTGAAGTTCAACCTCTGGCAGCAAGCATTGCACGTGTTGGCACTGCTGGTAGTCGGCCAACTCATCGTCATGTTCCTGAATGCCTTCCAGGGCAACACCGGCACTGCGGGAGCGGTCTATTTCTTGACCAGCGCCGTTGGCGCCGCGCTCTGGCCGATCACTTATTTCCTGCTCGAAGTGCCGCGCCAGCGCTTCCAGGCGGAGGAGTTGCAGTGAGCGTTGCGCTGCGCGATCGCCTCCAGGAAGCACGCGAGTTCAGGTTGCGCCTCGGCCTGCTTGCCGTGCTCATCGTCGGCGCGTTCGCCGTGTTGGCTGCGCGCTGGACGTATTTGCAGGTAACGCAGCATGCGCACTACCAGACGCTGGCCGAGAACAACCGCATCTCGATCGTTCCCATCGTACCCAATCGCGGATTGATCGTGGATCGCAACGGCGTGGTGCTGGCGGACAACTATTCCGCGTACACGCTGGAAGTCACGCGCGGCAAGATCAAAGATCTCGAGGCGACTATCGCGGCCCTTTCCGAAGTGGTGGACATCACCCCGCGCGACCGCAAGCGGTTCAACAAGCTAATGGAAGACAGCCACAGCTTTGACAGTCTGCCTATTCGGTTGCGCCTAAGCGACGAGGAAGTCGCGCGCTTTGCCGTAAATCGCTACCGCTTTCCGGGCGTGGAGATCAATGCACGGTTATTTCGCCGCTACCCGCTCGGCGAGCGTGCCGCACACGTGCTCGGCTACATCGGCCGTATCAACGACAAAGACTTGCAGGACATCGAAGCACGCGAAGAGGGCTCAAACTACCGCGGCAGCGACCACATCGGCAAAGTCGGCATCGAAAAGAGTTATGAAAAAGAACTGCACGGAGTGACTGGATTTGAAGAAGTCGAAACCGACGCCGGCGGCCGGGCGTTGCGCTCGCTGCGACGCAACGAAGCGACTTCCGGCAGAGACGTGGTGCTAACCATCGACATCAAGCTGCAAGAAGTAGCAGAGACGGTTTTTGGGGAGCGTCGCGGTGCGCTCGTGGCGATCGATCCGCGCAATGGGGAAGTACTAGCTTTGGTTTCCATGCCGACCTACGATCCGAACCTCTTTATCGACGGCATTGACCAAGCCAACTGGGATGCGCTTAACAATTCCCCGGACACCCCGCTTACCAACCGCGCGCTGCGCGGGGCCTATCCGCCCGGTTCCACCATCAAGCCGTTCATGGCGCTGGCCGGGCTCAGCTCGGGCAAGCGCGGCCCGTCGAGCACGATTCACGATCCCGGTTTCTTTTCGCTGCCGGGCGCCGCGCACCGCTACCGCGACTGGAAGGCGGGCGGACACGGTGTCGTGGATCTCAAGAAGTCCGTAGTCATTTCTTGCGACACTTACTATTACGGCCTCGCGCGCGATCTCGAAATCGATGCGCTCGCGGTGTTCATGGCGCAGTTCGGCTTCGGGCGTCCGACCGGCATCGATATCGAAAACGAGGCGGGCGGAGTGCTGCCCAGCCGCGAGTGGAAGCGCAAACGCTTCAAGCAAGTGTGGTATCCGGGCGAGACGGTCATCGCCGGTATCGGCCAGGGCTATTGGCAAGCGACACCGCTGCAGTTGGCCCACGCGACGGCGGCCATTGCCAATGACGGGCTATCGGTTCGGCCCCATTTGGTTCGGGCGATTCGCGAGAGCGCGGCCAGCGTCGAGCAGGAACTGGTCAAACCGGTGGCAACGCAGCTCAACCTGCGCGCGGACCACATCGCGTTTGTGAAGGACGCTATGCACGCCGTAACGCTGCCGGGCGGAACCGCTGCGCGCGCGGCCGACAAGGCCGAATATGCATTCGCCGGCAAGACCGGCACGGCGCAGGTGATCGGCATTAAGCAGAGCGAGAAATACGACGAGAAGAAGGTGGCCGAGCGCCACCGCGATCACGCGCTCTTCATCGCCTATGCGCCGGCTCAGAACCCGACAATCGCTCTGGCGGTCATCGTCGAGAACGGTGGCCACGGCGGCGCGACGGCCGCGCCGGTAGCGCGCGCGATTTTCGACTACTACTTGCTTGGCAAAGTACCGGGACAGGCACAAACCGAGGAGGAGCCGGAGGATGCCGAGCACGATTAACATTGCCTACTGGGTGAATAGGTTCATCAGCCGCTTCGACGGCTGGTTGCTCGTGTTCGCGGCGGCCTTGATGGTGCTTGGGTTTGTCGTGCTCTACAGCGCTTCCGGCCAGGACATGGATCGAATGAGCGACCAGCTGCGCAATGTTGCGTTCGCGGGACTGGTCATGTGCATAGTCACTCATCTTTCTCCGCAGCGCTTGGAGCAAATCGCCGTGCCCCTATACGTGCTCGGCGTGGTCTTGCTTATCGGCGTCGCTCTGTTCGGAGAAGTGAGGAACGGCGCGCGACGTTGGTTGAATCTTGGCATAGCCATACAGCCTTCGGAGTTGATGAAGATCGCCCTGCCGCTTATGTTGGCGTGGTACTTCCAGAAACGCGAAGGCCGTCTGCATTTGTTGGATTTTGGTGTTGCCGCTCTGATCTTGGCGATACCCGCTGCGCTCATCGTGCAACAGCCGGACCTGGGCACGGCGTTGCTGGTGAGCGCCTCAGGCATCTACTTACTGTTCCTGGCCGGATTGAGTTGGAAGCTGATCTTCAGCCTCGGCGTGCTGGCCGGAGCGAGTTTGCCGCTGGTCTGGTCGATGCTGCACGATTATCAGCGCCAGCGCGTGCTCACATTGCTCGATCCGGCGCAAGACCCGCTCGGCGCCGGATACCACATCATTCAAGCGACGATTGCCATCGGCTCCGGCGGCTCGGTCGGCAAGGGTTGGCTCAACGGCACGCAGGCGCACCTGGATTTCTTGCCCGAACGCACAACCGATTTCATCTTCGCCGTTTTTGGCGAAGAGTTCGGCCTCGCCGGCAACTTGTCGCTGCTGGTGGTGTATCTATGCCTGATCGGCCGCGGATTTTATATTGCGCTGCGAGCGGCGACGCCGTTTAGCCGCTTGCTGGCGGGCAGCATCACGACGACGTTTTTTACTTACGCGTTCGTGAACATGGGCATGGTTAGCGGCATTTTGCCGGTGGTGGGTGTGCCGCTGCCGCTCATCAGCTACGGGGGAACTTCAATGCTGACGATCTTGCTTGGGCTGGGTATGCTGATGAGCATCCATGCGCACCGGCCGTTGGTGAAAAGCTAAAGTGCGTACCCGCCTGGAAAGTTGCCTTGTGATGATCGCCGTGCTCTGCGCCGGGTGCGCGACTTCGGAACAGCGGCCAGCACCTGCGCCATCGCAATCACCATCGCAGTCAGCGCCGGCGGCAACATCGGGCGCGGGCAAGTACTATGAGAACGATGGCCCAGGCGCCAATCCGCCCTCCGATCTCGCGTCGGTCGCCGACGCGGTTCCGCGCGCCGAGCCACTGCACAAGTTCGCCAATCAGCCGTATACCGTGTTCGGTAAGACCTATACACCGGCTGCGGTGCCCGCCGGTACGCGGATAACGGGGCGCGCCTCTTGGTATGGCCGGAAATTTCACGGCAGCCCAACGGCCACGGGGGAAATCTACGATATGTACGCCATGACCGCGGCGCATCCCACACTGCCGCTTCCCAGTTATGCGCGGGTAACCAA
>CAZAWU010000031.1:16705-20888 GCA_964488915.1 uncultured Burkholderiales bacterium
TGGGAGGGTCGCCGGCGGGTCATTTTGTTCAGCTCGGCGCGTTCAAGAGCGCTGCCAGCGCCGAGAGTTTTTACCGCCGCGTGGCTGCTCGGCTCGATTGGATTGGCGACCTGCTGCATGTGGCTGATCGTGATGGCTTGTTGCGCGTGCGCGCGGGCCCGTACCGCTCCGCCGTCGAGGCGGATGCGGCGGCTCAACGCATCGCGCGTATGACAGGATTTAGCCCGGTTTTGACGCGATTTTGATGAGTTTCAGCAGACGGGCCGGCCACACTTAGCCGGAGCGTTCCGTTCGTACCTTTATAATTCGACTTCCGTGAGTGATCCGACCATGCGACTGATCGCAATCTCGATGCTGCTCGCGCTGGCGCTGCCTGCCAGCGCGGCGAAGAAGCCCGACTCAGCCGAAGCTGCTCCCATTCAGAGCGGGCCGCCGCCCGCTGGCACGCTCGGCATCGCGGCGAAATCCTACTTGTTGCTCGACGTGTTGAGCGATCAAGTGCTCGCCAGCCAGAGTGCGGATGTGCGCGTTGAACCAGCCTCGCTCACCAAGCTGATGACGGCCTATCTGGTGTTCGACGCACTGAAACAGCAGAAGCTCATGCTCTCGCAGCAGTTGCCGGTATCCGAGCGCGCCTGGAAAGCCGAGGGTTCGCGGATGTTTATCGACCCGAAAACGCCGGTCAAAGTGGAAGAGCTGTTGCATGGCATGATCACACAGTCGGGCAATGATGCGAGCATTGCATTGGCGGAAGGCATCGCTGGTTCCGAAGATGCTTTTGCGGATTTGATGAACAAGCAAGCGCAAGCGCTGGGACTAAAGAACTCGCACTTCAAGAATGCGACAGGACTGCCGCACGCCGAACACTACTCGACGGCGATGGATATTGGCCGCTTGGCAGCGGCGCTGATCCGCGATTTCCCTGACCGCTACGCGTTGTATTCCGTCAAGGAATACCGCTACAACAATATTACGCAACTCAACCGCAATCGTTTGTTGTGGATCGATCCGTCAGTCGATGGCGTGAAGACCGGCCACACTGAGAACGCGGGCTACTGCTTAGTCGCTTCCGCCAAGCGTGGTGATCGGCGCTTGCTGTCCGTCGTCGTAGGCACCGCGTCCGAATCAGCGCGCGCGGTCGAAAGCCAAAAACTATTGAATCATGGGTTTCAAGCGTTCGACACGCGCCGCCTGTTCAAGAAAGACGACACGGTCCATTCCTTGCCGGTTTACAAGGGTGCCGAGGAAACGGTGCCGGTGGGCTTCGACCGCGATCTTTACTTCTCGTTGCCACGGCAAGATTTCGACCGTCTCAAGTCGAGTCTGACCAGCCAGCAACCGCTGTTGGCGCCGCTCTCGAAGGGACAACCGGTCGGCACACTGAAGCTTACGTTAGACGAGAAGGTGGTGGCGGAATACCAGGTCGTCACTGTAAAAGCGGTTCAGCCCGCGGGTTTTTTCGGGCGCATGTGGGATAGCATCCGCTTGATGCTGAAATAGCGAGGTTTGCTGTGATCTATCTCAACGGGCAGTTCTTGCCGCTCGAAGAAGCGCGCGTGCCCGTGCTCGACCGTGGCTTCATGTTCGGCGACGGCGTCTACGAAGTCATTCCGGTTTACCAGCGGCGGGTTTTTCGTCTTGCCCAGCACCTCGCGCGGCTACAGGCCAGCGTGGAGGCGATTGGCTTGCGCAACCCGCACTCGGCACAGCAATGGCAGCAGTTGATAGAGCGCGTCGTTGCCCTGCAGGAGCTGGCCGACCAGTCGGTATATCTGCAGGTCACCCGCGGTGTAGCCAAGCGCGATCACGCCTTTCCGGCCGATGCGGTGCCGACGGTGTTGATCATGAGCAATCCCTTGAAGACGCCGAGCCGCGAGCAACGCGAGCAGGGCGTGCGCGCCGTGTCGCTAACCGACAACCGCTGGCTGCGCTGCGACATCAAGTCGACCGCGCTGTTGGGCAACGTCCTGCTGCGCCAAGCCGCCGTGTCCGCGGGCGCCGCCGAATGCGTGCTGTTCCGCGACGGATTTCTTACCGAGGGATCTTCGAGCAACATCCTCGTGGTTTGCGGCGGCGTGCTGTTGACGCCGCCCAAGAGTAACCTGATCTTGCCCGGCATTACTTACGATGTGGTGCTGGAACTGGCGCAGTCGGCCGGTCTCGCCTATGAAGTGCGCACGGTCGCGCAGAGCGAGGTGCGCGGCGCCGAAGAGATGATGCTGACTTCATCCACGCGCGAGGTGCTGCCGATCACCAATCTCGACGGCATCAGCGTAGGCGACGGTACGCCAGGGCCAGTCACACGGCGCCTCATCGGATTATTCGAACGCTACAAACAGGATCTTCTCGCTCAACCTCCGGTCGAAACGGTATGAATCCGCGCGATCAAACACCTCCCGACTTGTTCGAGTTTCCGTGTGATTTCCCCATTAAGATCATGGGCAGGGCGCACGACGGTTTTGCGCAAGCGATTGCCGAGATCGTGCTCAAGCACGCACCGGATTTCGATCCCGCCACCATGGAAATGCGCGCGAGCGGTAAGGGAACTTATCTCAGCCTAACCTGTACCATCGTTGCTTTGTCGCGGGCGCAGCTTGACGCGCTCTATCGTGAACTGAGCAGCCACGAATCCGTGCAGGTCGTGCTGTGATGGCTGGGATACTGGCAGCGGAGCGCAGCGTGCACGAGCGCGCGAACGCAGCTGTCGCGGTACTTAGGCGTGGCCGCGTCGACTACCTGACGTGCTGGAATGACATGCGTGCCTTTACCGAGCATCGCCACGATGCCACGGCGGACGAAATCTGGTTGGTAGAACATGCGCCTGTATTGACCCTCGGCCTGGCGGGCAAGGCGGAACATGTCCTCGCGCCTGGCGACATACCGGTCGTGCGTTGTGATCGCGGCGGCCAGGTGACTTATCATGGCCCGGGGCAGGTCGTGGCGTACACGCTTATCGATCTCAAACGCCGCGCCTTGACGGTGCGCGGCCTGGTGCAGCGCTTGGAGCAAGCGGTGATCGATGTGCTGAGCCGCCACGGTGTGGAGGGGCAGCGCAGTGCGGGCGCGCCCGGTGTCTACGTGGCCGGCGCGAAAGTGGCTGCGCTTGGGCTGCGCATCGTGCGCGGTTGTTCCTATCACGGCTTGGCGTTGAACGTGGATATGGATTTGGAGCCTTTCGCGCGCATCAACCCATGTGGGTACATGGGCATGCGCGTCACGCAAACGCGCGACCTAGGCATCGAGGCCGGGACGGATGCCCTGTCGGCAGAATTGGGCCGCGCGCTCAGCGCGCAGATAGGAAGGGGTACGTGAGTTCCACTGGCGAAAAACAAAAGGGTGCGCTTAAAACGGCGCGTATTCCCATCAAGATCGTGCCGCAGACCCCACTGCGCAAGCCCGAGTGGATACGCGTGCGTGCGCCGGGCGGCGAGCGCTTCGGTGAGATCAAGCGCATACTGCGCGAAAAGAAGCTCCACACCGTTTGCGAAGAAGCTTCTTGTCCGAATATCGGCGAATGCTTCGGCAAGGGCACCGCGACGTTCATGATTTTGGGCGATCTGTGCACCCGGCGCTGCCCGTTCTGCGATGTGGCGCACGGGCGGCCTAAGCCGCCGGACGCCGACGAGCCGCGCCATCTTGCGGAAACCATCGCTGCACTGCGGCTCAAGTACGTCGTCATCACCAGCGTCGATCGCGACGACTTGCGCGACGGCGGGGCCGAGCACTTCGCGCAGTGTATTCGCGCGGTGCGCGAGTTATCGCCGCGGACCAGAATCGAGGTGCTGGTGCCGGATTTCCGCGGACGCTTGGAGCGCGCGCTGGAAGCGCTGTGTGCCGCGCCGCCGGATGTCATGAATCACAATCTGGAGACCGTGCCGCGCTTATACAAGCAGGCGCGTCCTGGCGCGGATTACGCGCATTCGCTGAAACTACTGAGCGAGTTCAAGGCACGCGTACCCGCCGTCGCGACGAAATCGGGGCTGATGCTCGGCTTGGGTGAAAACGACGAAGAAATCGTCCAGGTGATGCGCGATCTGCGCGCGCACCAGGTCGATATGCTAACGCTCGGCCAGTACTTGCAGCCGAGCTTGCATCATTTGCCGGTTACGCGCTTCGTGACGCCCGATGGCTTCAAACAGTTCGAAGCGCAGGCGCAGGCGCTGGGGTTCACCCATGCCGCCTG
>CAZAWU010000031.1:20988-25057 GCA_964488915.1 uncultured Burkholderiales bacterium
TGACTCGGCGTATTGAAGTCGACGCTGCCGTTGATGCTGCCCTGAGCGCTATCGGCGGAAGAGACTCTGCCGCTGCCACTGAATATTACTTGTCCGCCTGCTTGCGGCCACCCGGTGCTGGCGTCCAGTTCCGGTTCCGTGAAGTTAAGAGAAAAACCCGACAGGGTCCGCTTGGTGTTGGTATTGGCGACCGTATAGGTTGTACCCGAAATCGTACCGGTGTATATGCCGTTTCCGGCCGTGGCCATTGCCATGTTCACGGTACCGCACGCAGCCGCGGTGATCGCACTCTGAAGATTGGTATAAGTCATTCTCAAAGTCAGGTTGGAGGCGGTGTTTGTTTGATAGGGGTCGCCGTTAACGGCCGTCACCTCCATGGAGACCGAGCCGTTTAGCAGCGTCGAAGAAGGTTTCGGCTTACAGCTGTTGAAACTCAGTGTGAGCACGTCACCTACTTGGAGCAGGCTATGATTGGCATCGGTATCGGTGATAGTGGCCGTGCCGCCGCCGGAGCACGCGATCTGCCCGGAGCCGGTAATCGTGCGCCCGACGTCCGTCATCCACAACTTGCCCATCGTGTAAGACAGCGTCTCTACCGAAGCCGTATCCCACACATGGGTGAGGGCTCTAAGTGCCGTCGGTGTGTCGCTGACATCGATATTGGGCGCGGACACGTTAGCGGGGGAAGTACAGTTGAAAGTCGAGCCGCCGCCCCCGCCGCCTCCACCACCACCGCACCCCGTCACCAGCGCTGTCGCCGCCAGCGCGCAAACAACCATCTTATTCATGCTTCGTCCCTTTCCCGAGCAACTGAGTGTGCTCTTTAGCAATGAGCGCCTGCCCTGTGAAGGCGCGCCGCCAATCTTAAACGTTTTTGGCCCGCCGGATGTATACGCCGTTACATGCACGGCAGTTGCGTATCGGAGTGTGAGTCGATGACAAAGCTGCCTTGGTTCAGTGAGCCCTACTCACCGAGATAGGCTTCGCGCACTTTGCTGTCGTTCAGCAACTGTGCTGCCGCCCCCTCGAGCGTGATGGCGCCGCTGTCGAGCACATAAGCGCGCTGGCCCACTTGCAACGCCAGGCGGGCGTTTTGTTCAACGAGCAGTGTGGTAACGCCTTCACGCGCGACCCGCGTCACGGTCTCGAAAATTTTCTGCACCATCATTGGCGCCAAGCCCATGCTCGGCTCGTCCAGCAGCAAGAGCTTCGGGCGCGACATCAGTGCGCGGCCGATCGCCAGCATCTGCTGTTCTCCGCCGGACAAGGTGCCTGCCTTCTGCGCGCGGCGCTCGAACAGGCGTTGAAACAGACCATAGACGTGTTCGAGATCTTGCATCACGGTGGCATCGCCCGGCCGGCAGTAGGCGCCCATCTGCAGATTTTCCGCTACCGTGAGTTGCGGAAAGATGCCGCGGCCCTCGGGCACGAGCGCAAGGCCTCGTTGCACCAAGCGAAACGAAGGTTGCCGCGTGACGTCTTGCCCGGCGTAGAAAATGCGCCCGCCGGCCGGCGCGAGCACGCCGGCAATGGCTTTCAGTGCGCTGGTTTTGCCCGCGCCATTGGCGCCAATGAGCGCGACTAATTCACCCGACGCGACGCGCAAGTCGATGCCTTTGACGGCGTTGATGCCGCCGTAGGCCACACGCAGCCCTTGCACATCCAAAAGGATGCTGCCGTTCATGCGCTCATGCTTGCGTTGCTCCAGCGCCGAGGTAAGCCTCGATCACTTGGGGATCGCGCTGCACGACGGCAGGCACGCCTTCGGCGATCTTTTTGCCGTAGTCGAGCACCGCGACGCGGTCGCAAAGGCCCATCACCAGCTTGACGTCGTGTTCGATCAACAGAATGGTCGTGCCGTCGGCGCGAATCGTCTCAAGCAACTTGCGCAAGCTCGCTGTCTCGGTTGCGTTCATACCCGCCGCGGGCTCGTCGAGCGCCAGCAGCGCCGGCTCGGTGGCCAGCGCACGGGCGATCTCCAGCCGGCGCTGGTAACCGTACGGAAGATTCTTGGCCAGCTCGTCGGCGAACTGGGCCACGCCGACATACTCAAGCAATTGGTGCGCGCGCGCTTCGATTGCTTGCTCTTCGCGCCGGGTCGCGCCGGTTTGCAGGATCGCGCCGGTAACGCCTGCACGCGTGCGTACATGGCGCCCGACCATTACGTTTTCCAGCACACTCATGTGCGCGAATAAGCGAATGTTCTGGAAAGTGCGTGCAATGCCGCGCGCAGCAACGACGCTCGGTTTCATGTCGCGCAGCACTTCACCCTGGAACCGTATGCTGCCGCCGTCGGCGCGATAGAGGCCGGTCAAAACATTGAACAACGTGGTCTTGCCCGCGCCGTTGGGACCGATGAGCCCGTAGATTTCGCCGGCATTGATGGTGAGCGAAACATCCGACAACGCCTGCAACCCGCCGAAGCGCTTGTTGACACTCTGAATTTCCAACAGCGGCGCGCTGGTGTTCATGCAGCTTGCGTCAGGCGCGCCTCGTCATCTGTCTTCAGTTCGCGCCGGCGCCGCACCGACGGCAACAACCCCGCCGGGCGCAGCAGCATGACCGTGATGAGCGCTAAGCCGAACAACAACATGCGCAGGTCGGCGGGTTCGATGAACACGCGGCCGAACCATTGCTGCTGCAGCGGGCCGACATAGCGCAGCATTTCGGGCAGCACGGTGAGCAGCAGCGCGCCGAGAATCACGCCCGGGATGTTGCCCATGCCGCCCAGCACGACCATGCATAAGATCATGATCGACTCCATCAAACCGAAACTCTCGGGGCTGACGAACGCTTGGAAGCTCGCGAACAGCCCGCCGGAGACGCCGCCGAAGGTCGCACCCATGGCGAAGGCCAGCAGCTTGATGTTGCGCGTATCGATGCCCATTGCGCTGGCGGCCGTTTCATCTTCGCGGATCGCCACCCAGGCCCGGCCGATGCGCGAGCGCTCGAGGCGAAACGATACGAAAATCACCAGCAGCGTGAGCGCCAGGAACAAGTAGTAATACTTGTGCGCGCCGGAGAATGTGATGCCGCCGATCTCTTGCGTGCGGTTAAACGAGAACGAGCCGAGCTGGGCTGCGTCGACCAGATTGATGCCCTGCGGGCCGTTGGTGATGTTGTAGGGACGATCGAGGTTGTTCATGAAGATGCGGATGATCTCGCCGAAGCCGAGCGTGACGATGGCGAGATAGTCGCCTCGCAAGCGCAGTGTCGGCGCACCGAGCAGCACACCGAACACCGCGGCAATCAGCGCGCCCAGCGGCAACAGCACCCAGAACGGCCAATGAACGTCGAAGTGCGGCGAAGCGAGCAGCGCATACAGATACGCGCCGACGGCGTAGAAGGCAACGTAGCCCAGATCGAGCAGGCCGGCGTAGCCGACCACGATGTTCAGACCCAGCGCCAGCATGACGTACAACAAAACGAAATCGAAAATGCGCACCCAAGTGCGCCCGAATGCCGCGTCGATCGCGAACGGCAATAGCGCCAGCACGATGGCGAGCACGATGAACGCGCCCCAAGCGAAAAGCACGCTGCGCTGCCTGCGCTGCCACCAGTCCAGAACCGTGCTCACATTATACTCATCCCTGGATATTTACGGAAATAAGCATGATCGGAATTTTCGCAGATAACCAGCTACGTGTATTTGGCCTTAAGCGCGCTCACCAATGCGCTCGCCCAACAACCCTGAGGGGCGGAACACGAGCACCAGAATCAGCACCAGGAAGGCGAACACATCCTTGTAATTGCTGCCAAAGAATCCGCCGGTGAGATCGCCAACGTAGCCCGCGCCAAAGCTTTCGATCAGCCCGAGCAACACGCCGCCCAGCATCGCGCCGGTGAGATTGCCGATGCCGCCAAGCACGGCCGCCGTGAAAGCCTTTAGCCCCAGCAGAAAACCGGTGTTGTAGTAGTGCGCAATGCCGTAGTTCTGGCTCACCAGCACGCCGGCCACTGCGCCCAGCGCCGAGCCAATGATGAACGTGGTCGAGATCACGCGGTTGATGTCCACGCCCATGAGTCCCGCGACGGTCGGATTTTGCGCCGTGGCGCGCATGGCGCGTCC